>NZ_JBEYWC010000022.1:0-118381 GCF_040704505.1 Streptomyces sp. NPDC047002
CGCGGGGGGGCCGGGGCGGGGGCCCGCCCGCCCGGGCGGCCGGCCCCCTTCCCGTGCTTTCTCCGCCGTGTCACGCGGCGGGCGCCGCGCTCGCCACCTCGGTGATCAGGGTCTTCAGCGGCGCGTCGGCGTCCGCGGCCGCCTCGGCCGGGATCGTGGCGCCCTGGGTGAGCGCCTTGCGCACCGCCATGTAGTCGGCGGGGCGGTTCACCGCGTCCACCGCGATCAGCCGGCCCTCGCGGTAGTACAGGACCGAGAAGTGCTCGTCGTCCACGGCGCCGCGCACCACGGACGTGTCGTGCCCGGTGGACAGGCCGGCGATCTGCAGCCGCAGGTCGCCCTGGTAGGACCAGAACCACGGCACCGCCTTCGCCGGGGCCGGGCGCCCCAGCAGGGTGGCGGCAGCGGTCTGCGCCTGGGCCACCGCGTTCTGCACGGACTCGATCCGCAGGCGGCCCTCGCCGGTCAGCGGGTGCGGCTGGACCGTGCAGTCGCCGGCCGAGACCACCGCGGGGTCGCTGGTGCGGGCGGCCGCGTCGACCACGATGCCGCCGTCGCACACGAGGCCCAGCTGCTCGGCGAGTTCGGTGCGCGGGACCGCGCCGATGCCCACGAGGACCAGGTCGGCGGCGAGGAGCGTGCCGTCGGCGAGGACCACCCCTGCGGCCCTGCGCCCCGAGGCGTCGGGCTCGATCGCCGTCACCCCGGTCGAGAGCAGCACGTCGACGCCCCTGCGCCGGTGCGCCCGCGCGTAGAAGTCGGAGACCACCGGCGCCACGGCGCGGCCGAGCAGCCGGCCCGCCGCCTCCACGACGGTCACGGAGAGCCCCGCGGCGCGCGCCACGGAGGCCGCCTCCAAGCCGATGAAGCCGCCGCCGACCACCACCACGCGGGTGGCGGAGGCCAGCCGGCCGCGCAGGCCCGCCGCGTCCGCGTGGTCGCGCAGGTAGCAGACCCCTTCGAGGCCGGCGCCCGGCACGGGCAGCCTGCGCGGCCCCGCGCCCGTGGTCAGCGCCAGCCGGTCGTAGGGCAGCTCGCGGCCGGACGCGGTGGTGGCGAGGCCGGGCCGCAGGGCGGTGATGCGCTCGCCGCAGACCAGGTCGATGCCGTTCTCCGGGTAGAAGGAGGGGGCCCGGAAGGCCAGCGACTCCAGCTCGGCCGTGCCGGCCAGGAACTCCTTGGACAGCGGGGGCCGCTGGTAGGGCGCGTGGGGCTCCTCGCCGACGAGGGTGATCGCTTGGGTGTCACCCAGCTGCCGCAGCGAGACGGCCAGTTGGAGCCCGGCCTGGCTGGCGCCGACGATCAGCGTGCCGCCGCTCGTCGTGCGGCCGTCGCCGTCCTTGCGTGGCATCGGAAACCCCTCTCAGTCGGTGCTCGATGCTCTTAATGTAATACCATTGAACCATCGCAGGGAAGGAGGCTGATGTCGTACCTGTGAGTACGCGGTTACGTCCCTGAATCGTTGACTCCCTCTCCGGCCCGTTGATATAAAGGTTAGGCCAATGAAGTCAGGCTGAATGCCCGAATCAATCCCGGCCGAGCCAGCGGTCTCCGGCCAGACGGACTTCCAACTCCCCAGCAGTGCCCGGTCGATGTGGCCTGCGCGTACAAGTCCGTCCCTCCCCGGCAGGTGCCGGGGACAAGACCGCCGCACGGACCGGTGGACGCCGGTGCGCCCCGGTCCGACATCACGAGGAGAAGTGTATGAGCGAGAAGAAGGGGCGGGTCTTCCTCCGGGGGATCACGTCGGAGACCTACGGCCTCAAGGAGTTCCGCCGCAGCCAGCTGGACGCCCCGCGGGTCCGCGACGACTCGGTCGTCGTAGACGACGCGAAGGTCGCGCACTCCGGTGACTCGGAGAAGTCCCGCACCTGGTGGCGCATCGGCCCCGGCGACGACCCGTTCCTCACCCAGAGCCTCCAGGTCCACTTCGTGGAGCTGCCCCCGCGGTCCTCGAACCACGGCCACGGCCACCAGAACGAGGCCGCCTTCTACATCCTGGAGGGCGCGGGCTACGAGATCCACGACGACCAGCGCTACGAGTGGGAGAAGGACGACCTCGTCATCGTCCACACGGACTCGGTGCACCGGCACTTCAACCCGTACGACGAGACCGCGAAGTGCATCATCTTCAAGGCCAAGTCGCTCTGGATGTACCTCGGCCTGATCCAGCAGGGCCGCAGCGGCCCGATCGACAACCCCGACAAGTTCGGCGAGCGCGTCGACTGGTCGCAGCTGTGGACGCCGAACGTCGAGAAGATGCGCAAGGTCGTCAAGTCGGCCGACACCCCCTGGGAGTCCACGCCGCTCGGCAAGGTCCGCGTCATGTCGCAGCCCGGCGACGACGTCCGCACCTTCAGCGTCGACTCGTACGTCCTGGAGATCCCCGGCGGCAGCCGCTCCGGCAAGCGCTGGACGATGGCCGACGAGGTCCTCTACGTGCGCGAGGGCTCCGGCTACAGCCTCCACTGGGAGGTCGAGGCCGAGATCGCGGAGAAGTACTACGCCCGCATCGCCAACGAGCCCACCCGGCACGACTTCAAGGCCGGCGACACGGTGTACGTGCCGCACAACACGGTCGCGCAGCACTTCGCCGCCGACGGGACGCCGGTGAAGCTGATCTCCGCGCAGAACCGCCAGTTCAAGCAGCTCGGCTACCAGAACACCGTGTTCCTGGAGAACGCCCCGGAGTACGACGGCCCCGGAGGCGCCCGTTCCTGAAGCGGGCACCGGTCCACCCGACCTCATCCGTAGCCCGGATGGCGCGGGGCCCCGGCGCCCCGCGCAGAGCCGACGAGGAGACGAGATGGCACAACAGGGGCCCACTGCGGCCCAGGTCTGGTCGGACCCGGCCTTCGCCACGGCGTGGCTGGGCGGCGACCCGGACGGAGCACGGGACCTGCTGTCCCTGCCCCGCACGATCGCCGCGCAGCTGATCGCCGAGGAGAAGCCGGAGCCCGAGCTGGTCGTGGACATCGCGAGCGGCGCGGGGAAGTTCCTCTCCGTCCTGCTCACGGCCTTCCCGAAGGCCAGGGGCGTCTGGATGGACGTCTCGGAGACCATGCTCCAGCAGGCGCGCAAGGACCTCGCGGACTTCGGCGACCGGGTCACCTTCCAGGTCGGCGACATGCAGGCCCTGCGGGCCGCGGGGCTCCCCGAGGGGGCGGACGTCGTGCTCAGCTCGCGCGCCAGCCACCACCTCGACCGGGCCCAGCTGCACGCCTTCTACCAGGAGGCCGCGGGGCTGCTCGCCCCGGACGGCTGGCTCGTCAACCTGGACCACATCGGTCCCGAGGACGTCTGGGACCGCCGCTACCGGTCGGTGCGCAAGAAGTACTGGGCGCCGCGCAATCCCGCGCCCAAGCACCACCACAACTATCCGCTGACCAGTGTGGAGGACCACATCGACGGGTACCGCGCCGCGGGCCTGACCGAAGTGGACGTCGCCTGGAAGGCTTTCTACACCTGCCTGTTCGCGGGCCGACGCCCGCAGGGCTGAGCTCCACCCGGCCCGGCGTCGCGCAACCGAACGCTGCGCGACGCACGGGCCGCGCACACCCGCCGGGGCGCCGTACGTGGTCCGCGTTCCCCGGCCGCCGCGGCACACCGCACAGACACACCGCACAGACACACCGCACAGACACACCGCACAGACACACCGCACAGACACACCGCACCGAACGACCACGGCACACACACCACACGAGCACACCGCAGCGCACCACCGCGCACCCTCCGAGCACGCGAGCCCGGTACCGCAGGGCCGCGTGCTCACTCGTACGTACATGCAAGGACGCAAGCACGTGACACCCGAGACTGAACTGAGGGCCGACTCCCCACCCCGCCGCACGACCGCACTGCGCGGCCGTCACCTCCAAAGATGGCTCCACGTCAGCCTGCCCCTGCTGATCGCCTTCTCGGTGGCCCAGCTGAGCAAGTCCTCCATCGGCGTCATCGTCACCGACCACGCCTTCAGCCACCAGTTCGGCCTGGACAAGCACCCGGGCTCGGTGGGCTGGCTGACCAGCCTCTTCCTCTACGCCTACGGCATCGCGCTGTTCGGCTGGGGATTCGTACTCAAGCGGCTCGGCCCGCGGAAGTCGATGCTCATCGGCACGGCGATCTGGGTGCTCGCCCTGGCGCTCCCGCCGTTCGTCAACACCCTGGGCGAGCTCTACGGGACGCGCATCCTGCTCGCCATCGGCGAGGCGTGCTTCTACCCGGTCGCGCACACGCTGACCGCGCGGTGGTTCCCGATGCAGGAGCGGGCGCGGGCCAACGCGTCGTGGCTCTCCGGCATCTTCGTGGGCTCCGCGATCGGCAGCTCGCTGACCACCGTCATGATCAGCGGCACCGGCTGGCGCTTCACCTTCCTCACCCAGGCCGTCGTCGCCGCGGTGTTCGCCTTCCTGATCGTGCTCGTCCTCCTCCAGGACCGCCCCGAGGACGCGGAGAGCGTCAGCGCGGAAGAGGTCGAGCACATCGAGGCGGACCGGTTCGAGAACACGACCTCGGTGCCCAAGCTCGGCCCCGAGTCGCCGTTCCGCAACTACCGCTACTGGCTGACCATGCTGATGTACGTGGGGACCAACGCGCCCTTCTACGGCCTGGTCACCTGGGTGCCGCTCTACCTCCAGCAGGCCAGGCACGTGACGCTCGGCAACATCGGCATCGTGCTGACCGTCGCCAACGTGCTGTCCATCGTGGTGATGGTGCTGGTGGGCCGGGCCTCCGACCGCAAGGTCAAACGCGCCGGCTGGGCCGCCTGGGGCTTCGCCGTGGAAGGCATCGGCATCGCGGGCACCGCGCTGTTCAGCAACGCGGGCCTCGACAGCTTCTTCATCTTCCTGGGCCTCGCGGGCAACGCGTGGTGCGTGGTGACCAACTGGACACTGCTGCACAGCCTGATGCCGACCCAGCAGACGGAGTACTCGAGCAGCCTGTTCTCCTCGCTGACCAACCTGGTCGGCGCCGTGCTGCCCGCCCTGATGGGCACCCTGCTGGCCGCCACCGGTTCGTACACGGCGGGCTTCGGAGTGCTGTTCCTCTCGGTGCTGATCTCCTTCGGCTGCTGCATGGTCCTGCGGCCGCAGGGCTACTGAGGCACCAGCGCGCGAGGCGGGGCCGCGGGGCCGGGACGTCCGGCCCGCGGCTCCGTCACGCGTTCTGGGCGGGGACCTCGTCGAGCTGGGCGGGGACCTCGTCGAGGCAGAGGCGGTCGGCGGTGCGCGACAGGTGCTCGCGCATGATCCGCTCACCGGTCGCCACGTCGCCCGTCCGCACGGCCTCGACGATGGCGCGGTGCTCGTCGAGACCGCGGCGGCCCATCTCGGGCGCCGTGCTCTTGGCCTTGGCGAGCGACATCAGCAGCGGGCCGTGGAAGGACTGGATCAGCATCTCGAACGCCGTGTTGTGCGTCGCCGCCGCCAGCCGGGTGTGAAACTCGGCCGACAGGGAGACGTGGTACTCGCCGCTGTCCAGGGCCTGCTCCTGCCGGTCGCAGATGGCGCTCAGCTCGGCGATGTCCTCCTGGTCCACGCTCTCGCACAGCAGCGGGATGATGCCGACCTCCAGCACCATGCGGACCGCGGTGACCTCGGTGGCCGTGACCGAGGAGAGGGTCAGCAGGTCGACGATGCTCGCGCCCACCCGGTCGCTGGTCGGCTTGGTGACGAAGGCGCCGCCGTGCGCCCCCACCCTGATCTCCACCAGGCCGCTGGCCTCCAGCACGCGCAGGGCCTCCCGCACGGTCACCCGGCTCACCCCGAAGCGCTCGCACATCTCGCGCTCGGGGGGCAGCCGGTCGCCCGAGCTGAGCTTGCCCTCGTGGATGAGGGTCCGCACCTGGTCCACGATCAACGCGGAGATGCGGCGGTCGTTCACGGGGGTGAGCAGCCCGGCCTGGCGGCCGTCGTCCTTGGCACTCGCTCGGCGCGCCGGCATGGAGAGTCCTTTCGTCATGTATTGACCGTCCTAGTCTACCGGATTAGGGTATGACCAATGATCCCTGTGTCCCGGGCCGCTCACCGTAACTCCTGAAGCGGTTTCGGTCGCCGTCCCGGCCGCGTTTTCCGGTCACTTCCGCCGGTGGTAGGCGCCGGTCCCTGTCTCCAGTGTCCCATGGCTCAACTCCCGCATGCCGCCTGCCCGCTGAAGCGAACGTTCCGGGTGTGATACCCCTTCTCGCGGCGGTACGGACACGATTGCGCATCTCGCAAGAAAACCCTGCACGACTATTGCAATGGTCATACCCTCAGCCCAGAATGGCATTTGTTTTTCGGCGAGGCCCCACGAAAGACACCCACCGGTCGGGTTCCACGGGGCCCTCGACTGGAGGTGGCGGAATGCGCGGACGCATCGCACCGCACGCACCACGAGCCGTGATGAAAACACTCCGTTCCCCTCTGCGGACATCGGGCGCCCTGCTCATCGCGGGCGCGCTGACCGCCTGCGGGGGAGGCGCCGGCGGCGCCGCGATCACGAAGGTCGCTCCCGCACAGCAGCCGGACCAGCTCCTCGCCCAGGCGAAGAAGGAAGGCAAGCTGCTCTGGTACACGACGTTCGCCGACGACGACGTCGACGACATGATCACCGCCTTCCAGAAGACCTACCCCGGGGTGAAGGTCGAGGCGCTGCGCCTCAGCGCGGACAAGCTGCCCTCCCGCCTCGTCACCGAGCAGCGCGGCGGCAAGTTCAACGCGGACGTCATCTCCGCCGACTCCGAGCCCGTCTACCAGCTCATCAAGGTCGGCACGCTCGCGCCCTACCGGGTGCCGGAGATCCCGCCGCTGCCCAAGCAGCTGCAGAACCTCCCCGACGGCTACCGCAACGTCGTCTACATCAACACCAGCGCCATCGCCTACAACCCGCAGGCGGTCAAGTCCCAGCACCTGCCGGTCCCCGCCGAGCTCGAAGACCTCACCAAGCCCGCGTGGAAGGGCAAGTTCTCCATCGACCCCAAGGCCATCAACTGGTACGAGGGCCTCATCTCCGCCTACGGCCACGACAAGGCGCTCGACCTGGTCAAGCGGCTCGGGGACAACGAGCCCCGCCTCGTGGAGAGCCACACCCAGTCGATCACCGAGGTCCAGGGCGGCGAGCCCGCGGCCGTCGCCAACGCCTACGGCTACAAGGCGGCGGCCCTCCAGAAGAAGACCCCGACCCGGCTGGCCTTCTCCAACCCGAACCCGCTTCCCTCGGCCGCCGTCCTCGAAGAACTGGCGAAGAACGCGCCGCACCCGGCCGCCGCCAAGCTGTTCATCGACTGGATCATGTCGAAGGAGGGCCAGAAGCAGGTCGTCTCGATCACCAACCACGTCTCGCTGAGCGACCTCGAACACGACGACCCCGCCGTGTGGAACGAGAAGAAGTGGAAGCCGGCCTGGTCCACACCGGTGATCGAGCCCGACAAGTACGACATCCTGCTGCAGGAGTACGAGAAGGCCCTGCACGCCATCTGACCCCGGACGCACACCGCACCGCACGACCCGCCGCCGCATCCGGCGGCACCCGGGACAACCGCCCACCAGGCGGCACATCCGCACCACCGCGACCCCGAGCCCGCTCCCACCGGGCGGTCCGGGGCCTCCCGTACACCCTTTTACCGGTCCCCCTTCGCCTCCCCTTCCGCCCCCTCTCCCGCTTCACCTGTTTTCTTCTCCTTGCTCCCGTGGCACGACCGCAACCGTCTGCCCCGACCCTCAACCCGGCGTGACCCCACCACTTCCGGGCCTCGCCCTTCCCACTCCGAGGACGGCCAAGCAATGAGCCTCATCGACCGGTCGCGCCCCGCGCCACCTCCGACCCGCGAAGCGCCGCAGCCCGCGGGCCGCACCACGTCCCGATTCCTGGCGTGGTTCCGCAACCCGCGCAACATCCTGCTCGCCGTCGTCGCCCTCGTCGTCGCCTACCTGGCCGTCGTCCCCGCGGGCACGATGGTGATCGCCAGCCTCCAGGGCTCCTTCCTCTCGGCCGACAAGGTCACCTGGACGCTGCGCCACTACAGCGAGACCCTCGGCACCTCCGACTTCTGGTCGCTGGTGGGCAACTCCTTCGCCTACGCCGCCGCCACCGCAGTCGTCTGCACGGTCATCGGCTTCGGCCTCGCCTACCTGGTGTCCCGCACCAACACGCCGGCCAAGTTCTTCGCCCAGATCGCCGCCCTGGTGCCGCTGATCATCCCGGGCATCCTCAACACCGTCGCCTGGGCCCTGCTGTTCGCGCCGCACACCGGCGCGCTCAACGTGCTCCTGCGCGACCTGCACCTGCCGGCCTTCAACATCTACTCCCTCGCCGGCATGGTCCTCGTCCAGTCCATGCACGTCACCCCGGTCGCCTTCCTCATGGGCACCGCCGCCTTCGGCAACATGGACTCCTCGCTCGAAGAGGCCGCCCTCAGCTCCGGCGCACCGCCGTGGCGGGTCTTCCGCACCATCACCGCCCGGCTGATCAGGCCCGCCGTGATGTCGGCGGCGCTGCTGATGTTCGTCCAGACCATCTCCACCTTCGAGGTGCCGCAGCTCATCGGCGTCCCCGGGCACAAGTTCGTCTTCGTGAGCCGCATCTACAACGCGCTCCAGCAGTTCCCCACCGACTACGGCACGGTCGGCGTCATCGGCATCTTCATCCTCGCCGTCGCCAGCGTCGGCCTGTACTTCTCCCGCAAGCTCGGCGGCTCGGGCGCCGAGGCGCAGACCATCACGGGCAAGGGCTTCAGGCCCACCTCCATCGACCTCGGCAAGTGGAAGTGGCTCGGACTCGCCGCTTTCGTGGTGTTCTTCGTCGTCGCCGTCGCGCTGCCGCTGCTGATGCTCGTGTGGTCGTCGCTGCTGCCCGGCTACGAACCCCCGTCGATCGCCGCGCTGCACCGGCTCACCCTGTCCAACTACAGCGCGGTCCTGCACACCCCCGCGCTCACCAAGTCCGTCACCAACAGCCTGATCACGGCGGTGCTCGCCGGCGCCATCGTCACCGTGCTCAGCTCCCTCGTCGCCTACATCACCGTCAAGACCAAGGCGCGCGGCCGCGGCATCCTCGACGGCCTCGCGACCGTGCCCATCGCGGTGCCCAGCGTCGTGATGGGCGTCGGCATCCTGTACTGGTACCTGACGGCGCCCCTGCCGTTCCACCTGTACGGCACCCTCGCCATCCTCGTCATCGCGTTCGTCACCATCGGCCTGCCCTACGGCATGCGCTACATCGTGCCGGGCATCGCCCAGATCAAGGACGAACTGGAGGAGGCCGCCGCGGTGAGCGGCGCGTCCTGGCTGAGGACCTTCCGCCGCATCTACGTACCGCTGCTCGCGCCCTCGCTGCTGGCCGCGTTCCTCTACACCGTCATCGTCGCGTTCCGGGAGATCTCCGCCGCGATCTTCCTGTACACGGAGAACACCCAGGTGGTCTCGGTGACCATCTACACCGAGTGGGCGAACGGCAGCTACCCGATCGTGGCCGCGCTCGGCGTCTTCATCGTCGTCTTCCTGGCCGTCATCGTCGGCCTTGTCAGCCTGGTCACCCGGAAGACCGGGCTGAACCGGAACCGCCACTGAGCGCTCGAAGGGCTCGAAGGAGAGTCTCGTGATCGAAATACGCGGACTGATCAAGCGTTTCGACGGCAAAGCCGTCACCCGCAACGCCGTCGACGGCATCGACCTGACGGTGCCCGAGGGAGAGCTCGTCACCCTGCTCGGCCCCAGCGGCTGCGGAAAGACCACCACCCTGCGGCTCATCGCCGGGCTCGAACGGCCCGACGCGGGCGAGATCCGCATCGGCGGCAAGGCCGTCTACTCGTCACAGGACAACGTGTACGTGAGCGTGCACCAGCGCCCCATCGGCGTGGTGTTCCAGTCGTACGCGGTGTGGCCGCACATGACGGCCGTGCAGAACGTGATGTTCCCGCTGCGCTCGGGCCAGAAGAAGCTGCCCGTGCCGGAGGCGCGCCGCAAGGCCATGGAGGCGCTCGACCTAGTCGGCCTCGCCGACCTCGCCGACCGCCCCGCGCCCGCGCTCTCCGGCGGCCAGCAGCAGCGGATCTCCCTCGCCCGCGCCCTGACCCGCGAGCCGGAGGTGCTGCTCCTCGACGAGCCGCTCTCCAACCTCGACAAGGGGCTGCGCGACCGGGTGCGCGACGAGATCCGCGCAGTGCAGCAGCGCCTCGGCATCACCACGGTGTTCGTCACCCACGACCAGGACGAGGCGCTGGCCGTCTCCGACGAGGTCATCCTGATGGAGTTCGGCCGGATCGTGGAGCGGGGCCCCGCCCAGCAGATCTACGCCCGCCCGCGCAGCGAGTTCACCGCGCGCTTCATGGGCATCTCCAACAGCATCCCCGGCACCGTCACCGCCTGCGACGACGACCTAGTCGACATCACCCTCCCGCACGGCTCGCTGCGCTGCGTCGCGGCCGGCGACCTGGCGGAGGGCAGCCAGGTCAACGTCTTCATCCGGCCGGAGAGCCTGTCGCTCTCCCGCAAGGACGCCACGGGCAAGGGCTGGAAGGGCACCGTGGAGTTCAGCATCTACCACGGCGACTGCTGGGACTACCACGTGCGGGTCGGCGACACCCTGCTGCGCTCGCGCATCTACAAGGAGAAGGTCGGACTCTCCCACGGCGACCCGGTGTTCGTCTCGCCCGACGAGGAGACCGCCATCGCCATCCCGGCGGACGCCGCGCCCGGCGGGGCCGGCGCGGCCCCGCTCGCCGGCACGGCCACGGCGGGCTGAGCCGGGCCCGCAAAGGACCCCCGCGTGTCCGTGGCGCCGGTCGGGGCGGCACGGGCACGCGGGGCACACACGCCGCCGCGCGCGCCGGTTCAGGCGCCGCCGAGCGCGCTGAGGAACGAGCCGAAGCCGCGCGGGGCGCGGGAGTCGGCGCGGCCCGAGGTCAGCACCGGGCAGTCGTCCGTGCGCAGGACGCGGCGGCCCGCCCGGTCGAGGGCCGCGACCAGCGCGTGGTCCTCGCTGTGCGCGAGCGGCGGGAAGCCGCCCGCCGCGGTGTAGGCCCAGGCCGCCACACCGAGGTTGGCGCCGTGCACATGGGGATGGCGCCAGGCCCCGCGGCCGGGCGGCCGCTGCGCGAAGTAGTGCGCGTCGTGGCGCGCCGCCGTCACCGCGCTCAGCGGCGGGTGCGGCGCGAGCCGCACGGTGCCCACCACGCACTCCCAGCCCTGGCGCGCGTGGCGCAGCTGGTGCGCGAGCCAGCGCGGCGGCACCACCGTGTCCGCGTCCGTGGTGGCGAGCCACAGCGTGTCGCCGTACGCGGCGAGCCGGCGCAGCGCGACCCGCGCGCCGCTCGCCCGCGCCCTGCCGACATTGCGGAACGACTCCCGTACGACGAGCGCGCCCGCGTCCTGCGCGACCGCGGCGGTGCCGTCCGTGCAGGCGTCGGCGACCACCACGAGCAGCACCGGTACGCCCGCGGCCTCCGGATGGCGGGCCGCGGCCCGCAGCGAGTGCAGCGTCGCGGGCAGCGAGGCGCCCTCCTGGTGCGCGGGCACGATCACCGCGCAGGCCGCGGGCCGCCCGCTCACAGGACCGCCCTCATCGGAAGACCACCTCGAAGCCCCGCAGGTGGTGGGCGAGTTCGGCGGGCGGCAGGATCGCCGTGTCCTGATCGCCGTCCGCGGCGGGCTCGGTCTGGCTGGCGAACCGCCGTACGGCACGCCGCTTGGCCGCCGCGCTGTCGTCGTCGAGCGGCAGCCGCGCCGCGCTGCCCCACGGCACCCGCGGGTCGCCGGGGAACGACCAGTGCCACAGCCACAGCGGATAGCACCACACCGGGACCCTGGCCTCCGTGCACGCCGCGAACGCCGCGCGGCCCGCGGCCTCGTGGTCGCCGTGCAGGTCACCGGTCCACGGCGCCACGCACAGCCGGGCACCGGTCTCCCGCAGCAGCCCGGCCACGGTCTCCCGCACCCGGTCCTCGTAGTGGTCGACGGCCGTGTCGGGCACGGCGAGCCGCGCGGGCCGCAGCCCGTGGTGGCCGAGCTCGCCGAGCGCCGAGGCCAGCTCCGTCCTGCGCAGCTCGGCCGAACGGCGGTCACCCGGCCGGCGGCCGTCCGGACGGCGTACGGCAGGGCGCGCGGGCCGCGGCCCCGACCGCTCCCCGTCGCTCACCGACAGCAGGTGCACGGGCGTGTGGGAAGCGGCGAGCGCCGCCATCGTGCCGCCGAAGCCGAGGACCGCGTCGTCGGGGTGGGCCGCCACCACGAGCACGGGCCCCGGCGGCACCAGGGCCCTGGGCAGGGCGCCCAGGCCGTCCCAGGCCGCCCACCGGGACTCCGGCGTGCCCTCGGCGTCGGCGTCGTACGCCGCCGCCCTGCGGCACGCGGTGCCCTCGGCGCCCGCCGCGACGTCCGCTGTCTCCCGCAGCCCGGTGGCCGCGGGGCCGCCCGCGGCCCGCCCGGCCGCCAGGGAGCGCGCGGTCGCGCCCACCCCGCCGGGGGGCGCCGCTCCCGCGCCCGCCGTACCCGTCGTCGAGTGCTCTGCAGCGTCGGTCATCGCTCGTCCTCTCCGCCGTCGTTGCCGTGGTCGTCCCGGGCGCCGAACAGACGCCCCAGCTCGGCCAGCCCGCGTTCCACCGGGTGCAGCCGCATCAGCACCGCGAGGTCGGCGGCGGCCCGCGCGTGCCGCGCGTCGTGGCACAGCGGCGTGCCGCCCGCGCCCCGCCCCACGTGGGCGAGCACCTCCGTGCAGACCAGCTCGGCGAGCGCCTGCACGCGCAGGCCCCGCATCCGGGCCGCGCCCCGCGTGTCCAGCGGGTCCGCGTCGATGTCGCGCGCCGCGCGTTCGAGCACCGCGACGGCCGAGGACAGCAGCGTGTCGACGGCCCCGAGGTGCGCGGCAGCGAACGCGTCCTGGGTGCGCCTGCGCGCCGACGCGTACAGCGTCTCCGCCACCGCACGCGCCCCGCCGAGCAGGCATGCGGCCACCCCGGCCGCCGCGTGCTCGGACCCCGGGCGGTCCGTGTACGCGCCCACCCCGCCGACCGGCATCCCCTCGGCCGCGGTGAACGCCACGTCGCAGGCGTCGCTGCCCGCCATCCCCACCGCGCGCCTGCTCCCGGGCACCGGCCGCACCCCCGACTGGGCCAGGCGGACCGCGAACAGCCGTCTGCCGTCCACCGCGTCGGCCGAGACCAGCGCGTGCGTGCAGCAGTGCGCGCCCGCGCAGTACGGCCGCACGCCGTCGAGGAGCCACCGCCCGTCGACGCACCGCGCCCCGGGCGCGGGTCCTGGCGGCCGCGCCGCCCAGACGGCCCACCGCTCGCCCGGCCCGACCGGCGCGCCTGCGACCTCGTCGAGGATGGCCACCGCGTCGAGGTGGCCCTCGGCGAGCCGGGCCAGGGACAGGTCCGCACGGCCCAGCTCGTACAGGGTGCGCAGCCGCGCGGCGGTACGGCCCGAGCCGGGCAGCGGCACCTCGGCGAGCGGCGGGCCGACGCCGCCCGCGGGGTCGGCCGCGCAGGTCAGCGCCGCGAAGCGGGCGGCCACGGCACGCCGTGCGGCGGCCGGTTCCTGGACGTCGCCTGTGTCGTCCGCCCCCGTCTCGGGGCGCGCGGGATACGTCGCGTCGGCGGTCACCGTGGCCTCCTCGGGTGTGGGGGACCCCCGGGTGCGCGGGGGAGGGGAGCTGCGGTTCTGCGGAGGTGCTCGGAACGTCTCACGCCCCGCCCGCCCCCACCACCGGACCCACCGCCGCACCCGCCCACGACAGGCCCCCGGGATGCGGCCGCCCCGGAAGTGGGGTACGGCGGCGGGCCTCCCGGAGGAGCGTCCTGAGCCTCGAACGGTGGGCGCTCCCGCGGCGGGCGCGGGCCCCCGGGTGCGGCGCGGCCGCCGCAGCCGGAGTCCGGAGCGCGGGGACCCGCGGGCCGGGGTACGCGTCGACCGTGTCAGGCTGGGCACGCTCTCCTCCCGGACCCGGTCCCACCGGGCCCTTCGCGTACCATCCACGCGGTCGCCACCCGGCCGCGCCACCGCCCGCAACCGACCGAACCGTCCGCAACCGCCCCGTCGATCCGCCCCGTTGAGAACCCGCAACCGACCGTCCTTCCGCAGCCCGCGCGCCGCCCACCCGGCGCGGCCGGGCGCGGACCACCGCACGAGGGGACCCGGCCCGTGCCGCCGAAGCCACCGTCACCACCGCCGCCCGCGGCACCGGACGTACCGGTCGAGCTGTCGCAGGAACACCGCCTCAAGCGCGATCTCGGCTTCTGGGGCCTGACCGCGATC
The DNA here is from genome assembly GCF_040704505.1 of Streptomyces sp. NPDC047002. NCBI lineage: Bacteria > Bacillati > Actinomycetota > Actinomycetes > Kitasatosporales > Streptomycetaceae > Streptomyces > Streptomyces sp. NPDC047002. The sequence continues at coordinate 14,232 of NZ_JBEYWC010000022.1, forward strand.
GGCTTCTCCAACATCATCGGCTCCGGCTGGCTGTTCGCTGCGATGTTCGCCGCGCAGACCGCGGGCCCCGCCGCCCTGCTGTCCTGGATCGCCGCGGGGGCGCTGTGCGCGCTCGTCGCGCTGGTGATGGTCGAACTCGGCGCGACCCGCCCCGAGGGCGGCGGCACCGTGCGCTGGCCGCTCTACGCGGGCGGCCGGCTCGTCGGCACCATGGTCGGCTGGTCGGTGCTGCTCTCGGTGGGCGGCACCGCGGCCGAGATCAGCGCGATCATGCAGTACGCGGCCCACTACGTCCCCGGCATCTACCGCGGCTCCTCGCTGACCTGGCCGGGCCTCGCGCTCGCCTGCGGCCTGAGCGTGCTGCTGACCGCGCTGAACTGGTTCGCGGTACGGCTGTTCGCCCGCCTGAACAACCTCGTCTCGCTGCTGAAGGTGCTCATCCCGCTGATCACGGTGGTCGCGCTGTTCGCCTCCGGCACCCACGCGGGCCGGCTCGCGGGCGGCACGCACGGCGGCTTCGCGCCCTACGGGTACGCGGCCTGCCTGACCGCGCTCGCGGGCGGCGGCATCGTCTACTCCGTCAACGGCTTCCAGGCCCCGCTCGACTTCTCCGGCGAGGCGCGCAGGCCGCGCCGTACCGTACCGGCAGCCGTGCTCACCGGGATCGGCCTCGCCGTCGTCGTGTACCTGCTGCTCCAGCTGGCGTTCCTGATCACCGTGCCCGACTCGACGCTCGCCCACGGCTGGCAGGGCGTCAGCTTCGACTCGCCCTTCGGGCAGCTCGCCCTGCTCCTCAACCTCCAGTGGCTGGCCACGCTGTTGTACGCGGACGCGGTGATCTCGCCCGGCGGCTCCGCGTACGTCGGGGTGGCCATCGACGCCCGGCACACCTACGCCCTCGCGAAGAACGGCCTGCTGCCGCGGTTCTTCCTGCGTATCGACCCGCGCTCGGGAGCGGCCCGCCGCGCCCTCGTGCTGAACCTCGCGGTGATCGTCGTCTTCCTGCTGCCGTTCGGCGGCTGGCAGAGCATCGTCAGCGTGATGGGCGACATGTACCTGCTGATCTACGCGGCCTCGGCGGTCGCCGTCGCCTCGTTCCGCGCGCACGACAGGGAGCGCGGAGCCGGGCGCAGGGACGGGCAGTTCCCGGGGATGCGGTGGATCGCGCCCCTCAGCTTCGCGGTCGCCGGGGAGTTCGTGTACTGGTCGGGCTGGCACAGCCTGCGGCTCGCGCTGCCGCTCGTCCTGGTCGGCCTGCCGGTCTTCCTGCTGCTGCGCCGCCCGCAGGACGCGCCCCCGCTCCGCGTCGAACTGCGCCAGGGCGTCTGGCTTGTCTGCCATCTGGCCGTCCTGACCCTGCTGTCCTGGCTCGGCTCCTTCGGCGGCTCGGGCAGGCTGCCCGCCCCGTACGACTCGGTGACGGTCGCGGTGGTCGCCCTCGCCGTCTTCGCCTGGGCCGTCAGGTCGGGCGCCGCGCATCTGCGTACCGCGCCACCCCGTGTCGCTGATGGGCTGAACGGGTGAGCCGGGGGAGGATGGCCCGATGCAGAATCAGCACAGGGGAGGGGTGGCGCGGTGAACAGGTACGACGAGTACGACGTCACCGACGAGCAGTGGGAGGGCCTGGCCCAGGTCGTGCCGCTGCGCAACCGCGACATGTGGCCGTCCCGGGTCGACCACCGCACCGTCCCGCAGGAGATGACGGAGGAGCAGCGCCGCTTCGTGGTGCTGCGGGTGCAGGTCTTCGGGGACGCGCGTGAAGTCGCCGAGCACCTGCTCGCGCAGATCCCGGTGCTGCTCGACCTGACCGCCGCCGACACGGACGTGGCCAAGCGCATCCTCGACTTCAGCAGCGGCGTCGTGTTCGGCCTCGGCTGCGGGATGCACCGCGTCGACCGGAACGTCTTCCTGCTCGCACCGGCCGGCACCGAGGTCGAGGGCGCGCCCGAGGCGGCGGTGCCGGGTACGTGAGCGGGGAACGGGACGCCGGGGGCGGCGACAGGGACGGAGCCGGGAAGCGGGACGGGGAGCGCCCCGCGCCGGGCGGCAGGGAGACCGCGGCGCCCGCGCCCGGCGTCCCGGAGCTGCGGCGCAGACTCACGGCGTTCGCCGCGGCGCGCGGCTGGGAGCCGTACCACACGCCGAAGAACCTGGCCGCGGCGCTGAGCGTCGAGGCGTCTGAGCTGCTGGAGATCTTCCAGTGGCTCACGCCCGAGCAGTCCGCCGGGATCATGGCGGACCCGGAGGCCGCGTTCCGCGTCGAGGACGAGGTCGCCGACGTGCTCTCGTACCTCCTCCAGCTCTGCGAGGCGCTGGACATCGACCCGCTGGTCGCGCTCGCGGCGAAGATCGAGCGGAACGAGACGCGCTTCCCGCCGGCCGCCGGGCCACACGCGGAGAGTGCCGGCGGAACGTCATCTTCCTGAGCGCTGGTCACTCTCCGGGGTGAGGGAGTTGTCCCCATCCGGACCGATCTCGCCCTTTCTTCCGGCCTGTTGTCCACAGAAGACGGGACCCCCCTGGTTCCGGGCGCCGCTTTCCCGCACTCTGGGTGATGCGACGGCGACGGGCGGTCACCCGCCGCGCGAGGCGCACGGCGCGCAGGACGAGGGGGGACGTGCACATGGACGCGGTACGGATCGCGGAGACGGGCAGGGAAGCGCTGGCGGCCTGCCGCACCACGGCCGAGGTGGTGGCGGAGGCATGGCAGGCACAGGCGCTCGCGCGGGCGCTCGGCGACCTGCTCGCCGCGCGGTGCACCGGAGAGGCCAGGACGGCTGCGGGCGAGCTCGCCGACGCGGGAGAGCGCGGCAGGGGGCCCGTCGAGCATCCCGCGCTGCGGGCCGCAGGCGGCCTCAGAGCAGCCGCGCTGACCGGCCCGGTGGACGCGTCGGCCGCGCTGGCCGCCCTGGGCGCGCTCCTCGAAGAGGCCGGTGCGGCGCTCGTCGTGGTCGCCACGGCCGCGGACGACGCGTGCGTCTACTGGCAGTGCATGGAGGCGATCGACGCCGCGGCGGAGTCCGGCGACCGGGCGGCGGCGCTCCTGCGGCTGCCGGGGATCCGGCGGCACTGCGGGCCTGGACCGCCGGCCGGCGGCCCCTGACGGCCGGCCAATGGCCGCCGGCGCGGGCGCGAGGTGCAGGATGGGGGCATGGATCTTCGCATCTTCACCGAGCCCCAGCAGGGCGCGACCTACGACACCATCCTCCGCGTCGCCAAGGCCACCGAGGACCTGGGGTTCGACGCCTTCTTCCGCTCGGACCACTACCTGCACATGGGCGGCGTGGACGGGCTGCCGGGGCCCACCGACGCCTGGATCACCCTGGCGGGCCTCGCGCGCGAGACCCGGCGGATCCGCCTCGGGACGCTGGTGACCGCGGCGACGTTCCGGCTGCCCGGCGTGCTCGCCATCCAGGTCGCCCAGGTCGACCGGATGTCCGGCGGCCGGGTCGAGCTCGGGCTGGGTGCCGGCTGGTTCGCCGAGGAGCACGCCGCGTACGGGATCCCGTTCCCCGACGACAAGTTCAGCAGGCTGGAGGAGCAGCTCGACGTGGTCACCGGGCTGTGGGCCACGGAGGTCGGCGAGAAGTTCTCCTACGACGGCGCCCACTACCGGCTGACCGACTCGCCCGCGCTGCCCAAGCCCGCCCAGGCGAAGCCGCCGGTCATCGTCGGCGGCAAGGGGCCGAAGCGCACTCCGCGGCTCGCCGCGCGGTTCGCGGACGAGTTCAACCTGCCCTTCGGCTCGGTCGAGGAGACCGAGGCGCAGTTCGGCCGGGTGCGCGCGGCGGTCGAGGAGGCCGGGCGCCCCGCATCCGACCTGGTGTACTCCAGCGCGCTGCCGATCTGCGTGGGCCGCGACGACGCGGAGGTGGCGCGCCGGGCCGCCGTCCTCGGCCGCGAGGTGGGCGAGCTCAGGGAGAACGGCCTCGCGGGCTCGCCCGCCGAGGTCGTCGACAAGATCGGCAGGTACGCGGCGGTCGGCTCGACCCGCTTCTACCTGCAGACGATGGACATGACCGACCTGGACCACCTGGAGCTGGTCGCTTCCCAGGTCGCGCCGCAGCTCGACTAGGGCGTGTCCGCGACGTCGCGTCGTCCGCCCGGAGGGCGTCGCGCGCCAGATGCGACGTCGCGGACACGACCCAGGGCCGGACAGGTCCTGGAGGCCGGGGCCCCGCCCCGGCCGGGAGGAGGTGACCGCCGTGCGGCCCGCGAGACCGCTCGCCGAAGCCCTCGCCGAGGGGCCCGTCGTGCTGGACGGCGGGCTGTCCAACCAGCTCGCCGACCAGGGCGCCGACCTGTCGGGCGAGCTGTGGTCGGCCCGGCTGCTCGCCGACGCGCCCGAGCAGGTCGCGGCCGCCCACGCCGCCTATGTGCGGGCGGGCGCGCGGGTGCTGATCACGGCGAGCTACCAGGCCACGTTCGAGGGGTTCGCGCGGCGCGGCGCCTCGCGCGCGGAGGCCGCCGCACTGTTCGCCCGCAGCGTGCGGCTGGCGCGGGCCGCGGGCGAGGGCACCGCGGACGAGGTGTGGGTGGCCGCGTCCGCCGGGCCCTACGGGGCGATGCTCGCGGACGGCAGCGAGTACCGCGGGCGGTACGGGCTCACGGTGCGCGAGCTGACCCGCTTCCACCGGCCGAGGATCGAGGCGCTCGCCGCCGCGTCACCCGACGTCCTCGCGCTGGAGACGGTGCCCGACACCGACGAGGCGGAGGCGCTGCTCGCCGCGGCACGCGGCAGCGGGGTGCCGGTGTGGCTCTCGTACACGGCGGCGGGCGGCCGCACCCGCGCGGGGCAGCCGCTCGCGGACGCGTTCGCCCTGGCGGAGGGGGACGCCCAGGTGGTCGCGGTCGGCGTCAACTGCTGCACCCCGCAGGACGCGGAGGCGGCCGTGCCGCTCGCGGCGGCCACGGGCAAGCCGGTCGTCGTCTACCCCAACAGCGGGGAGCGCTGGGACGCCCGGGCGGGCGGCTACCGCGGCCCCGCTGCGTTCGACCCGTCGCGAGCCGCCGCGTGGCGGGACGCGGGGGCCCGGCTGGCCGGCGGCTGCTGCCGGGTCGGGCCCGGCGCGATCGCCGCGCTCGCCGCCGCGCTGCACGGCGGCGGAGCGTGACCGTCGCGCGGGAGAGCGCGCGGGCCGCCGGGCCCCGGCACGGCGCCGCGCGCCGCAAGGTGCGGGGGATCACGGCGAGGTCCGAGGGGTGAAGGGCGGGCGGCGCGGTCAGGATGGAGGCATGAGCTTCCATGTCGACTCGGAGACCGGGCGGCTGCGCCGCGTGATCCTGCACCGCCCCGGCCTCGAACTGAAGCGGCTCACCCCGCAGAACGCGGACGCGCTCCTCTTCGACGACGTGCTGTGGGTGCGGCGCGCGCAGGAGGAGCACGACGGGTTCGCGGCGGTGCTGCGGGAGCGGGGCGTCGAGGTGCATCTCTTCGGCGACCTGCTGCGGGAGGCGCTGGAGGTCCCGGCGGCCAGGGAGCTGGTCCTCGACCGGGTCTTCGACGAGAGGGAGTACGGCCCGCTCGCCACGGACCAGCTCAGGGCCGCCTTCGAGGAACTGCCGGCGGCCGGCCTCGCGGAGGCGCTCGTCGGCGGCGTCACCAAGCGGGAGTACCTGGCCGCCCACGGGGAGCCCACGTCGGTGCGCTTTCACGTCATGGAGCAGGACGACTTCCTCCTCGGCCCGCTGCCCAACCACCTGTTCACCCGGGACACCTCGGCCTGGGTGTACGACGGCGTCAGCGTCAACGCGATGAGCCGCCCCGCGCGCCGGCGCGAGTCCGTGCACTTCGAGGCGATCTACCGGCACCATCCCCTGTTCGCGGGGGACGGGGCCAATCCCTTCCACCACTGGGCGCAGGGCCAGGGCCACCCCGCGACGATCGAGGGCGGCGACGTGCTGGTGCTCGGCCGGGGCGCCGTGCTGATCGGGATGAGCGAGCGCACCACGCCGCAGGCCGTGGAGATGCTGGCGCGCGGCCTGTTCGCCGCGGGTTCCGCCGCCACGATCGTCGCGCTCGACCTGCCGAAGCGCCGGGCGTTCATGCACCTCGACACGGTGATGACGATGGTCGACCACGACACGTTCACCCAGTACGAGGGCCTCGGAATGCTCCGTTCGTACACCATCGAGCCGGGCGTCGGGGACAGGGAGCTGAAGGTCACCGACCACCCGCCGGAGCACATGCACCGGGCGATCGCCGCCGCGCTCGGCCTGGACCGGGTGCGGGTGCTCACGCCCACCCAGGACGTGCACTCGGCGGCGCGCGAGCAGTGGGACGACGGGTGCAACGTGCTGGCGGTCGAGCCGGGCGTCGTGGTCGCCTACGAGCGGAACTCCACCACCAACAGCCATCTGCGCAGGCAGGGTTTCGAGGTGATCGAGATCCGCGGCAGCGAGCTGGGGCGCGGCCGGGGCGGGCCGCGCTGCATGAGCTGCCCGGTGGAGCGGGACGGCGTCTGAGCGCGCGGGCCGCCGCGTGCGCCGGCGGGCGCCGCGCGGCAGGCGGCCGGGACGCCGTACCCCCGCGGGGTCTGTATAGCCATGCGGTATGGCGTATATAGTTACGGAGTCCGTTGTCCCTTCGTCCGCCGGGCGCCGGTCCCCGACCGCCGTACCGGGCCGCAAGACCGTCCACGCACCGGCCACCCGCCCGGCCGCGCAGCCGCAGCCGACCCCTCAGGAGCAGCACCATGGCGATACACCTCCCCGGCCGCCACTTCCTCAAGGAGCTCGACTTCACGCCGGAGGAGTTCCGCGGCCTGATCGACCTCGCCGCCGAACTCAAGGCCGCCAAGAAGGCGGGCACCGAGGTGCAGCGGCTGCGCGGCAGGAACATCGCGCTCATCTTCGAGAAGGCCTCCACGCGGACCCGCTGCGCCTTCGAGGTGGCCGCCGCGGACCAGGGCGCCGCCACCACCTGCATGGACCCGGCGGGCTCGCACATCGGCAAGAAGGAGTCGGCGAAGGACACGGCCCGGGTCCTCGGCCGGATGTTCGACGGCATCCAGTACCGGGGCGACGCCCAGGCCACCGTCGAGGAGCTGGCCGCCCACGCGGGCGTGCCCGTCTTCAACGGCCTCACCGACGACTGGCACCCCACCCAGATGCTCGCCGACGCGCTCACGATGACCGAGCACTGCGATCGCCCCCTGAGCAGGACGAGCTTCGCCTACCTCGGCGACGCGCGGTTCAACATGGGCAACTCCTACCTGGTCACGGCGGCGCTGCTCGGCATGGACGTGCGGATCGTCGCGCCGCGCGCGTTCTGGCCGGCCGAGGAGGTGCTCGCCGCCGCCCGCAAGACCGCCGAGACGACCGGCGCCCGGCTGCACCTGACCGAGAACGTCGCCGAGGGCGTCGCGGGCGTCGACTTCGTCGTCACCGACGTGTGGGTGTCGATGGGCGAGCCCAAGGAGGTCTGGGACGTGCGCATCGCCGCCCTGGCCCCGTACACGGTGACGATGGACGTGCTGCGCGCCACCGGCAACCCGGACGTGAGGTTCCTGCACTGCCTGCCCGCCTTTCACGACCTGGGCACCGAGGTCGGGCGGGAGATCCACGAGCGCTACGGCCTGCGCGAGCTCGAGGTGACGGACGAGGTCTTCGAGTCCCCGCACTCGGTCGTCTTCGACGAGGCCGAGAACCGCCTGCACACCATCAAGGCCGTCCTCGTCGCCACGCTCGGCGACGCGTAGCGCGGCAGCGGCGGCCGAGGGCCGTGCCCGCGGCCGCCATACGGTCACGCCTGCGGCCGCCGCGTCCCCTGGCGCGGTACGAGCGGAGCGTTGCCGCCGTGCCCCGGCGGGCACGGCTCGGGCAGCGTGAACCACACGGCCTTGCCGCCGTCGGTCCGCCGGTGGCCGCACTCCTCGCTGAGGGTGCGGATCAGCAGCAGCCCCCTGCCGTCCTCCTGCCACGGGTCGGGCATGGCCGCGGGGCCCGGCGCGTCGAGCGCACCAGGCGGCCGGGGGTCGGCGTCGTGCACCTCGACCCGGCAGCAGCCGGACGGAAGCAGCGCCACCACCAGCCGTATCGGCTCGTCGCCCCGCGTGTGCTCGACGGCGTTGGCCACCAGCTCCGCCGTCAGCAGCTCCGCCGTGTCCGCCTCACCGCCCCGTTCGAGGCCGGCCAGCGCGGCCCGCACCAGGGCACGCGCCATCGGCACGGCGGCCGCCGTGTGCGGGAGCGCGATGTGCCAGGGGGAGAGGCGGGGACTGTCGGGCAAGGGAGCGTTCCGTTGTCGAGGACGGTGTGCGAGCGGGTCCGGCCTTCCCGGAGAGTAGGGGCGTGGTCGAGCGGGCGACAAGCCGTCCGTGGTGGGACGTGTGCCACAACTCGGACAGTGCTTTCCGCACCACACGCCGCCACCACCGGGGCCCCGACCCCCGCACACCACCGGCCCCGCCCCGCGCAGGAGGGCGTGGTGCCGCACGCCTACAGCGGCAGCCTCCGGTTGGCGAGCACCGGGATCGAGGCGCGGACCCGGTCGGCCTCCGCGGGGTCGAGGTCGAAGGTCAGCACGTCGGGGTCGCCGCCCAGGCGGGCCCGCACGGAGCCGTCGGGGGCGACGAGGAGGCTGCGCCCGACGCCGTTCGGCGCGGCGGTCGGCTCCTCGGGGTCGGCGCCGGGGGAGGGGAGCGCCTGGTCGACAGCGGCCACCCAGACCGTCGCGTCCAGCGCCCTGGCCCGCACCAGCAGCTCCCACTGCTCCGCCTTGCCGGGGCCCGCGCCCCAGGAGGCCGGGAGCAGCGAGAGCACGGCACCGGCGTCCGCGTGGGCCCGGAACAGCTCGGGGAAGCGCACGTCGTAGCAGGTGGCGAGGCCGACGCGGACGCCGGCGACGTCCAGGGTCACCACCCGGCCGCCGGGCGCGACCGTGTCGGACTCCCGGTAGCCGAAGGCGTCGTAGAGGTGGATCTTGTCGTAACTCTCTCCGCGGCCCCCGCCGCCGGGCGCGGCGACCAGCAGGGTGTTCGCCACCCGGCCGTCCGCGGTGGGCGTGAACATGCCGGCGACCACCGTCACGCCGGTCTCCTCGGCGACCGCGCGCAGCCCGCCGGCCCAGGGGCCGGTGAGCGGCTGCGCGACCGGTCCGAGCGGTACCCCGAAGCGGGCCATCGCCGCCTCGGGCAGCACCGCGAGCACCGCGCCTTCGGCCGCCGCGCGCCGCACCGCGGCGGCCGCCGCCGCCAGGTTCTCCTCGGGGTCGGGCCCCGACCGCAGCTGGCACAGGCTGATCCGCATCCGTCCACTCCTCGTCGCTCGCCGTTGTGCACCGTCGTATGTCCACCGTCGTACGGTCCCGCCGGCCGTCGGCCGCCGTCGTGCGGTGCCGTGCGCCGTCCTGCCGCGCCGGCACCGGCACCAGAGCCGCCGCCGTCAGCGGCCCCCGCCGCCCGCCGCCTGGGGCACGCCGCCGGGGGCCGGCGCACCGGCCGCGGGCCGGTCGCCGTCGCGCCCGAGCAGCACCCCGGTGACGGTCACCACCGCGGTCACCGCCACATACCCCGCGAGCGGCAGCCAGCTGCCCGACGAGCCGAGCAGCGCGGTGAACACCAGCGGCGCCACCGCGCCGCCGATCACCCCGGCCAGCGTGTACGCGAGGGACGAGCCGGTGTAGCGCAGGCGCTCGCTGAACTGCTCGGCCACGAACGCCGCCTGCGGCCCGTACAGGAGCGAGTGCACCACGAGCCCGAGCACCACCCCGACGACCAGCAGCCCCCAGGAGCCGGTGTCGGCCATCGGGAAGAACACGAACGGCCACACGCCCGCGGCCACCGCCCCCACCAGATACATCCGCCGCCTGTGCCACCGGTCGGACAGCGCCCCGGCCAGCGGGATCAGCACCAGTTGCAGCGCCGAGCCGATCAGCACCGCCGTGAGCGCCTTGCCGCGCGCCATGCCGAGCCGGTCCGTCGCGTACGTCAGCACGAACACCGTGAACAGGGCGTACAGCACGTCCGGCGCGACCCGGCCGAGCACCGCGGCCAGCAGGCCGCGCCGCTCGGTGCGCAGCACCTCCCTGACCGGGGCCTGCGGGCGTTCGCCGCTCTCCGCGAGGCGCCGGAACACCGGAGTCTCCTCCAGCCTGCTGCGGATCCACAGCCCGAACAGCACGAGCACCGACGAGAGCAGGAAGGCGATTCGCCAGCCCCAGGTCAGGAACTGGTGGTCGGTGAGCAGCGCCCCGAGCGCCGCCAGCGCGCCGTTGGCCATCAGATTGCCCGCAGGCGGCCCGATCTGTGCGGCCGAGGCCCAGAACCCGCGGTGCTCCTCGTCCGCGTGCTCGCTGGTCAGCAGCACCGCGCCGCCCCACTCGCCGCCGACGCCGACGCCCTGCGCGAACCGCAGCAGCACCAGCAGCACCGGCGCCGCCGGACCGATCGCCGCCTGCGTGGGCAGGCAGCCGATCAGCACGGTCGCGGCGCCGATCAGCGTCAGCGTCCACACGAGCACCTTCTTGCGGCCCACCACGTCCCCGAGCCGCCCGAAGACGAAGCCGCCGAGCGGGCGTGAGACATAGCCGACGGCGTACGTCGAGAACGCGAGGAGCGTGGACGTCAGCGGGTCGGACGAGGGGAAGAACAGCTTGCCGAAGACCAGCGCCGACGCGGCCGAGTAGACGGCGAAGTCGTACCACTCCAGCGAGGTGCCCGTGAGGCCCGCCACGAAGGCCCGCAGCCTGACCCCCTGCCCGCTGCCGCCGCCCTCGCGCGGCGGCGGCTCGCTCACGTCCTCCACGGGTGATCACCTCCATGCCGGCACCGGTCCCCACCGGACCGTGCCGTACCCCGAGCTCGTCCATGGTTCTGTTCCACGGCCGTAATACTTGCTGTATACAGGAGGCATGCGCAACCCCCGCCGCCCGGACGACCCGCAAGGACCGGTGCAGGGCGGCCGATCCCGCAAGGAGACACGAGACAGGTGAACCCGCTCACGTTCGAACTCCCCGACGGCTCGCGGCGCACGGTCGAGGTGCGCAGGCTCCTCAACGCCGGGTACGCGGGCCGCGCCCAGGACCAGGTCGCGGCCCATGTCGAGGAGCTCGCCGCGCTCGGCGTGCCCGCCCCCGCCGAGGTCCCCGCGCTCTACCCGGTCGCCGGCTACCTCGCCCAGCAGACCGGCGAGGTCCCCGTCCAGCACGCCCGCACCTCGGGCGAGGCCGAGTGGGCGCTCGTGGTGGACGCCGGGGGCGAGCTGCTGCTGACCGCCGCCTGCGACCACACCGACCGCGCCCTGGAGGCCCACGGCGTCGCCTGGAGCAAGAACGCGGCACCCGACGTGCTCGCCCGCCGCGCCTGGCGGCTCGCCGACGTCGCCGACCGCGTCGACTCCCTGACCTTGCGCGCCTGGGTCGCCCCCGAGGGCGGCGGCGCCGAGCAGCTCGTCCAGGACGGCACCGCGGCCGAACTGCTTGCGCCCGCCCACTGGGTGGACGTGCTGCGCGGCCGCGGCGAACTGGAGCCCGGCACCGTGCTGCTCTCCGGCACGATCCCGATGCGCCCGGGCGTGGACCAGTTCGGCGGCCGCTGGCGCGTCGAGCTCGGCGACCCGGCGACCGGCGGCACCTGCGCGCTGGCGTACGACGTGGCGCGGCTCTCCGACCCGATCGGCTGACGGGGGAGGGCCGGCGGGCCCCGCCGCGGCGCGGGCGGCGGCCCTGCGGCCCGCGCACGACCGGCGGATACGATGAGGCGCACAGCGCGCCACACCGCGCACAACGGCGCACAGGAAGGCGGGACCGGTGACCGTGCCAGGCGCTTCGGGCCGCGAGAAGGCGTACGCCTACCTCAGGGACACGGTGATCGCCGACCCCGCGATGCTGGGGCGGTTCGTCAACGAGCAGGCGGTCGCCGACAGCATCGGCGTGTCGAGGACCCCGATCAGGGAGGCGCTGCTGCTGCTCGCCGCCGAGGACCTGGTCCGCCTCATCCCCAAGAAGGGCGCCTACGTCGCCCCACTGTCCGGCCAGGAGGTCACCGAACTGATGGACCTGCGCGCCGTGCTTGAGTCGCACGCGGCGCGCGTGGTCCTCACCCAGGGCAGGGCGCCGGTCGCCGAGATGCGGCGGCTCGCCGACGAGCAGGCCCGGGTCAGCGGCCCCGGCCAGGCCGGGGACTTCATCGCGTGGGACCACCACTTCCACATGGCCCTGGTCCGCACGGCGGGCAACACCATGCTGACGAGGACGTACGAGGGGCTGCGCGCGCGCCAGGTGCGCTGCGGCATCAGCGCGGTCTTCCGCTCGGCCGGGCGGCAGGAGTCCGTCCTGCGCGAACACCGCGCCATCGCCGACGCGTTGGAGAGCGGCGACGCACAGGCCGCGGCCGCCGCGATCCGGGCCCACCTCGACGCCACCCGGGCGGCGCTGCTCGCGGGCCCCTCGGGGCCCGGCGCCGCACCGGGTCCCGAGTACCCGGGCCTCAGCCGGCCGGGTGGCGGATCTCCAGCATGACGCAGCCCGTCGCGGTGCGGTACGGGCCGTGCGGCATGCCGGGCGGCCGGGAGGCGAAGTGGCCGGGGCCGAAGGTGCGTCGGAGCGTCAGGTCCTCCAACTCCCCCTCCAGCAGATAGACCTCCTCGACGTACGCGTGCCGGATGACCCCGGCCGCGCTGGTGTCGAGGCCCGGCGCCCAGCGGGCGAGCCGGGTCAGCTCCGCCTCCGACCCGCCGCGGGCCAGCACCCGTTCCGCGACGCCGGGTGAGCCCTGTGCCGGGGTCCACTCCTGCGTGGAGGTGTCGAAGAACTCGTGTTCCGACTTCATGCGCGGGCCGCTCCTCGATGCGTCGTCGTCCTGCGGTGCGCCGTGCGGTGCCCCGGCCCGGGGTGTCCCGGTGCATGCGGCTCCCCACGCGGCGCGGTGTGCTCGGCGGCCACTCTGCCAGGGCGGCGGGCCCGGCGCCCGGCCGCCCCCGTGCAGGGCGACGGCCGGGCACCCGCGGTGTCACTCCGTCAGGTGGATGGCGAGCGCGGGGCAGACGGTCGCTGCCTGCCGGACGTCCTCCTCGGCGCCGGCGGGCGGTTCCGCCGTGAGGAGCACGGCGATGCCGTCCTCCTCCCGCTGGTCGAAGGCGTCGGGCGCGGCGAGCACGCACTGGCCTGACGCGACGCACCTGTCCTGGTCGAGGTCGATCCTCATGGGTGTTCCTCCGGTGTGCCGGTGGGGTGGGGGCGAAACGGCACGCGGGTCACCAGGTGACGGGCAGCTCGTAGACGCCGTAGACCGAGCCGTCGTGCTTGAACGGGATGTCGGCGAGGTCCGCGGCCCGCCGCAGCGTGGGCACCCTGCGGTAGAGCGTCGAGTAGACGACCTGGAGCTCCAGCCGGGCCAGCGGCTGGCCGAGGCACTGGTGCACCCCGAAGCCGAAGGCCACGTGGTGGCGGGCGTCCCTGGAGAGGTCGAGCCGGTCGGGGTCGGGGAAGGCGCCGGAGTCGCGGTTGCCGATGTCGCCTGCGAGGATCAGCCCCTCGCCCGCGCGTACCGTGCGGCCCGCCACCTCGATGTCCTCCGTCGCGACGCGGCGCCGCCCGGTGTGGGTGATGTGCAGGTAGCGCAGCAGCTCCTCGACCGCACGCGCCACCTTCTTCGGGTCGTCGGTGGCGCGCAACGCGTCGAGCTGGTCGGGGTGTTCGAGCAGCGCGAGGGTGCCGAGCGCGATCATGTTCGCGGTCGTCTCGTGGCCGGCGATCAGCAGCAGCACGCCCATCCTCGCGGCCTCGGCGCGTTCGAGCTCCCCGCCGCGCACCCGCTCGGCCAGCCCGGAGAGCAGGTCCTCCTCGGGGTGCGCGAGCTTCTCCCCGACGAGGTCGTCCAGATATGCGGTGAGCCGGCCGAGTGCGGCGGTGCGCTCCTCGACCGAGGTGGTGCGGTTGATGATCGTCTTGCTGTTGTCCTGGAAGAAGTCGTGGTCCGTGTAGGGCACGCCGAGCAGTTCGCAGATGACCAGGGAGGGCACCGGCAGGGCGAACGCCTGGACCAGGTCGGCCGGCCGGGGGCCGGCGAGCAGCTCGTCGATGAGGCCGTCCACGATCTCCTGCACGCGCGGCCGCAGTGCCTCCACCCGTTTGATGGCGAACGGCGCGGTCACCATCCGCCGCAGCCGGGCGTGTTCGGGGTCGTCCATCAGGATGAAGCCGATGTTGTTGCCCGTGACGGGCGCCTGTGCCGGGTAGCCGGGGCGGGTGACGTCGGCGCTCACCCGGGGATCGGCGAGCAGGGCGCGCTGCTCCGTGTACCGCGTCACCAGCCAGGGGGTGCTGCCGTCCCAGAGCCTGACCCGGGTGAGCGGCGACTCCTGCTGCTGCTCCCGCAGCTGGGGAGGCGGGTCGAAGGGGCAGCCCGCCGCGCGGGCCATGGGGTATTCGGGTGTCTCGGTCCGCTCCTGCTCGACCGGGTGCGATGTGGGGGGCATGGCGTCCTTTCCGCGGTGGATGGGGGAGCCCCGCCGCCCCCGGTCTGCGCGGGGCGGCGGTCGAAAAGGGGCGGGCCGTCCGGCGGTGCGGCCCGTGCGCGGGTACGGGCGCCGCGGCGCGGTCGCGGACGGTCCGGGCCGCGCGGCCCCCTGGCGGCGGCACCGGTAGGGAAGGGCATACGGGCGGGCGCCGTGTGCGGGGCGTGTACGGTCGGCGCCGCCGCTCAGCCGTCCGACGTGACCGGCGCGAGCCAGAGGCCGGTGAGCGCGTCGATGAGCCCGGTCGCGTACGCGTGCCAGCTCGTCCGCGCGGTGTGGGAGCCCTCGGCCAGGGCGCGTTCGCGCTCCGCGAGCATGTGGACCATCAGGTTGCGCGCCATGTCGGCACGCTCGAGCCGTACCGGCAGCGGGAGTTCGGGCAGGCAGCGGTTGAGCCCGTCGAGGGTCCGCCGGATCGTGGGGCCGAAGGTCTCGTCGATCATCAGCTCCCGCAGCACGGGGTCCGTCATCAGCTGCGCGCCGAAGCGGGCGTACCAGGTGGGGCTGCCCAGCTCGGCCAGGTGCTGGGTGCCGGGGCGTACGAGGACGGCCACCCAGTCGCGTACGGAACGGGAGTCGCCCGTGCGCTCCAGCATCTCCTCGCGCAGCGCCTCGATCGGCTCCGCGCGTCTGCGGACGATCGCCCGCAGCAGGTCGGTCTTGGTGCCGAAGTGGTAGCCCACCGCCGCGTTGTTGCCCTGCCCTGCCGCCTCGCTGATCTGCCGGTTGGACACGGCGAACACGCCGTGCTCGGCGAAGAGGCGCTCGGCGACCGTGAGCAGCACCTCGCCGGTGCCCGCCGCCCGCTCCGTTCTGGCCGTCCTGCCCGCCATCCTCACCACCCCGCCTGCGGGGAGCCCGCGGTCGGCGTGCCGTGCCCGTTCCGGCGCATCCCGCTCTCCCCTCGTCCCGGCTTCCGCGATCAGTGAACGCGCGGCACTCCTACAAGTCAAGCGGGTGACTTAAAACGATCGGCGGTGCGGACCTCTCCACCGCCCGCACTCCGGGCGCGCACCGGGCCGAGAGCGCCCGGCCGAGAACGCTCGCGCACGACGCGTGCACGACCCTTGACGCGTGTGATGCGCCGATGGTCGAATCAAATCAAGGGTTAGTTGGTAAGGCCATCGGAGCGCTCCACCCCGTACCACCTCGGAGAACGCCGGCCGAGTCGTTGTGTTTCTCGGCGCCGTTCACGCAGTCGCCGCCGGCTGTGTCCGCCATCCATCGAGAACGGGACACCCGATGCGAGATCAGACGTGTGCACGTGCCCGCAAGGGCCCACAACAGGGCGGTGGTCCGCCGTCCCTTCGCCGACCGGGCCGGCACCGGCTGCAGGCAGCGCTCGCGGCCCTCCTCGTCGCGGTCCTCGCCACCGCCTGCGCGAACCTGTCGAACGCCGCCGTCCACACCGCCCCTGACGGGACGAAGGAAGTCACCATCGGCAAGGCCGTGGACACCATCGGCTTCACCACCGTGGACGTCGCCCAGGCCAAGGGCTACTTCGCCAAGGAGGGCGTCACCGCCAAACAGGAGCTGCTCGGCGGCAGCAGCACCGCCTTCGCCGCGCTCCAGAGCGGCAGCGTCCAGTTCGTCACGGCGTCCTCCACCGCGCTGCTCAGCGCCAAGACCAAACGCGTACCCCTCCAGGCCGTCACCTCGCTCGACTACGGCGTCTCCCTCCAACTCGCCGCGTCCAAGAAGTGGATCGCCGCGCACCACCTCTCCCCGAAGCAGCCCCTCACCACGGTGATGCGCGGCCTGACCGGGGCCACCCTGGGCGTCGTGTCCACCACGGACCTCACCTACTACCACTACCTGATGAAGCAGGCGGGGGTGGACCAGGACCAGTTCAAGACCATCATGATCAAGACCCAGTCCGCCGCGCTCGCCGCGGTGCAGCACGGACAGGTCGACGCCATCCTCCTCTCGCCGCCCAACAGCTACTTCGCGCAGGCGCAGAACCAGGCGCAGATCGTCGCGACCCTGCACTCGGTGCCCGAGCTGCGCAGCATGACCTACGACGTGCTGGTGGTCTCCTCCCGCTTCGCCAAGGCACACCCCGACGTGGTCAGGGCCGTCGCCACCGGCCTCGCCAGAGCCGACAACACCATGGCGAAGGATCCGCGCTCCGTGCTGGACGTGGAGCGCGAGCACTACCCGAAGATGAGCGACGACGTGCTGCTGCAGAGCCTGAGGTACGTGACCTTCGCGCCCGACGGGAAGATGACCGCCGCCGGATGGCAGGGGGTGCGCGAGGAGGCGGAGGGCAGCGACGTGCCGAACACGTCGAGCGTCAACCTCAAGGAGAACCAGGGCACCTGGACCAACGACTACATCGTGACCAGCAGACTGCACCCGGCGGCCTCGCCCACCGGCTGACCCGCCCCCGGCCCCGCCGGAGCCCGGAGCCCAGTGTGCGTGGCCCGGCCCGGACCCCCGCGCCCTCCCGTACCGGCCTCTCCGTACACCCGTACACCCGTACACCGCACGCCACGCTCCCGGGCCGCGCACCGCCCGGCACCGGCTCCCCACGGCCCCCGCGAGCCGCCGGCCCGTACCGGCGCCCGCCCAACCGGCTTGCCGCCACAGCGAACAGGTGATCAGCATGCAGAGCCACCACGAAGGGCCCGGACCCGAGGGCTCCGCCACGACGGTGGAGGACCCCGTCCCCGCGGACCACGCCGTCCGCTTCGACAAGGTCTCCCTGATGTTCCGCCGCCGCCGGGACTCCACCCCGGTGGAGGCGCTGCACGAGGTGACGTTCGACGTGCCCGAGCGCGAGTTCTGCGCCATCGTCGGGCCCAGCGGATGCGGCAAGAGCACCCTGCTCAACCTGGTCGCAGGGCTCACCCCGGCGACGGGCGGGCAGGTCACGGTGCACGGCAGGCCCGTCACGGGGCTCGTCCCCGACATCGGCTACGTGACCCAGGACTCCAACCTGCTGCCCTGGCTCACCGTGGACGAGAACATCCGGCTGCCCCTCCAGATCCGCAAGACACCGGCCGAGGAGCAGGACAGGCTCGTCGACCAGTGGATCACACTCGTCGGACTCGACCAGTTCCGCACCAGCTACCCCCACCAGCTCTCCGGCGGCATGCAGAAACGCTGCTCCATCGCCCGCACCCTGGTGTACGATCCGCCGATCCTGCTGATGGACGAGCCCTTCGGCGCACTCGACGCCATGACCAAGGCCGTCATGCAGGGCACGCTCCTCGACATCTGGGACCGCCACCAGAAGACGGTGCTGTTCGTGACCCACGACCTGTCCGAGGCCCTCACCCTGGCCGACCGGGTGATCGTCATGAGCAGGCGCCCCGGCCGGGTGAAGGCCGCGGAGCCGGTGGGGATCCCCCGCCCCAGGGACGCCTTCCACATCTCGGAGCTGCGCGAGTTCGCCGAACAGCACCGCGTCCTGTGGGACATGTTCGCCGCCGAGATCTCGATGGGAGGGCTGTCGAAGTGAACGCTCAAGCAGGTCTCGCGCCCGCAGAGGACACCGCAGCGGTCTCCGTGCCCGACGACGCGCCGGCCGGCCGGCCAGGACCCGCCTGGGGCACCTGGGCCCTGCGCGTCCTCGTCTTCCTCGTGGTGCTCGCGCTGTGGCAGCTGGCCGACGACCGGCTCGTCCCCGACTACCTCATCAGCAGCCCCGTCCATGTCGCAAGGACCCTCTGGGAGTACGCCACCGGCGTCCAGCCAGGACTGTGGACCGACATCCGCGTCACCGCCGAGGAACTCGTCCTCGGGTACGCCGTGGGCGTCGTCGGCGGGCTCGTGGTCGGGCTCGTCCTCGGCTACTGGCGCCTGGGCGCCGCCGTCCTGAGCCCGCTGATCGCGGCGGTCAACGGCATCCCGAAGATCGCACTCGCCCCGCTGTTCCTCATCTGGTTCGGCATCGGTGTGCAGTCGAAGATCGCCATCGCCGCCATGACGGTGTTCTTCGTGATGTTCTACAACACCTACATGGGCGTGCTGACCATGCCCGACAACCTGGTCAACGTGCTGCGGGTGATGGGCGCACGCCGCACCACGATCATCCGCCGGGTCACACTGCCGCAGATCAGCGTCCCCGTGCTCTCCGGCATGAAGTCCTCGGTGTCCTTCGCCATGATCGGTGTGATCGTCGGCGAGTTCATCGCCTCGCAGGACGGCGTCGGGTACCTCATCAACACCGCCACCCAGAACTTCGACTCCGCGACGGTGTTCGCTGGGATCGTCGTCCTGATGCTCATGATCGCGATCGGCATGCTGCTGGTGGGCCTGCTCGAACAGTGGGCCCTGCGCTGGCAGCGGGACTGACCGCCCAGGAAGACCGGGCGGCGAGGACCGTGCCGCCCCCGCGCCGCGGCACCGCGCGCACACCCCCGGGACCCGCCACCGCGGTCGCACCACGCGAGTCCCGTTCCGCACGAACTGAGGAGAGAGCCGGCATGGCCACAGGACAGACGACGGTAGGAGTGCTGGGAGCGGGCCGGATGGGCATGCCCATCATCGGTCACCTGGTACGCCACGGCTTCACCGTGCTCGTGCACGACGTGGACCCGGACAAGGAGCCCGCGGTCGCCGAGCGCGGGGCACGCTTCACCGGCTCTCCCGCACAGATCGCGGCCCAGTGCGACACGGTGCTGGTGTGCGTCGGCTACGAGGAGCAGCTCAGGGAGCTCATGCTCGGCGCCGACGGCATGCTCGGCGCCCTCGGCGAGGGCGCCGTCGTGGCCGTCCTCAGCACCGTGTCGCCCGAGGTCATGGGCGGCCTCGCCGAGGCGGCGCAGAAGCACGGCGTGCACGTCGTGGACGCGCCGGTGTGCCGCGGCTCGTGGGCCGCAGACGCCGGCGAGCTGCTCTCCCTGCTCGGCGGCACCGAGGAGGCGGCGGCGAAGTTCACCGAGGTCGCCCGCGCCTACTCCTCGGACATCGTCAGGATCGGCGACATCGGCGCGGGACAGGTCGCCAAGGCCGTCAACAACCTCATCCTCTGGGCCTGCCTCGTCGCCGACCACGAGGGCCTCGCCCTCGCCCACCGGCACGGCGTCGACATCGAGTCGCTGCGCGAGGCGCTGAAGATGTCGAGCGCCGCCAACCACGCCCTGGACAACTGGAACAACCAGACGATGGCCTGGGCCGAGGACGACATGAAGATCGTCTCCGAGATGGCGGCGGCCAAGGGCATCGGCCTGCCCCAGGCCGCCGTCAACCGCGAGGTCTGCCGGGTGCTCAAGCCCCGCCGCTACGACCTCGACCGGTACGGCGCGTGACGCCGGGGCGCCCGGCAGGCAGCACACCCCACCACGGAGGAGAGAACTGACATGACGTCCCAACTCGAAGGCAGGCGCGCCGTGATCACCGGCGCCGGCCGCAACGTCGGGGAGGCGGTCGCCGAGCGCTTCGCCCGCGAGGGCGCCCGGGTGGCCGTCGTCGACATCGACCCGCAGGCCGCGGCCCGCGTCGCCAAGGCGCTCAACGAGGCACACCCGGGCAGCGCGGTGCCGGTCACCGCGGACGTCTCGTCGGCCGACGACGTGGGCAGGCTCGTCGAGACGGCCTGGGCGGAGCTCGGACACGTCGACACCCTGGTCAACTGCGTCGCCATCACCGACCGCCCCGCCACCGTCCTCGACCTCGCTGACGACGTGTGGCGCAAGGTGCTCGACGTCACCCTCACATCCGCCTTCCTGACCACGAAGTACCTCGCCAAGAAGATGGTGGCCGAGGGACAGGGCGGTGTCGTCCTGCACATCGGCTCCACCTCGGGGCAGTTCGCGCGCAAGAACGCGCTCGCCTACCCCACGGCGAAGGCCGCCCTGTACGCGCTCGTCCGCTCCCTCGCCGTCCAACTCGGTCCGCACGGCATCCGGGTGAACACCGTCAGCCCCAACAAGGTGGGCTCGCCCGTCGGCAGCGACGTCGAACCGGAGAACCGCGAGCGCCGCAACCTCGTCGGCCGCGCGTGCACCCCCGAGGACATCGCGGGGGCCGTCGCGTTCATGGCGGGCGCCGAGGCCGGCTTCATCACCGGCACCGACCTCCTGGTGGACGGCGGCGCGCTGATCTCGACCGGCGACTGAGCCGCCTTCCGGGGCCGCGCGCGAGCGGCCCCGGAACCCCGCCGCCACCGCCGGGCGCCGCCGCGCGGGGCCGCGCACCCCGGTCGCGCGCCCCGCCGCGGCGGCCCCGCGCACACCGCCGGCGCCACCGGCCCCGCCCCATCACACCGTGACACGCACCGTGTGTCCCGACCTCCGAGGAAAGCAGGTCCGCGGCCATGCCAGAGCGCCCTTCGACCTACCGCGTGGCGACCGACACCGGCGGCACGTTCACGGACTTCGTCGTCTTCGACGAGTCCGCGGGCACCTACCGCATCATGAAGGTCCCCTCCAGCCCCCACCAGCCCGACCAGGCACTCCTCGCCGGGCTCGCCACCCTGGAGGAACAGGGCGTGCCGCCCGACGCCATCTCCGTCTTCACCCACGGCACCACCGTCGGCACCAACGCCCTGCTGGAGGAGCGCGGCGCCCGCGTCGGACTCGCCGTCACCCGCGGATTCCGCGGTGTCTACGAGGCGATGGAGCAGTCCCGCCCCTTCGGGCCCTCCGTCTTCGACCTCGGCTACACCAAGCCCGCGCTGCTCGCCGCGGAGAGCGACACCGTCGAGATCCCCGAACGGCTCGGCGCCGACGGCACCGTGCGGGAGCCGGTCTCCGAGGAGGCCGTCGCCGAAGCGGTGCGCCGCTTCCGCGAGAGCGGCGTCGAATCGGTCGCCGTCAGCCTGCTGTTCTCCTTCATGAACGACGAGCACGAGGAACGGCTCGCCCAGGCCCTGCGCGCCGCGGACCCCGGCCTGTGGGTGACCACGTCGAGCGAACTGCTGCCGCAGATGCGGGAGTACGTACGGCTCAGCACCACCGTCATCAACGCGTACGTCTCCCCGGTGGTGGGGCGCTACGTCGGCCGGCTCTCCGCCGCGCTCGAACGGCTCGGCGTCGCCCCCGGCCGCAGGTTCACCATGCAGAGCAACGGCGGCTCCGTACCCTTCGACCGCACGCCCGACCGGGGCGTCGCGACCATCCTCTCGGGCCCGGCCGGCGGGGTCACCGCCTCCGTGGCGATCGGCCGCGCCGTCGGCATCGAGGACCTCATCACCTTCGACATGGGCGGCACCAGCTGCGACGTCGCGCTCATCCAGGGCGGCGAGCCGACGGTCTCCGACCAGAACACACTGGAGGGCCGGCACATCGCCGTGCCGATGCTCGACATCAACACCGTCAGCGCGGGCGGCGGCACGGTGGCCGTGGTCGACCGGCACGGCTCGCTGCACGTCGGGCCGCGCAGCGCGGGCGCGGTGCCGGGCCCCGCCGCGTACGGCAAGGGCGGGCGCACCGCCACCGTCACCGACGCCAACGTGGTGCTCGGCTACCTCAACCCGGTGTCGCTCCTCGACGGCGGCCTCGCCGTCGACGCGGCCGCCGCCGAGCACGTCGTCGCCGAGGTGGCGGGCCCCCTCGGCGTCGACACCGTGCGCGCCGCCGACGGCATCGTGCGGATCGTCAACGTCAAGATGGGCCAGGCGATCCGCTCCATCTCCACCGAACGCGGCTTCGACCTGCGGGACTTCACCCTTGTCGCGTTCGGCGGCGCGGGGCCCCTGCACGCCAGCCAGATCGCCCTCGACCTCGGCATCCCCCGGGTCCTCGTACCGCCATCGCCCGGCGCGACCTCGGCGCTCGGCCTGCTGATGTCGGACGTCAAGCACGACCTGGTGCGCAGCAGGCTCACCGACATCGGGGAACTGCGTGCCGAGGACGCCAACGAACTCTTCGAGCAGATGGTGCGCACCGCGGCGAAACAGCTCTCGCAGGAGGGCTTCTCCAAGGACGCGACGGCCTTCCGCTACTTCCTCGACATGCGCTACAGCGGTCAGGGCTACGAGAACCCGGTGCCCGTCGCGTCCGTGCCGCTGACCCCGGACGACCTCGCGCGCCACCGGCGCGACTTCGACGCCATCCACGAGCAGTGCCACGGCCACGCGGCCCCCGACCAGTCGGTGGAGGTCGTCAACTACCGCGTCCAGGCCATCGGGCTCGTACCGCCCGTGTCGCTGCCCACCCTCCCGGCGGCCGAAGGGCCCGTCTCCGCCGCCGTCGTCGGCACGCGCCCCGCGTACTTCCCCGACACCGCGGGCAGCGACACCGGAGCGTACGTCGACACCCCGGTCTACGCCAGGGCCGGGCTCGGCGCGGGCCACCGCATCACCGGCCCCGCGGTCGTCGAGCAGTACGACTCCACCGTCGTCGTCTTCCCCGGGCAGCAGGCCGAGGCCGACAGCCACGGCAACCTCCTGATCACCCGGGTCCGTCCGGCAGCAGAAAGGTCAAGCAGGTGAGCGAAGAGACCGCGGCACGCCCCGCAGCCGCCACGGACGAGGGAGCGGGGCAGGACGCCTCAGGACCTGCCGACGCCATCACCGTCGAGGTGATCAGGCAGAGCCTCATCGGTGTGGTCCAGGAGATGCAGAACTCCCTCTTCTGCACCGGTTACTCGACCATCATCCGCGAGTCGAAGGACGCCAGCTGCGCCATCGCCGACCTGGCGGGCCGGGTCGTCGCGCAGTACACGGTGCTCCCGCTGCACCTCGGCGCGTTCCCCGAGACCATCGAGAACATCCTGCGCGCCTACCCGGTCGACGAGATGCGCGACGGCGACGCCTTCCTCGTCAACCACCCCTACTACGGGGGCAGTCCGCACGCCACCGACATGGCGGTCGTGGCGCCGGTCGTGGTGGACGGCGAGGTCTTCGGCTTCAGCGGCAGCATCGCCCACAAGTCCGACATCGGCGGCCTGGTGCCCGGCACCAACTCCAGCCAGGCCAGGGAGATCTACCACGAGGGCCTGATGGTGCCGCCGGTGCGCTACCACCGCGGCTTCGCCCCCTCGCCCGAGGTGGAGACACTGCTGCGGGCCAACAGCCGCACCCCCCACCTCGTCCTCGGCGACCTGCGCGGGCAGGTCGGGGCGACCCACCTCGCCGCCGACCGGGTGCGCGCGCTGTGCGCCAAGTACGGCAAGGACACCCTGCACACCGCGTCCGCGCGGCTGCTCGACCTCACCGAGCAGCGGATCAGGGCCGCTGTGGCGGAGTGGCCCGACGGCCGCTACACCGGCACCCGGCTCCTGCACTCCGAGGGCATGGCCGACGGCAGGCCGGTGGCGATCCGGGTCGCCGTCACCATCGAGGGCGACCGCATCGCCTTCGACTTCACCGGCTCCGACGACCAGATGACCGGCCCCTACAACATCCGCCCGCCGCTGGTGCGCGCGGTGTGCTCGTACGCCCTCAAGTGCCTCGTCGACCCGGAGATGCCCTCCAACTCGGGCTTCTTCCAGGCCATCACGGCGTCGTTCCGCCCCGGCTCGCTCCTCGACCCGCTGCCGCCTGCGCCGGTCAACACGTACATGCCCGTCGCGGTGGCGACGGCGGAGGCGCTTTTCGACGCGTTCGGCAAGGCGCTGGCGGCCGGGCGGATCGCGGAGAGCAGCAGCGGCACCAACGGCACCTTCTCCTACCGGCTCCCCGGCGCCTCCTCCCCGAAGGTGCAGTACGAACTGCCGGCGGGCGCCATGGGCGCGCGCTGGAACAAGGACGGCGTGTCCGCGTCCAAGGTGCACGTCGCCAACGGCAGCCTCACCCCCATCGAGGTGCTGGAGACGGAGTTCCCGGTACGCGTCGAACGCTTCGAGCTGGTCACCGACTCCGGCGGCCCCGGGCGCCACCGCGGCGGCCTCGGCTACCTTCGCGAGTACCGGGTCCTCGCGCCCGCCCGCTTCACCACCCGCAACGGCCGCGAACTCACCCCGCCCGCGGGCAAGGACGGCGGGCTGGCAGGCCGCCCCTCCGTCCTCACCGTCAACCCCGGCACCGACCGCGAGGCCGCCATCACCGTCGAGAGCGGCAGCGTGACCCTCGCGCCCGGCGACGTCGTACGCGTCTGCCAGGCGGGCGGCGGCGGTTACGGGGACCCCCGCACCCGCCCCGTGGAGCAGGTCGTCGCCGACGTCCGCGAGGGTTACGTGTCACCCGAGTCCGCCCGTACCCACTACGGCGTGGTGCTCGTACGCACCCCGGCGGGCGCCTGGGAGGCCGACCCCCGGCAGACCGCGGACCTGCGCGCCCCCGCGGCCGGCTGACCGGGCCCCCGCCCCGCCGCCCACCACCGGGCGGCGGGACCGGGGCCCGGAAAACGCGTGGCCGGTCGGCGGGCGGGGTGCTGGGTTCCGCGGCCATGGCTGCCCTCCACCCGCCGATCGGCCCCTACGACCACGGCTTCCTCGACACGGGGGACGGAAACCGCGTCTACTACGAGCAGTTGGGCAACCCGCGGGGCAAGCCGGCCCTCCACGTGCACGGCGGCCCCGGCTCAGGGCGCCGCGCCGCCCGACCCGGGCCTGGGACCCCGAGCGCTACCGCGTCATCCGCTTCGACCAGCGCAACTGCGGACGCAGCACACCGCACGCCTCCGACCCGGCGGCGGACATGAGCCTCAACACCACCCACCACCTGATCGACGACATGGAGCGCCTGCGCGTCCACCTCGGCATCGAGCGCTGGCTGCTGAACGGCGGCTCGTGGGGCTCCACCCTCATCCTGGCGTACGCCCAGCGGCACCCCGAGCGGGTCAGCGAAGTGGTCATCCAGGCGGTGACGACGACCCGCGCCGCCGAGACCGAGTGGCTCTACCGCGGCGTGGGCCGCTTCCACCCCGAGGCGTGGGACAGGTTCAGGGCGGGCGTCCCCGAGGAGGAGCGGGACGGCGACCTCGTCGCCGCCTACTCCCGGCTGATGGAGCACCCCGACCCCGCGGTCCGCGCCAGGGCCGCCGACGCGTGGCTCGCCTGGGAGGACGCCGTGGTCTCCGGCGAGCCCAACGGCGTACCCGGCATGTACGGCGACCGCGAACCCCTCGCCAGGATCGCGTTCGTCCGGATCTGCGCACACTTCTTCCGCCACGGCGCATGGCTCACGGAGGACCAACTCCTGCGTGGCGCTCCGGCCTTGGCGGGCATCCCCGCGGTCCTCGTGCACGGCAGGCACGACCTGGGCAGCCCGGTGCAGACGGCCTGGGAGCTCGCGAAGCGCTGGCCCGGCGCCCGCCTGCACATCGTCGAGGACTCCGGCCACGCGGGCAGCGAGGCGGCCCGCGCGCTGGTGCGCGCGGCCCTCGACGCGTTCAAGAACCGCTGACCGCCGGGCCCGCGGCGCCGGGGGAGCGGCGCCCGCGGGCCCGGCGGTGCGGTCAGGCCGTGCGCAGCGGATGGGCGAGGAAGAACGACCAGATGATCGGCGTGGCGTCGATGGTGGTGGGCGTCGCCGAGTCCTCGTTGGGCACGGTCGCCGGCCACACGTGGCCGCCGTCCGCGATGCGGTAGTGCTCGACCACGGCGCCGCCGGCGCAGGGCGCCCAGCGCTGCCGCACGACGTTCGGCTCGACCTGCGTGGTGCGGGGCGTGGCAGCGCAGCCGTCGCGCCCCGCCCAGCCCGCGAGCCAGTCGGGCAGCGCGGGCAGCCCCTTCGCGGAGTTCCCTCCGTAGGGGATGGTGGTGTCGGCCTGCCCGTGGAAGTCGATGACCGGCACCGGCCGCGCGGGCTCGCAGGCACCGCCCTGCGGGTAGAAGGCCCCCGACACCTCGGCCGTCGCGGCGACCCGGTCCGCGAGGCGGCAGCCGACGAGCGCGGAGAACCCCCCGCCGTTGGACTTGCCCGAGGCGAACACCTGCGGGGTGCTGACGCAGAGCCGCTGCTCGGTGCGGTCGATCAGCGCCCGGGTGAAGGCGATGTCGTCCACGTCGGCCGAGTAGGGCGCGCCCTGCCAGGCGCTCTCGCCGTCCGTGCCCGTGACGCCCTGCGGATAGACGACCAGCGCGTCAAGCTCCGACATCCCGGTGAGGCGCTCCTGATAGGCGGCGGTGCGCCCGTGCCCGTGGAAGGAGAGGACGAGGGGGAGCGCACGGCCGGGGCGGTAGGACGCGGGCACATGGATCAGGTAGTCCCGCCGCACCCCGTCGACTGTCAGGGTCTCGGCGGTGGTACGGCCCGCGGGCGGCGCGTCCGCCGTGCCGCCGCACCCGGCGGACACGGGACCGGGGCCCGGGCGGGCGGCCGGAGGGGCGGACGCGGTCGCGGGGCAGGCCAGGGCCACGACGGCGGCGGTGGCGGCGGCCGCAGCGCCGAGGACGCGGGTACGCAGACGCATGGCATTCTCCGATCGGGAGCCGGCGCGCCGCACGGCAGAGCGCCGGCGCCGCCCGGGTGGGGGTTCTCCTGTCAGCAACGGTCGGGACCCTAAGCGCATCCGGGGACCGTACGACACACCCCTGCGCGACCTTTCCCCCGCGCCGGGCACCGGCCGGCCTCGCAGGACGCGCCGGGCGCCCGGCCGGCCCGCACGGCGAACACACAGGTCAGGCGGGCGAGATGGGCCGCACCTGCCCCTCGCGCGAACCGCCTGCGCCGTGGCGTGAACACAATGAACACAACACCTCCGGGTGTCACTGGCCGCCTCAGGCCGGCCCGCCGGCGATCGCCGAGCGGGCTGCGGCCGCCCGCGCCATGACGCCCTCGGCGTCCGCGACGGCTGCCAGCGGGCGGCCGCGCGGCCGCCCGTCCGTGATACCCGCGAGGTCGCGGCGCTCGCCGAGCACCCTGGGCTGCACCTCAAGATCACGCACAGGAACCTGGAGCGCCCGCGGGACGTGGGCGACGAGGCACACGCGTATCTGGGATCCGTCGTCGAGGCGTTCGACGGCGAGCGGATCGCCTGGGGGTCGAACTGCCCCGCGGCGGAGCAGCCGCTCACCGAGCTCGACGGGCTGCGGGCGGTGCTCGAGAGGCGGCGAGCGCGGCGATGCGCCACCACGTCGCGTCGGCGCGGCGCGCGCTGCTGCTGACGTGCACCGACGGGTGAACCGCATCGGGGGTTCTGCGCCGAGCGGGGCCGCAGGCGGCCGGGTCAGTGCGCGGCGGCCGGGCCGTTGGAGGCGATGCCCACGAGCCGCGCCGCCTTGAGCTCCGTCTCCTCCCACTCGCGCTCCGGGTCCGAGCCCCAGGTGATCCCCGCGCCGGTGCCGAAGTTGAGTGTCCCCACAGCGCGGTCGATCCAGAACGTACGGATGCCGACCGCGATCTCGGCGCGCCCGTGATCGGCGTCGACCCATCCGATGCCGCCGCAGTAGGGGCCGCGGGGCACGGTCTCCAGTGCGCGGATGATGCCGAGGGCGCTCTCCTTGGGCGCGCCTGTCACCGATCCCGGCGGGAAGGCCGCCGCCAGCAGCTCGGCCCAGCCGCTGCGCGGGCCGAGGACGCCGCGGACGCTCGACACCAGGTGGACGAGCCCGGGGTGCCGCTCGACGGCGCACAGCGCGGGAACACTCACACTGCCGGTCGCGCAGACGCGGCCGAGGTCGTTGCGTACCAGGTCCACGATCATGACGTTCTCGGTGCGGTCCTTCTCCAGGAGGTCGGCCTCGGTGCGGCCGGTGCCCTTGATGGGGCCCGACTGGATCACCCGGCCGTCGCGGCGCAGGAACAGCTCGGGAGAGGCCGAGACCACCTCGACGCCGTGTCCCGGCAGCCTGACCAGCGCGGCGTACGGCGCCGGGTGGCGGGCCGAGAGGCGGTGGGCCAGGGCCTCGGCGTCCGCTTCGGGCGGCAGGGGCGCGGACAGCACACGGCAGAGATTGGCCTGGTAGACCTCGCCCGCCGCGATGTGCTCACGGATGCGGCGCACACCCGCCGTGTAGGCGGAGCGGTCCAGCGAACTCGTCCACTGCGCGGGCCCGGGGCCCCGCCAGGCCGCGCCGTCCCCCGCGCGCGGGGGACGGGGGCGGACGTCGCGGAAGCGCGCGCAGGTGAGGCGCCCCTCGAAGTCGGCCACGACGGCCCAGAAGCCCTCGGAGTCGAGGGCCTCCGGGTCGTCGGTGACGTCGAGGAGGCCGTAGGCCGCCCGGTCGCGGAAGACGGCCAGCGGAGGAACGTGCTTCATGTCCTGCCCTTTTCGAGACCCGAGGGGAGTGGCCGCGCGGGCACACCGCCCCGCCGCTGCGGTCACGCGGGCACGGCCGCGCGCTCCGCTTCCCATTCTGCGGCCTCAAGCGTATGGACGAGGAGCATGGCGATGGTCATCGGCCCCACACCACCGGGCACGGGGGTGATACGACCCGCGACGCCCTCGAGTTCGGCGGCGCGTACGTCTCCTGCCAGGCCCTGCGGGGTGCGGTGGACGCCGACGACGGTGGCGCCGGCCGGGGCGTCGCCCGCCAGGTCCGCTGATGATGCGTCCCGAACGGGGCAGCGGACGGGTGCCGGCGCGCTGAGGTCGCGACGTGGCCGGCGGTTGATGTGAACTGTCCGGAAGTCCGGGCACCGTACGCCGATGAATCGGCTCCATCCGGCTTGCACGTGCAGATCGTCGAACAATCGAGGGGACGGACTTCGCCACCATGCTCTTGCTGCGCTCGCGCGAGGTCACGTCGAGGGCCTGGGCGCGGAGTTCCACAAGGCGCAGGCGAAGGCCTCGACCCGCGGCTCGCGGTGATCCCGACACCGGAACTCGGCACGGTGGCACGGGCGCTGGGCGGCGGTGGCGCCACGGTCCGCACGACGGCCGAGCTGCGGGCCGCGCTCGCCGAGTACGTACGGGCCCCGCGGCCCACCGTGATCGACGTGCGGATCACCCGCGAGGTCCTCAGCGTGCCCTACCGGCGCATTCAGTACGGCGAGGACGTGTGAGGGGACGCGGCGGCCCCCGGCGAAGGGGACGCGGCGCGGTCGACCCTGCGCAGCGCGGGGAGCGCCAGCACGCCGAGCAGCAGGCAGGGCACGCCGCCCACGACCAGTGACCACCTGCTGCCGAACTCCTGCGCCACCCAGCCGACGAGCGGGCCCCCGACGACGGTGCTGCCGCCCCAGGCCATCGACCACAGGGCCATCACCCGGCCCCGCATCGACGGCAGCGAGGCGAGCTGCATCGCCGTCTTGGACAGGGAGTTGAAGGCGATCGTGCCCAGGCCGACGAACGGGAGCGCGACGAGCTCCCACGCCAGCGTGGGCGCGAGCGCCGCGGCCAGGATGGCGAGGCCCCAGCCGATGCCGGCGACGGCGAGCGCGCCCGCCCCGCGGGTCCTGCGGCTGCCCGCGATGTACAGCCCGCCGCCGACGGCCCCCACGGCCATCAGCGAGGCCATGGCGCCGTAGGTCCCCGGGCCGCCGTGCAGGGCACGCTGCGCCACGAGGGGCAGGGTGACGGGGAACTCGTAGGCGAGCATCCCCGTCACCGTCAGCATCACCAGCGGCAGCAGCAGGGCGGGGGTGCGCCCTACGTAGCGCAAGCCCTCGCGCACCTGCCCCTTGCGGCGCGGCGGCCGGTCCGCCGGGTACATCTCGCAGTCCCGCATCAGCACGAGCGAGAGGAGGACCGCGCCGAAGGACGCGGCGTTGAGCGCGAAGCACGCGGTGAGCCCCACGGCGGCGACCAGCGCGCCGCCGACGGCGGAGCCGAGGACGCGCGCCATGTTCACCGAGACGGAGTTCAGGGTGACCGCGTTGGCCATCCGCTCGCGGGGGACGAGCTCGGGGATCAGGCTCTGCCGTGCCGGGTTGTCGAAGACGGTCAGGATGCCGAGGGCCAGGGAGAGCACGACCACCAGCGGGATGCTGACCGCGTCGAGCGCGGTGAGCACCGCGAACAGCAGCCCGACGGCCGCCGAGGACGCCTGGGTCACGTACAGCAGGCGGCGCTTGTCGTAGCGGTCGGCCGCCAGCCCGCCGAAGGGGCCGAGCAGCAGGAAGGGCAGGTAGCGGGCGCCCGTGACGATGCCGAGGTCGGCGCCGCTGCCACTGAGCCTGAGCACCAGCAGGGCGAGCGCGAGCGTCTGCATCCAGGTGCCGACCACGGAGACCGAGTAACCCCAGAAGTAGAGCCGGTAGTTGCGCACCGAGAGCGAGGAGAAGGACTGGCGGACGCCCAGGACACCAGGGGCGCGCCGCGGGGCAGGCGGAGCCGTCACGACGCCCCGCCCGCGGGCGCGGCAGGGGCGCGGGCGTCCTCGTGCCCCGTTCTCGCGGCCGCGACCGGCGGGTGCTCCGCGCCCGGCTCGAAGGCGGCGAGCCGCTGCATCAGCGCGCCCGCGGCGAGCAGTGTCCGCTGCTCCTCCTCGCTCAGCAGGGCCTGGACGGCGCGCCCCAGCCAGGTGTCGCGCTCGCGCAGCACGTCCGACACCACCGTGCGGCCCCGCTCGGTGGCGCACACCGACACCCGCCGCGCGTCGGCCGGATCCCTTCTCCTGACGATGTACGCCGCGTCCTCCAGCTCGCGCAGGGCCGCTGCGACGTTCGAACTGGTCATCTGCAGGTCCCGGGCGAGCTGCCGGGGCCCCGGCGGATCCGCGCAGCGCACCGTCGCGGCCAGGACCTGCGAGGCCGTCCTCGACACGCCGTACACCGGGCGCGCCTCGCGGCGCAGCCGCCGCTGCAGGAGCTTGATTCCCGCGCGGAACTCGCCCACCTCGGAGTCGTCCATGGTGGATATGTTACATAGCTATTCAGCATAGTGGCAATGCGCGACGCGACATCCTCCAAGTGCTCGTCTTCTCCGTGCCGTTCGCCTGCCGACTCGCCTCACTCGGCGAGCGGGTCAAGCCGGTGCTCGACATGGTCGGAACCGTGCAGAAGACACTCTTCTGGATCATCGGCAAGGTGATGCGGATCGCGCCGATGGCCGCGTTCGGCTCCATCGCCTTCACCGTGTCCGAGTACGGCCTGGGGACCCTGACCTCGCTGGGCAAGCTGATCGGTGTGGACGAACCCGCGGTGGGGCTCGTCCTGCCCACCGCCTACAGCTTCAACCACGACGGCACGTGCCTGTACTTCGCCTCCGTCAGTGTGTTCCTCGCCCAGGCGACCGGTGCGGACCTCGGCCGGCGGTGGAGCCCCCATGAGCATCGCCGACCGGCAGCGCTGCGCCTACAGCAAGCTCGCCGCCTGCGGCGCCGACGCGCCCTTCCCGACCGAGCAGCCCCGCTGCCGCCCGCAGGACACCCTGCACGCCCGGGGCGCCGACGGGCGCTTCGCGCGGCTCCTGCTGCCGCTCGAATACACCCACGGACGGACGAGGCCACCGCCCACATCAGGTCCTGCTACCCCGGCGACTGGGACGCGGAGGTCACCGACGACGCCGAGGCCGTGTGGAGCGCCGTGCGTCACCGCGCTCCCCTGCAGGCCGGACAGGCGCCGTACGGACGTCACGCAACCGGGCGCCGGGCGGTCGCTCCGAGCACACCGTCCTGCGCGGCCGCCTGCGGGCCCGTCAGGTGTGCGCGGGCGGTCCGGCGTCCGCGCCCCGGCGCGCCGCCCGCTCGCGCAGGGCCTTCTTGTCGATCTTCCCGACACCGTTCACCGGCAGGGCTTCGAGGTACTCCACGCTCTCCGGCGCGTGGATGCGGGTGAGCCGCCGCATGACGTGCTCGCGCAGCACCTGGGCTGCGGGGGCGCCGGGTCCCGGGCAGACCACGTACGCCACCGGCACCTCGCCGAGGTCGTGGTGGGGGGCGCCGACCACGGCGGCCTCGGTGATGCCGGGATGCTCGGTGAGCGCGGTCTCGATGTCGCGGGGTGCCAGGTTCTCGCCGCCGCGGATGATGACGTCCTTCAGCCGCCCCGTCACCGTGAGGTAGCCGTCGGCGTCCAGGGTGCCGAGGTCTCCGGTGTGCAGCAGGCCGTCGCGTACGGGGCCTTCGGGCCCGGCGTCCCCCACGTAGCCCGTCATGACGGTCGGCCCGCCGATGCAGATCTCGCCCTCCGCGCCGGTGGGCACGTCGCGGCCGGTGGCGGGGGAGAGGAGCCGCACCTCCTGGCCGGGGAGCACGGTTCCGACCGTGCCGCGCCTGATCGCGTGCGGCGGGTTCATCGCCGTGGTGCACGTCGCCTCCGACAGGCCGTAGGACTGCACGAGAGGGACCCCGAAAGCGGCCTCGATCTGGTCGTGCTGGGCCTCGGTCAGCGGTGCGGAGCCGCAGCGCAGCATCCGCAGCGCGGCACGCGCGGCGCCGGGGCGCAGGTGCGGCAGCATCCGCAGGTACATGGTCGGGACACCGGTCAGCACGGACGGCTCGAACCGCCGGATCTGCTCCTCCACCTCCGCGGCACGGAACCTGGGGACGAACGCGACGCTCGCCCCGGCCAGCAGGGGCGCGAGCAGCTGGTTGTTGACTCCGTTGGTGTGGTGCATCGGCATCAGGTGCAGCAGCCGGTCGCTCGGGGTGAGGCCGGTGTGCTCCGCCACGCCCCGGGCGTTGGCGCAGAGGTTGCGCCGGGTGAGCCGGATGCCCTTGGGGGCGCCCGTGCTGCCCGAGGTGAACAACAGCAGTGCGGGCGCCTCGGGTTCGGCGGTCGGCCGCGGGGCAGGCGCCTCCCGGCCCTCGGCGAGCACGGTGTCGAGCAGGTCCCACGGCGGCCCCGCGGCGGGCGGCGCGCCGGGGAAGTGGGCCGCGTCGGCGAGCAGGCGGCCGATGCCGAACTCCGCGGCGCGCCCGGCCGCCGCCTGCGGCGAGAGCCGGGGGTCGAGCACGCACACGCAGTGCCCGGCCCGCAGCGCGCCGAGCACGGCGACGGCCAGCGGGATGCCCTTGCCGGCCAACAGGCCGAAGGTGACCGCGCCTTCGGGCGCCAGGGCGCGCAGTCCTGCCGCCGCCCGCTCGACGCGGCACCCCAGGTCGCCGTAGGTCAGGGTCTCCCCGTCGTCCAGGAGCGCGACGCGGCCGTGGCGCGCGTGCCGCTCGAACGCCGCCGCGAGCTCGCTCGCCAGGTCGTCGGCTTCGCCACCAGGAAGGGGAGGGGCGGTCGTGCTCATCGCAGCCTCACCGCCGCGTCGCTCTCGAAGACGCCGTCCGGGTCGAGTTCGCGGAGTGCGCGGGCCTCCGCGTCGCTCGGGGCGGGCGTCGGGGCGGCGCCCGGTTCGAGCAGGAGCTCGAAGCCCGTGCGCTCCCTGACCTCTTCGACGGTCACGTCGGGGTGCCAGGACGACAGGCGCAGCCGCTCCCCGTCGTGGACGAGGACGGCGATGGGGGTGACGAGTCCGTGCATGCCGCCCGCCGCCGTACGGAAGTCGAGCCGCTCGACGAGGGTGCGGCGGGAATGCTCCGTGCGCCAGGTGCACGCGCGCCGGGCGGTCGGCAGCATCACGGCGCCACCGCCGCCGCCGGGGAGGCGGACCCTGGGTTCGTGCCAGTCGCCGATGCAGGACACGTTGGTGTCGCCCCTGCCGTCGATCTGCGCGGCGCCGAGGAAGCACAGGTCCATCCCGCCGCGGGCGCACAGGTCGTAGAAGTCCTCGTTGGCGAAGAGGGCGCGACTGTGCTCGGCGAGCACCGGGTCGGAGCTGGAGAGCGGCACGGACGACGGCCGCGGGTCGACCCCGGCGGCGACGTTGAGATAGGTGAAAGGGAAGTCGTAGGCCTTCTTCGCGAGCAGGCAGGCCAGCATCGGCAGCGTCGAGTTGACGCCGCTGAAGGTGGTCTCCCGCGGCCTGACGAAGCGGGCCAGATTGGTGACGAGGTAGGAGAAGGGGGACCACGGGGTCATCGGAGCGCCTCCGGTCCGCAGGAGAGGTGGGCGTCGAGAGTGGTCCCCGACACGTCGAGGTAGGCGGACACCGCGTCGTAGTCGACGCCGTACTCCGGCCAGCACGAGCCGGGCCACGCCCCGCGCGGCACCACGGAGACGGCGTCGACGAGGAAGCCCGGCACCAGGGTCAGCTCGGGCCGCTCCTCGAACCGGGCGCCGTCGACCAGGCGTTCGGCGACCACGAGGACCTTGCGGGCCGCCCTCGTCATGATGCGGTCCCAGTGGGTCGTGCCGTAGACGCGGGCGTCGCCCTCGGCCGTGACCTCGTTGGCGTGGATCACGGCGACGTCGGGGCGGATGGCGGGGATGACGTACACCGGGTCCCCCGCGCCGTACGGATCGTCCATGCGCACCCAGCCGTTCAGCTCGGCGAGGTCGGAGCCGTGCACGCCGCCCACCGGCTGGAAGGGCACGCCGAAGGCGGCGGCGCGCAGCCCTGCCGTGAGGGTGGCGCAGGCGTGCTCCTCCAGTTCGACCTCGCCGCTCTCGATGGCGCCGCGGTACCAGGGGGCGAGCCCGAAGTTCCCTTCGAGGGCGACGATCCCGGTGCGGGCCCGCTTGACGGCGCCCGCCCGGCAGAGCAGGTCGATGTCGTACCCGGGGGACTGCTTGACGATCTCCAGGCCGGTGCGCCCCGCCCTGATCAGCTCGCGCACCAGCGCGAAAGGCCCGCGGTGCAGGAAGCTCCCGCCGAGCGCGAGCGAGTCGCCGTCGCGTACGCGGCCGGCCAGTTCCTCCAGGGGGACGACCTTGCTCTGGGCCGCGCGCTCCTGGGGTGGTGGGGTGCTCACCGCGTGCCTCCTCGCGCGTAGTGGCTGATCCGGTCGCGCAGTCCCGGTTCCGCGGCGGAGCGCACCAGGTGGGCGAGGTCCTCGTCGGGCCGGCCTGCGGACAGGGCCCGGTGGAAGGCGGCGCGCGCCGAAGCGGGTACGGCGCGGGCCTCGGCCGCCGCGGACCGCGTGATGCGGTCCCAGTCGCCGGTCTGTGCGACGCCGGTCAGCAGGCCGCAGCGCTCTGCCTCCTCGGCGTCCAGCGTCCGGCCGCCCGCCTGGATGGCCCGCGCGGTGTCGGCGCCGACGCGGGCGGCGAGGCGTCCGGTCCCCAGCACGATCCCGAAGGCGAGGCCGGGCAGCCGGAAGCGGGTGCCGGGTGCGGCGATGCGCCTGTCGCAGGCGCAGAGCAGGTCGGCCCCCGCGCCGAAGACCCGTCCGTGCGCGAGCGCCATCGTGGCGAACGGCGCGGTGTGCACGGCCTGCAGCAGCTGTTCGACGCGGACGAAGCGGTGCAGCAGGTCGCCGTCCGACTGCTGCTCCAGATTCCCGAGGTCGAAGCCGGCGCTGAAGGCGGCTCCCTCGCCGCGCAGCACGAGCAGGTCGGGCGGCTGCGCGCGGGCGGCGCCGACGTCCTCGACGAGGGCCTCGACCAGGGGAGAGTCGAGGGCGTTGCGTTTGGCGGGGCGGTCCAGGGTGAGGGTGAGCACGCCGTCGTGCCGCTCGGTGCGCAGCAGTGTCATGATGCCGCCTCGGCGTCCGCCGAGAGCCTGTCGAGCACGGCTTCGGTGTGTTCCCCGAGCGCGGGAGGGGGCCGCAGCGGTCCCTCCGCCGGGCTGCCGTCGATGCGCAGCGGTGAGACGAAGGTGCGGGTCACGTCGCCCGTGGGCAGGGTCAGTTCCCTCACCCACCCCATGTGCTCGACCTGCGGGTCGGCCAGCGCCTGCGCGTAGGTGTTGATGGGGGCGCACGGCACCCCGGCCGTCCGGAACGTCGCGAGGAGGTCCGCCACCCGCCGGTCGGCGAACACCTCCTCCAGGGCCTCGCGGAGCGCCTCCTGGTGGCGTGAGCGCAGTGCGGTCGTGGCGAACCGCTCGTCCACCGCCAGGTCCTGCCGGTCGAGCGCCGTGCACAGGGCGGCGAAGAGCGCATTGTTGCCCGCGGCGACGGCGATGTGCCCGTCGGCGGCGACGAACGCCTGGTAGGGCGCGTTGCGCGGATGCGCGGAGCCCAGCTTCACGGGGTCGGTGCCGCGGCCGAAGTACTCGCTGGTCTGGAGGGCGGCCACGGCGAGCGAGCAGCCGAACATGGAGGCGTCGACATGGGCGCCGCGGCCGGTGCGCGAGCGGTCGCGAAGGGCCGAGGCGATCGCGAAGCCCGCGTAGAGCCCGGTGGTGAAGTCCGCTATCGGCACCCCGCACTTCACGGGGGCGCCGTCCGGCTCGCCGGTGACGCTCATGATCCCGGCCATGGCCTGGAGGGTCAGGTCGAAGCCGCCCTCGGACGCGCGGGGGCCCGTCTGCCCGAACGCGGATATCGAGCAGTAGACGAGCCCCGGGTTGTCCGCGCGCACCGTGGCGTGGTCGAGACCGAGCCTGGCCATCACGCCGGGGCGGTTGTTCTCCACGACCACGTCGGCCTCGCCGATGAGCCGCAGGGCTGCGGCGTTCCCCTCGGGGCTCTTGAGGTCGAGGGCCACCGACCTCTTGTTGCGGTTGAGCGACGCGAAGTTCTCGCTGTAGCCGGAGGTCAGGGGAGGCCATGCGCGCATCGAGTCGCCGGCGGCAGGGTGCTCGACCTTGATGACATCGGCGCCCATGTCGGCGAGGAGCATCCCGCAGAACGGGCCGGCCGCCACGGTGCAGAACTCGACGACCTTCACCCCGTCGAGGAATCGCGTCATCAGCCATCACCTTCCTGTTGTGTTCCGGGGGCCGGGGACGGCCCCGAGGGGTAGGCGCGACAGCCCAGCTCGCGGGAGATGTCGCGTGCCGTGGCGAGCACGGCGTCGCGGTAGCGCGACTCCTGCGGCAGGACCCGCTCGACCGGGCCCGAGACGCCCACGGCGGCGGCCGGGCGGCTGCGCGCGTCGAAGACGACGGCCGCCACCCCGGCCACGGAGATGCGCCACTCGCCGCGGTTGACCGCGCATCCCGTCCTGCGGGCGTGTGCGAGGTCGCGGCAGAGGTCGGCGGGCACGCTCAGGGTGCGTTCCGTCCAGGCGGGCAGCCCCCCTTCGACGAAGGCCGCGAGCTCGTCCTCGGGGAGCGCGGCGAGCAGGGCCTTGCCCGAGGCGACGCAGTGTGCGGGCGCCCTGCCACCGACGGAGGAGTACGCGCGTACCGGCTGCCCGCTTTCCACCTTGTCCAGATAGACGACCTCGGCGCCGTCCAGGATCGAAAGGTGCACGGTCTCGTCCGTCTGCTCGGCCAGCCGGTGGATCCAGTGCTGTGCGACCCGGCGCACGTCGACCCGTTCCATCACGGCGCTCGACAGCTCGAACAGCTTGACCGTGCACTCGTAGCCCGAGCCGTCCGCCGCCGTGCGCAGGTAGCCGGCGGCCGCGAGGGTCTGCAGCGTGCGGTGCACGTTGCTCCTCGTCAGCTCCAGCTCCCGCGCCAACTCGCTGGCTCCGCGCGGGTGCTCGCTGCGGGCGACCGCCTCCAGCACCGTGAGCCCTTTCAGAAGCGTACTGTCCATGTGTCCCAATATATAGGACGCCTTCCTGAATAACGGAACGAACGTAACCGGCGGTTGGCTCGGTCGTCAACGCCCGGCCTGTCCGCTGCCGATGTATTGACTCCGTGAGGGGCGAATGCTGGACTGTTTCAGAAATTAGGCAGCCGTCCTAAATATTAGGACATGCGGGCTTGTGGCAGTGTCGTGGGACGGGTCGGACGAGGGCGTCCCCGCACCGCCCGGCGTCCCGGGGCCGCTACGCGGCGGCCCTCCCCGGGACGCCGGGACAAGCCGTGCCACCCGGTCGGCGGCGGCCGGTTCCATCCGAGGCAGGAGGCAACGATGCCCGATGCAGTGCCAGGCCCACCGGCCTCAGCGCGCGGCAATGTCGCGCGGGCGGCCACCGGCAACATCCTGGAGATGTACGACTTCACCGTCTACGGCTTCTACGCCTCGGCGATAGCCAGGGCGGTGTTTCCCACCGG
The DNA here is from genome assembly GCF_040704505.1 of Streptomyces sp. NPDC047002. NCBI lineage: Bacteria > Bacillati > Actinomycetota > Actinomycetes > Kitasatosporales > Streptomycetaceae > Streptomyces > Streptomyces sp. NPDC047002. The sequence goes on from NZ_JBEYWC010000022.1 coordinate 52,292, forward strand.
GAACGAACTGGTCTCGCTCATCCTGTCGTTCGCGACCTTCGGAGTGGGCTTTCTGATGCGCCCTCTCGGCGCGATCGTCCTCGGCGGATACATGGACCGCCGCGGGCGCCGCGCCGGTCTGCTGCTGAGTCTCGCCATCATGTCGGTCGGGGTGGTGCTCATCGCCGTCGTGCCCACCTACGCGAGCATCGGCATCGCGGCGCCGGTCGTCGTCGTGTTCGCCCGGCTGCTCCAGGGCTTCTCGGCCGGCGCGGAATCCAGCGGCGTGTCCGTCTACCTCGCCGAGATCGCGACCCGCGGGCGGCGCGGCTTCTTCGTCAGCTGGCAGTCGGCGGGCCAGCAGATCAGCGTCTGCGCGGCCGCGCTCGTCGGCATCGTGCTGTCCCTCTCGCTCAGCCAGGACCAGATCGACGCGTGGGGCTGGCGCATCCCGTTCCTGCTGGGCAGCCTCATGCTGCCGGTGATGTTCTGGATCCGCAGGTCCCTGCCCGAGACGGAGTCCTTCGCCCGCCGGGTCGGCGCGGCCGCGCCGTCGCTGCGCACCGTGTACCGCTCGCTGCTCGCCTCCTGGCCGCTCGTGCTGACGGCCGTCTCCCTCGTGACCCTGACCAGTGTCATGTTCTATCTGATCACCGCGTACACGCCCACCTTCGGCGAGCGCGAGCTCGGGCTCAGCGCGCTCAGCTCGTTCGTCGTGGCGGGCCTCGTCGGTGTGTCGAACTTCGTGTGGATTCCGCTGGCCGGGCTGCTCTCCGACCGGATCGGCCGCACCCCGCTGCTGGTCGGCGCCGCCCTCCTCGTCGCGCTGACGGCGTACCCCCTGATGCTGTGGCTCGTCAGCGCCCCCTCGCTCACCCGCACGCTCACCGTCCTGCTGATCTTCTCCCTCTTCTACGGCGCCTACCAGGGAGCCATGGTCGTCGCCCTGACCGAGCTGATGCCGGAGAAGGTCAGGGCCACCGGGTTCGCCGTCGCCTACAGCCTCGCCCAGGCCGTCTTCGGCGGCTTCACCCCCACGATCTGCACCGCGCTCATCGACGCCACCGGCGACAACAAGGCGATGCCGGGGGCCTGGCTGACCGTGTCCGCGCTGATCTCGGTGGCAGGGGCCCTCGTGGTCGCCCGCAGGCGCCTCCTCACCTCGGCGCCCCGCCCCTTCGCCGCCCACGCCGCCGTCGTCGAGCCCCTGGGCAACCGCTGACCCACCGCGCGGGCGGCTCGGGCGAGGTCGAGCACCGAGGCCGGAAGCCCGATGCCCAAGCACTGCCCGACGAGAAGCGGGGGCCCGACGAGTTCGGCGTCGTCATAGCGCGCCCGCGCCCGTGGCCCGGCATCGTCGTGCCGGACGCCGACACCGAGGCGGCCGTCGGCCGCCGACCCGTGCGCGGTATGGGGCGGCCTCGGGGTGACGCACGTCACTTCTCGTTGTTCAACGTGGGGTGGCCGGGCTCCGTATTTCTGTGCGTCAGGTCGTGGTGGAGACGCGGGTACGGACAGCGGACGATTCTCACTTGTCCGGATGGGGAGGGGCTTGATGTCGATGCGTCGTCAGTCACGCCGGGTTCCTTGCCGGAAGTGTGGGGAGCGAGTTTCGTACGGGTGATCCGGGCGGTCGCCCTGGCGGGCGGTCTCGTGTCTTTTCCGGTTCCCCGTCTTCGTTCCTCTCCCGTGTCCCCGTCCTTGCCTTTTTCGAGTCGACGGGAGTGTGTGATGCCTCGCGGTATTCCCTTGTCCATTCCTTTCCCGAGTCGTATCAGTGCGGATGCCGGGCGTGCTGACGCCCGGCATCTGGCATGGCCGTGCGGGTTCGGTTTACTCGCGGACGAGTCTGCGCGGGAGCGGCACCGTGGGGCGCGGTTCGCGGAGCTCGCGGCGCGTTTCCATCCGTCAGCGACGGGTGCGGTGCTTGACCTGGCGGTGGATCAGATGAGCTGGTTCTTCCTGTTCGATGACTTGTTCGACGGCCCTGTGGGGTGTGATCCCTACCGCGTCCTCCGGGTCGTGCGGACGGTCGAGGATGTGCTCGACCCGTCTGCGACCGGCGGGCCGCGGACGGCCGTGGCGCGTGCTTTCGCCGATCTGTGGCAGCGCAGTTGCCAGGGCATGTCGCCGGCCTGGCGGCGCAGGGCTGCCGAGCACTGGCGCATCTATCTGCGTGGTTACGTGCATGAGGCGTGGATTCGTGCGAGTGGGGCCGAACTCGGCGTGAAGGAGTATCTCGCGCTGCGGCGGGAGACGATCGGGGTGCAGCCGACCCTGGATCTGGCGGAGCGGATCGGGGGCTTCGAGGTCGCCGAGCGCATTTTCTGCTCTGCGCATCTGACGCGCATGCGGGTGATCGCGATGGAGGTCGACAGCATCCACAACGATGTGTGCTCGCTGGAGAAGGAGCAGGCCGCCGGGGACACGTTCAATCTTCTGCTGCTGCTCATGCGCAGGCGTGGCTGGTCGACGGCGCGTGCTGTGGCCGAGGCGGTCGCCATGATCGACTCGCGTACGGACCGCTATCTGGCCCTGGAAGGCGACTTGCCGGTCCTCTACGAGCGCTGGCAGGCGTCCGCGGACGAGCGCACCGCCTGTGACCTCTATGCACGGGACGCCTTGCGTACCGTGATGCGCGGCGATTACGACTGGTCGGAGTCCTCCGGACGGTACGCCCAGGCGGATTTGCCGGGCGAGTGCAGCGGTCCGGCCCCGTCTGCCGGATCGTGTCAGGGCCGGCAGGAAGGCCTGGCGTCATGAGGCGGAACACCGACGGGATCGTCGAGGCCCCTGGCCGGCTGCCGCTGCTGGGACACGCGGTGCCGCTCGCGCGCAGGCCGGTCGACTTCCTGGTCTCCCTCGCCGGCATCGACCGCATCGTCCGCGTCCGGCTGGGTTCGGTCCCCGTCAGCTACGTGGCGGATCCCGGCCTGGTCCACGAACTCCTCACGGTCCATGCCGCCTCCCTGGAGAAGGGGCGCTTCTTCGACAAGGCCCGCCCTCTGCTCGGAGACGGCCTCGTCACCTCCTCGGGCGCGCTGCACCGGCGTCAGCGGCGCCTGTGCCAGCGGGCCTTCACGGCCACAGCCCTCAACGGCTACCTGCCCGTCATGGAAGGCAACGCGCGCCGCCTGGTCGGCACCTGGAGAGCGGGCCGCCCGCTGACCATGTCCGAGGTCCTGGACGAATTCACCCTGCGGACCGTGGTGGACACCATGTTCTCCGCAGATCTGCCCTCCGCGACACTCGATGCCGTCAGGCGCCTGTTGCCGACGGTCCTCAAGGGCACCATCCGCGCCACACTCGCTCCGGGTTTCTGGTCCCGTCTGCCGACCCCAGGCAACAGGCGCTTCCGCTCCGCCAGTGCCGGCTTGCGGGCGGTCTTCGAGCGAGCCGTGCGGGAACAGAGCCCGGCGGGCGGCGCGCAGGCCGGCGGCCTGCTGCCGCTGGTGCTCGCCGACGGCGGCCACGGTGGGGAGGAGGCCATGGACCCGGCCCAGGCCTGCGACGAACTGATCACCTTCCTGGCCGCCGGGTACGAAACCACCTCCAGCGCCCTGGGCGCGCTGTTCTACGAACTCAACCGCCACCCGGCCGTCGAGGAGCGCGTCCACGAGGAACTCGACCGGGTCCTGTCGGACGGCCCGGTCACCGAGAGCGCTCTGGCACAGCTCCACTACACCCGCCAGGTCGTCACCGAAACGCTGCGCCTGCACGCGCCGCCCTGGATTTTGATGCGCAGGAACGTGACCGCGCTGCGGTTCGGAGGACACCACTTCCCGGTCGGCACGGAATTCCTGTTCAGCCCGCAGGCCCTGCACCGCGATCCGCGCTCCTACGCGGACCCGCTCTCCTTCGATCCGGACCGCTGGCGGACAGCCGGTCCCCGGGACATGCCGCCGGGCGCCTGGCTCCCGTTCGGCGCCGGCCGGCGGTCCTGCATCGGCGCCGCGTTCGCCCAGGCTGAGATGATGGTGTTCGTCGCCACCGCGTGCCGCCGCTGGCGGCTGGTCGAGCGGCCGCCGACCGTCCACGCCCCGCTCTACCGCGCCGTGGCACGCTTCCCCCGGCTGCGGCTGACCCCCGAACCGCGCGCATGAGCCCCCGGCCACCGGTGCCCGCCGTGTCAGGCGCCCCGGCGAACGGGGCGCAGGCCGTCGAACAGCGTGCGGACCGTGCCGGTGATCAGCAGCTCCCGGGGCCGGTAGTCGACTTTGGCGGTGTGAGGGAGCCGGCCAACTCGGCGAAAAGCTCGATCACCGGCGAGTGGCGTGTCGCCATCCAGGCCAGACACACCTTGTTGGGGCCGATGTCCCTCACGGGCACGACCGACACGTCCGAGCGGGTGTAGAAGGCCGCGGTGGAGAGGGGGATGACGCAGATGCCCGCTCCGGCGGCCACGAGTTCGAGTTTCTCCTCCACGCTGTGGATCGGTGGTACGGCGGTGCGCGCCCCGGTGCGCAGCTCGTGCGCCACATCGCGCCACTCCGGTACCGCGTCCGGATCCTGCAGGAGGTGGTCACCGGCCAGCTCCGTCACACCGACCTCCGCGCGCGAAGCGAGCGGGTGGTCCGCGGGCAGGATGGCGACGCGCGGTTCGGTGAACAGGGGCAGCACTTCGAGACCGCTCGGATCGACCGGGAGGCGGATGACACTGACATCGGCCCGCCCGTCACGCAACACGTCGACCTGGTCGTCCCAGGTGGTGCGCAGCAGGCGGACTTCGAGGCGGGGGCGGGCGGTGTTGAGTGCACGGACGGCCGGAGTCACGGTGATGCCGGGCATGAAGCCGATGGTGAACCGGGGCCTGCTGCTCGCGGCCGCGGAGACCCGGCGCAGCAGTGCCTCGGCTGCGCCGAGGAGTTGCGGCGCCTCTTCGAGCAGCAGGACCCCGGCGGGCGTGAGGGCGGTTCCTCTCCGGTCGCGCCGGAGGAGCTGCGCGCCCACCTGTTCCTCCAGCGCCCGGACCTGGCGGGACAGAGCGGGTTGCGCGATATGGAGCCTCTCGGCGGCGCGGCCGAAGTGCAGCTCCTCGGCGACTGCCAGGAAGTAGCGCAGTCTGCGCAGATCGATGTCCATGCCTCCTCCCGCCTCGTGCCCACACGCTTGTTCTCCTCGCCGGTGAGGGGGCCCGCTTCTCGCGGCCTCCCGTCGGCACCGCGGCAGGCGGGTCAGCCCCGGGCGAGTACCGCCAGCGGATCGGTGTGCGCCGGGGCCCAGCCGAGCTCGGTCCTGGCGCGCGCCCCGGTGAACTGCTGGTCGAGCGCGAAGGCGTCCGCGACGGGGCCCATGTCCGCGCGTGCCTGTTGCAGTGTGACGGACACGGTCGCGCCGTCCAGGCCGATGCCGCGGCTGACGGCCTCCGCTACCTCCCGGGCGGTCGGGTTGGTGCCGCCGACGCCCGCGTAGACGGAGCCGGCCTTCGCCCGCAGCGCCGCGACGTACAGCTCTGCGAGATCGTCGACGTGGACGAGGGCCCAGTGCTGGCTGCCGTCACCGATGAACGCGACGGCGCCTGCCCTCCTGGCGGGCCGGCCGAAGAAGGCGTCGATGAGGCGGTTCTCGCCCCCGTACAGCAGTCCTGGCCTGATCACGACGGGACGGCCGCCGCGGGCCGCGCGGGCCAGGACGGCCTCCTCGACCGGGCGGCGCCAGGCGACCAGCGCGGGCGGGTTCCACGGGGCGTCCTCGTCCGCGACGCCGTCGGTGTCGCCGTACACCCAGGTGCCGCCGGTGTGCACGTACGTACCGGCGCCGACGCCGTCCTGCATCGCCGCGGCCGCGGCCATGTCCTCCTCGCCCGACTCGGCCTGCGCGAGGTGGACCACCGCTTCGGCGCCTGCCGCGCCCTCGTTCAGCACGCTCAGGTCGGTGAGCCCGCCGCGCAGCGCGGTCGCGCCCGGAGCCTCGACCGCCCGGGCGGAGCCGTCGCTGCGGGCCAGCGCGCGCACACTGTGCCCATGGCGGACCAGCGCCTCGATCACGGCCTTGCCGATGTAGCCGGAGCCACCGGTGAGGAACACCTTCATGACAGATCTCCCTCTGCTCGATCGGGACAGGCACCGCGGTTGGTCCCCACTGTGCGATCCGCCCCGTACGGGTGTCCAAGACCTGTTTCGCCCTCTGTGATGCCGAAGAGGCATCACTCTCGGTACGGAGTGCCCCCGCCGCCCGCTGCGCCGCTCAGGCGGGGACCGTACGCCCCGGGGCGGCCTCCGCCGTCAACTCCTCGGTCACCGCCATCAGTTCGCGGTTCCGGGTGCCCGGGGACCAGCAGAACGCCAGGGTGGTCGGGGCAGGCCGGTGACCGGCACGGCCACCAGCTGCTGCTCCGAGCCGACCACGCGGCCGGGCCCGACGCGCCGGTCGTCACGGCCCTGCTGGCCGTCGGCCGCGACTGTTTCCACGTCCGGGCGGGGCGCGGCGGGCTCGACATCGCGCGCGGCGCGTCGGGGACGGCCGACGTCACCGTGCGGGGGGACGTCCCGGCCTTTCTCGACGTGCTGCGCCACGGCTCCTCGGTCGGTGCGCAGGCGCGCGCGGGCACGCTCACCATCACCGGTGACATGGGCCGGGCCGAGGAGTTCTTCGCGATGTTCGAAGGAGGGAGCACATGAGTCGCACGATTGCGGCGAGCTGGCGGGAGTCGAAGAGGTCGGTACGCGTCCTCGGGCGCCGGATGGCGTACGTCGAGCGCGGGAGCGGCGACCCCGTCGTCCTCCTGCACGGCAACCCCACCTCGTCGTTCCTGTGGCGCACGGTGCTGCCCGGGCTGACACCGCTCGGGCGGTGCATCGCGCCGGACCTGATCGGCATGGGCGACTCGGAGAAGCTGCCCGCCGACGACCCGGCGCGCTACTCCCTCGCGCGGCACGGCGCGTTCCTCGACGCCCTGCTGGACGCACTCGACGCCACGGCGAACGTCACACTGGTGGTGCACGACTGGGGCAGTGCCCTCGGCTTCGACTGGGCCAGGCGGCATCCGGACCGGATGCGCGCCATCGCCTACATGGAGGCGATCGTGCGCCCCTGGCCCACGTGGGACGCCTGGCCCGCGCGGGGGCGGCAGAGGTTCCTGGCGATGCGCTCCCACGCCGGCGAGCGACTCGTGCTGGAGCAGAACATGTTCGTCGAGCGCGTCCTGCCCGGGATGTCCTGCGCACCCTGGGCGAGGACGAACTGGCCGAGTACCGCCGCCCGTTCCGCACGCCCGAGGACCGCCTGCCCGCCCTGTGCTGGCCGCGGCAGCTCCCGGTCGACGGCCGGCCCCCGGAGGTGGTGGAGGCGGTGGCGGCCTACGCGGACTGGCTGCGCTCCAGGCCGGGGCTGCCGAAGCTGTTCGTCAACGCGGAGCCGGGCTTCTTCCTGACCGGCTCCCAGCGTGACTTCTGCCGCACCTGGCCCGACCAGAGCGAAGTGACCGTGCGCGGCGCGCACTTCGTCCAGGAGGACTCCGGCCGTGAGATCGCCGCCGCCATCGCGGCCTGGCTTCCCGGCACGGACCGCTGACGGCCGGGCCGCCCGGGGCCGCCGGCGCGGCGGACTGACGCACCGGGGCCCGGGGCCCCTCCCGTCGTGCGGCGCCCGTGCGCCGCGAGCCGGCCGGCCGACGCCGTCAGGCCTCCGCCGGGCGCAGGCGAACTGCGCGCCCGGCCACGGGCGGAGGCGCCGACGGCAGGGCCGGGAAGGCGGAAGCTGACTTGCGTTAATCAAAGTCAGGTGGGAGTCTCGGAGGCGTCGGAGCAGGCGCACGGCCGACGGCCGCACAGTGGGCGCGCACCGGTCGGACGCCCGCCGACAGGTTCCTACCGGCCGCACGGAGGTGTGACAAGGCGGCCCCCGCACCCGTGAGCCCCGGTGAAGAGAAGGCCGCGGTGCCCCACCCCGCGACACCCGCCGCGACACGCCGTCAGCGGCCGAAGCGACCGCGCACGGAGCACAGGACCCGCCGGCTCGGGCCCGCCCCCGGCGTCCGCGCCGGTGGCCCGCGAGGCCGTGCCCGACCCCATCAGGTCCCGGTGACCACTGGAGGAGATCGATCATGAAGGTCAGCTCGCAGCCCCCAACTGACGAGTTCAGCCCGCAGCCCCCCACCGACAGGTTCAGCATGCACGTGGCCCGGCGCCGCGCCCATCTGGCCCTGACGGACCCGCAGTTCCGCGCCGCGGCCCAGTCCGCCACCGTGAACGAGGCGATCCGGGCGCCCGGGCTCGCCCTGGCCGACCTCGTCGAGACGGTCATGGAGGGCTACGCGGAACGCCCGGCCCTCGGCGAGCGCGCCACCGAGCTGACGACGGACCCCGCCACCGGCCGCACCTCGCTGAGGCTCGTCGACCGCTTCGACACCCTCACCTACCGCGCACTGTGGGAGCGCGTCGGCCATGTCACGTCCGCGTGGCAGCACCACCCCGGGCACCCGGTGCGGCGAGGCGCCCGCATCGCGATCCTCGGGCCGACGGGCGTCGACCACACCGTGGTCGACCTGGCCTGCGTGCGGTCCGGCGCGGTGTGCGTCCCGCTCCAGGCGGGCGCGTCGGCCGGACACCTGGCCCCGATCGTCGCGGAGACCGAGCCCGAGGTGCTCGCGGTGCACATCGAACTCCTCGACGTCGCGGTGCGGCTCGCCGCGGACGCGGGGTCGCTGCGGGAGATCGTCGTCCTCGGCTATCGCCCCGAGGTCACCGCCCAGCGCGAGAGGTACGAATCCGCCGTCGAGCAGCTCGCCGCGCACGGCGGCACCACCCTGGAGCCACTGACGGAGGTCGTCGAGCGCGGCAGGCGGCTCCCGCCCCCGCACCCCCGCCCCGACGGCCCCACGCACGACGAACTCTCCCTGCTCGTCTACACGTCGGGCAGCACGGGCACCCCCAAGGGCGCCATGTACACCGAGCGCCTCGCCACCCAGTTCTGGGTGGACTTCACCCCGCGGGACGACGACCTGCCGGCCATCGTGCTCAACTACATGCCGCTGAGCCACATGATGGGGCGGGGCGTGCTGTTCGGGACTCTCGCCAAGGGCGGCACGGCCTGCTTCGTCGCATCGAGCGACCTGTCGACGCTGTTCGAGGACCTCGCCCTCGTACGGCCGACCGAACTCCTCATGGTGCCCCGCGTCTGCGACATGATCTTCCAGCGCCACCAGAGCGAGCTGGCCCGCCTGGAGCCGGCGGGCGGCGACCGCGGCGAGCACGAGGAGCAGGTGCGCGAGGAGTTGCGGGAGAAGACCCTGGGCGGCCGGGTCCTCTGGCTCGCCAGCGGTTCTGCCCCCCTCTCCGACGAGATCGCCGCGCTCGTCGAGGACTGCCTGCAGGTGCGGATCCTCAACGGCTACGGCTCGACGGAGGCAGGCGTCGTACTGCTCGACGGCAGGCCGCTGCGCCCCCACATGACCGAGTACAGGCTGGCCGACGTCCCCGAACTCGGCTACTACCGGACCGATTCACCGCACCCCAGGGGCGAGCTGCTGTTCAAGGGCAGCAGGCTCTTCGCCGGCTACTACCGGCGGCCGGACGCCACGGCCCAGGTCTTCGACGAGGACGGCTTCTACCGCAGCGGCGACATCATGGCGGAGACGCGCCCGGGCGAACTGGCCTACGTCGACCGCCGCTCCAACGTCCTCAAGCTGTCCCAGGGGGAGTTCGTGGCCGTCTCCCGCCTGGAGAGCCTCTTCACGGGCAGCCCAGGGGTCCGCCAGGTCTTCGTCTACGGCAACAGCGCACGCGCCTATCTGCTCGCGGTCGTCGTACCCACCCCCGGCGCCGTGGCACAGGCCGAAGGCGACACCGGGCGCCTGCGGGCGATCCTGCGCGAGTCGCTGCAGCGCCTGGGGCTGCGGGCGGGCCTGAACTCCTACGAGATCCCGCGCGACCTGATCGTCGAGACGGAGCCCTTCACCCAGGACAACGGGCTGCTCTCCGGCGTACGCAAACTGCTGCGGCCCGCGCTCACCCGCCGCTACGGGCCGCGGCTCGAAGCGCTGTACGCCGAACTGACCGAGCGGGAGGCCGACGAGCTCAGGGCGCTGCGCGAGGCGGGCCCCACCCGGTCGGCGCTCGATACCGTCTTCCGGGCCGCCCGCGCGCTCCTTGGCAGCCTGCCGGGGGACCTGCGGCCGGACACCCACTTCCTCGAACTCGGCGGGGACTCGCTCTCCGCCATGTCGTTCTCCCAGCTTCTCAAGGAGATCTTCGGCGTCGACGTCCCGGTGAACGTCATCATCAACCCGGTCAACAGGCTCCGGCAGGTCGCCGACCACATCGAGCGGGCGCTGGCCCCGGGGCACAGCCGCCCCACCGCCGAGAGCGTGCACGGCGCAGGCGCCACCCGGCTCCTGGCGGAGGAGCTGACCCTGGACAAGTTCCTCGACGCGGACCTCCTGGCCTCCGCCCGCCCGCGGGACACCCCGGTCCCCGAGGCCCGCACGGTCCTGCTCACCGGCGCCAACGGCTACCTCGGCCGCTTCCTGTGCCTCGAATGGCTGGAGCTGCTCGCCCGGCGCGGCGGCACGCTGGTGTGCCTGGTCCGCGGTGCCACCCCCGAGCAGGCGCGCACCCGCCTAGAGGAGGCGTTCGACAGCGGCGACCCCGAACTGCTCCAGCGCTTCAAGAACCTGGCGGCCGACCACCTCGACGTGGTCGTCGGCGACGTGGGGGAAGCCGACCTCGGCCTGGACCCCCGCACCTGGCAGCGGCTGGCCGAGACGGTCGACCTGATCGTGCACCCCGCAGCCCTGGTCAACCACGTACTGCCCTACGACCAGCTGTTCGGCCCGAACGTCGTCGGCACCGCCGAGCTGATCAAGCTCGCGGTGACCTCGCGGATCAAGCAGTTCACCTACCTCTCGACCGTCGCCGTCGTCATGGGCCACGAGGAGGCGGGCGACGAGTCCGCCGACATCCGTACCACCTGCGCGGCCCGCCGCATCGACGACACCTACGCCAACGGCTACGGAGCGAGCAAGTGGGCCGGCGAGGTCCTGCTGCGCGAGGCCCACGACACCTTCGGCCTGCCCGTCGCCGCCTTCCGCTCGAACCTCATCCTCGCGCACCCCCGCTTCCCGGGGCAGGTGAACATCCCCGACGTCTTCACGCGCCTGGTGTTCAGCCTGCTCGCCACCGGGATCGCGCCGCGCAGCTTCTACGCACCGGGCACGGGCCGGCGCGGACACTACGACGGCCTGCCCGTCGACTTCACCGCCCAGGCCATCACGGCCCTCGGCGACCTGACCCGCGAGGGGTACAGGACCTACAACGTCGTCAACCCGCACGACGACGGCATCTCCCTCGACACACTCACCGACTGGCTGGCCGGGACCGGCCGTCCCCTCGCCCGCGTCGACGACTACCCGCAGTGGCTCGCCCGGTTCGAGACCGCCATGCGGGGACTGCCCGACCGGCAACGGCAGCACTCCCTCCTCCCTCTGCTCCACGCCTTCGCACAGCCGGAGACCCCCGTCGCGGGGTCCCTCCTCCCCGCGGACCGCTTCCGCGCGGCCGTGCGAGCCGCCGCCGTGGGCGAAGAGCACGACATTCCCCACCTGTCGCAGGAACTGATCAACAAATACGTGACCGACCTGGAGTCGGAAAACCTGCTCTGACCGAAAAAAAGGGGGAGAGCAGAAAGGGGATTATTGCTGGACCGCGGAGGAATTATCCCCTTCCGGGGAGCGGTGGAAGCGGGCAATCCGTGCTTGCGTGTCCGCCATTTCCACGTCATGGCCCCCCGTGCACCGCACCGTCGCTTCGAGCGGCTCCCCGCACCCCCCGTGGACGAGTTCGACGCCGTGCTCCGGCTCTTCCAGACTCCGACCCCACTCCAACAGCGCGACGAACATCGGGAAAAGCCTGCGGCCGGCCTGCGCGAGGACGTATTCGTACCTCGTGCGGGCCCCCGGTTCGCGGTAGGGGCGCCGGGCCAGCAGCCCGTCGGCGACCATCTGCTTCAACCGGGAGGCCGCCACCGCCTCACTCAAGCCCGTACGCCGCACGAGGTCCTCGAAACGATGAGCGCCGTAGTACATCTCCCGCAGCAGAATCATCGTCGACCGGGTTCCCACCACCTCCAGAGCACGCTCGACAGCGCACCAGCCCTGCGCTGTCCACGCATCGCGTTCCGCAAAGGGGCCGACCAGGGAGATGACGTCCTGGTCGTCTCGTGAAACCCGTCCATTGCCAGTCATGCCCGGCATTTTATCACCGGGTGAAACCGTCAAGTATTCTCCGTGCTCGCTGAATTCGGCTCTGCGGACAGGCGGGCGGGAAATCGCCTGTCGAGTCGGTGGGCCCGGCGATATCGGCTGCGGTCGCGGTGTGCCCGGGGTGGCGGTCAGGCCCGTACGCCACGCGCCGGTACTTGCTGGCGCACCCCCGTGGCGGCCGCGCGGTGCACGGCCTCGACCAGGTGGTGGCGGTGGAGGGCGTGGTGGAAGTCCGGGACGAGCGAGGTGCCTTCGGCCCGGTCGCGGGCGTGCTGCGCGTACAGCTGCGCGACGTTGTGCGCCGGTCCTGTGAGGTCGCGCGGCACGTCGGCGTAGTACGTGTCGGGGACGCGCAGCGGCCGGGTGCCGCTCTCCTCGCCGCGGCCGCCCGCGAGGACGGGCTCGGCGACCTGGAGGTTGCCGGTGTCCGCCGTCAGCACCAGGTCGCCCTCGGTGCCGTTGATCTCCCAGTGCAGGTTGTCGCCGCGCGAGTTCCCGCCGCGGTAGTAGACCGACAGCGCGGCGCCGCTCGCCAGCACCCCGCCGAGGGAGACGTGGTCGGGCGAGGTCACGGCCAGCGTGCCCCCGTCGTCGACCACGGTCGCCACCTCGCGGCGGCGTACGAGCTCGGCCGACACGGCGGCGGGCTCGCCGAGCACATGGGCGAGGGTGTCGAGGGCGTGCAGGGCCGGGATGGTGAACGTGGTGGCGCCGTTGGCCGCGTCGAACCAGTACGAGTTGGCGCGGGTGGCCGTAGGACCCCAGGCGCCCGCCGAGCCGACGAGCGTGGTGCCGAGCACCTCGCCGACATAGCCGTCGGCGATCAGGTCGCGCGCGTACCTGGCGGCGGGCGCGAAGCGGCCCTGGAGACCCGTGACGGTCCGCACGCCGCGCGTGGTGGCGAGCCGGGTGAGCTCCTCGGCCTGCGCGAGGTCCACGCCGAGCGGCCACTCGGTGAAGACGTCCTTGCCCGCGGCGAGGGCGGCGGCGGTCAGCTCCCGGTGGTGCGTGACCTTGACGGCCACGACGACCAGGTCGACGTCGGGGTCGGCGACGAGGTCGCGGTGGTTGTCGTAGCCCCGCACGCCGTGCGCGGCCGCCGCGGCCCGCGCCGACTCGGGCCGCGAGGTGCTGACCGCGCGCAGGGCGAAGCCGGGCAGCGCCGCGAGGGCGGGGACGTGGCTGGCGGCGGCCCAGCCCGTGGTGCTCGCGCCGATGATGCCTACGCCGATCTGCTGCATGGAACGTCTCTCTCCTTGGGAAGTGCGGGCGGCCCGTACGGGACGCCCGTGCGGCGGCCGGGTCAGGCGGCCGTCGGGTGCTCGACCCGCAGCCGGGTGAGCACGGAGCCGCTGACGCGCCGGTCGGCGCCGGTGCGGCGGTACGTGTCGTGGTAGTGGCCCCAGCCGTGCAGGCCGGTGCCGTCGGCGAAGTACAGCCGGTCCTCCATCGCCCAGATGCCGGTCGCGGTGTCCTCGCCGGTCACCTCGATCTCCGGCAGGGACATCCGGTGGCCGCTGGTGCCGCCGGCCAGGGCCGTACGGGTCACCTCGACCAGCTCGTCGGGGCCCCGCTCGACGCCGTCGATCACGACCCGCGCGTCGTCGGTGGACAGGCGGCCCCGGCCCACCCGGTCGGCGGTGTCCAGTAACCGGGCACAGCGCGCCTTGAGCCGCTTGACGGCCTCCACGTCGGCGCAGTGGGCCATGGCGGTCCTCTCTTTCTTGACTGTACGTTCCTGAATTCGGGCGTGCGGCGGCCCGCGCCGGGCCGCGGGGCCGTTCAGTCGAGGCAGGCCAGGGCGGAGTCCACGGTCTCCATCAGCGCGGCGCGGTCCGGCCGGACGGCGCCGACGACCCGCAGCCCCTGGATGACGGTGACGAGCAGCCGGGCCGTCGCGGCGGCGCTCCGGGCCGCCGGGATCTCCCCGGCCGCCTGGCCGCGGGCGACCAGCTCGGACAGGGCCTCCTCCAGCGACTTGACCGTCCGGCGCAGGCGGTCGCGTACGGCCGGCTCGCGGTGGGCGAGCTCGGTGGCGGCGGCGATCACGAGGCATGCCTCGCGGTCGCCGTCCCTGACGGTCGCGTCGACCACGCCGACCAGCACCTCGCGGATGACGGCCCGGACGCCGACGCACCCGTCGAGCAGGGCGACCAGCGGCTGAGCGTAGCGCTCGCGGTACCGGTCGAGGGCGGCCAGGTAGAGCCCCTCCTTGCTGCCGAAGGCCGCGTACAGCGACCCGCGTCCGACGCCGGTGGCGTCCACCAGGTCCTGGATCGACGTGCCCGCGTACCCGGCGCGCCGGAACGCGGACATGGCGGCCTCGACCGCCGCGTCCGCGTCGAACTCCCTGCTCCGTGCCATGGTCCGGAGGCTACCCTATTGTGGAATGAACGGTCAATACAGAAATGGTGCCCCCGCGGGCCGGCGCGGCGAGCCGCAGGCCGGAGGCGCGGCGGAACAGTGTGCTCAGCACGATCTGCAGCTGGACGCGTGCCAGGTTCTGGCCGGGGCACTGATGCGGGCCGTAGCCGAAGGCGATGTGGTGGCGGGCTCCCCGCTCACGGTCCAGTGTGTCGGGGTTCCCGAACGCGGCCGGTCCCGGTTGGCGCAGAGCCAGGCGACGATGCCCCCCTCGTCGGTCTTGGCGGTGACCCCCGCCGATCTCCACGTCCCCGGCCGCGACCCGCGCGACGGCGGTCTCCACGATGGTGAAGTACCGCAGCAACTCCTCCACGGCCGGGGCGCTTTACCCGGATCGGCCTTGAGCAGGGCCAGTTGCCCGGGGTGTTCCAGCAGTGCCACCACGCTGAGGGAGATCATGTTCGCGGTGGTCTCGTGGCCGGCGATCAGCAGCCCGGTGGCCACCCCCTTCCTGGCCGCTCAAGTCCCCTTCTTCATCGACGAGTTCTCCGGCCAGGACGTCTCCTGGCGCGCCTCGTGCGGTCATCGGGCAATACGGAAGAGGCATCCGGAACCAGGCGGTCAGCACGATGGGCCGACGCTCCCCCTCGTCCCCGTCCGGTCTGGAGGCCGCCGATGTCCACCGTCACCGGGTCGCTCCGCCGTCTCTTCATGGCTCCGTCGCTCGCGTCGGTCACCTTCGGCAAGCGCGGGTTCCCCGTGCGACCGACCGCCGTCACGGAGCGGCTTGAGTCTGTTCCGCAGTCCGTGATCTGCGGTTTCGAGTGGGCGATCGACGCACGAGGGCAGTGGGAGGTGGAGCGGCGGCTGGCCGTCGTGGAGCCGGAGCTGCGCGGGTTCGCTTACGAGGGCGCCACCATGGCCCTCACCGTACGGGACGCCATGGGCCGCGCCGGGCGCGCCCGGGAGTTTCTGCTCGGTCCTGCACAGCCGCACATCTTCCTCGCGTACATCGGTATCGGCTTCGCCATGGCACGGCTGCCGCGGGCACTGTGGCCGAAAGTACTGCCGGATCTGTCCGGCTCACCATACTTTCCCACGATGAGTTGGCTCGCGGTGGACGGCTACGGCTTCGACCGCGCCTACTTCGACACCCGGCACTGGGTGGACGGGCAGTTCGTGCCGCGCGCGTATCCCTGGGCCGGCGACCCCGACTACTTCCTGCGCGCGGTCGACCAGGGCATCGGGCGCGCACTGTGGTTCATCCACGGCGCCGACACGGTGCAGATCGCGACGCGGGTGGCCGGTTTCCCACCACAGCGCCGAGCGGATCTCCTGAGCGGTGTGGGGCTTGCGGCGACGTTCGCGGGCGGCGCTGGCGGGGCGGCGCTCGCGTGGCTCAGAGAGGAGGCGGGAGGGCTCGCACCCGACCTGAGCACGGGCGCGGTCCTGGCCGCCAAGGCACGCGACTACGCCGGACACGTGCCCGGGTACACGGCGTCGGCCGCCCTCGCACTGACCGGCATGGCCATCCCTGAGGCGGTGGCCCTGGCGGACGGCACCGAGGAGGACGCGCGTGCCGGGGGACCGCTGCCGCCGTACGAGCTCTGGCGCCGGGGCATCCGGCGACGTTTCGCGGAAAGGGCGGGGCATCAGGCCGTCTGACGGAGCGTCCCGCTGTCCCCGGCGGACCGGCGGGCGGATCCGGATACCGAGAGGCCGCTCGGCGGGGAACCTGCGCGTACGGGGCTGCGCACGCGCGCGGGCGGATGCGTGTGTCCGGGCGACCGGCTTCTCCCGGCTTGCGGGCAACGCGGGAGTAGGCGCCGCGCGCCGAAGGCCGCAACCATCGTCTCACCATGGCCGCTGGAAACACCGAGCGGTTTTCCGCAGGCCGGTCGGGACGGTCCGTGGAATGCAGTGCCGATCACCCGGTGAAAGGAGACCAAGGTGACCAGTGCCCTGCGGTCGCTAAGGCGCCGCGTTCTGACCCCCAGCGATTCCGAGACCGAGCTGTCCGTACGCGGATTCCACGTCAAGAGCGAGGAGGCCCGCGATCTCCTGGAGACGGTGGGCCGCACCTTCCTGCGCGGCTACGCGTACGCGGCGGAGTCCCGGGAGACGGCGGAGGCCGAGGACAGGCTGGAGCAACTGCCGGTGCGGTTCCGAGGGTTCGGCTACGAGGGCGCCGCCATGGGCTTCGCCATGCGCGACGGGCTGCCCCTGGGGCGCCATGACCACGTCGAACGCTTCCTGCGAGGCAGGGGCGGGGACCACATCTACATGGTGTACATCGGCGTGGGCTGGGCGATGGCACGGTTGCCGCGGCTGCGCTGGCCCGCGGTGAACGTCACCGACCCGCTGCTTCGCTGGCTCGTCCTCGATGGATACGGCTTCCACCAGGCGTACTTCAAGACACCGAGGTATGTCCACCGGCAGCACCGCGAGCAGAACTTCCCGTGGCCGCAGGACGGCCCTCAGTGGTACGTGCAGCAGGCCATCGATCTGGGCATCGGCCGCGCCCTGTGGTTCGTGGGCGGCACCGACCCCGCCGAGGTCGACCGGCTCATCCACGCCTACCCCGAAGACCGGCACCCGGCGCTGTTCAGCGGCGCGGGCCTGGCAGCCACCTACGCGGGCGGCGTCACCGAGGAGGAGCTCGTGGACTTCCGCAACCGCTCCGGCCCACATCTGCCGGCTGTCGCGCAGGCCGCCGCGTTCGCGGCGACCGCGCGCGCCGACGCCGGGCTGCTCGTACCGCACAACGACCTGGCCACCGGCCTGCTGTGCGGGATGAGCGCACTGGAGGCGCACAGGACGAGTGTGTCGCTGCGCCCCGAGCCGCCGTACGCAGGCAGGACCCCGCCGTACGAGGTGTGGCGGCAGCGGGTCGCGGCCCGGTTCGCCGCCGTCGAGGAGGCCGGACGGTGACCGAAGCCACCGCGCGCACGGGCAGTGGTTCCCGCGGCTCCCGGCCGCCGGGGCCCGGGCGCCGGGCGGCGGTTCCGCTGCTGCGCCGGATGGCCCGGGACCGGCTGGGTGTGATGGCGCAGGTCGCGGCCGAGTACGGGGACGCCGCACGGCTGCCGCTCGGGCCGAAGACGCTGTATTTCTTCAACAGCCCCGACCACGCCAAGCACGTGCTCGCGGACCGGCCGCTCAACTACCACAAGGGCATCGGCCTCGCCCACGCCCGGCGCGCCCTCGGCGACGGTCTGCTGACCAGCGAGGGCGAGGCTTGGAAGGAGCAGCGGCGAGTACTGCAGCCGGTCTTCCAGGCCAAGCGGATCAACCGGCAGCTGGGCGCCGTCGCCGAGGAGGCCGAGCGGCTCACCGCGCGGCTGCTCGCGGCGGCAGGGCACGGCGCGGTCGATGTGCGCGCCATGATGACCGACCTCACCCTCGGCGTGTTGGGACGCACGCTGCTCGCCACCGACCTGAGCGAATGGAACTCGATCGGCGACGACTTCGAGTCCGTCCAGGAGCAGGCGATATTCGAGATGATGTCGCTCAACGCCGTGCCGTCCTGGCTGCCGCTCCCGAAGCAGTTGCGGTTCCGGCGGGCCCGGTCCCGGCTGGAGACGGTCGTGGCCCAGTTGCGCAGGCGCCGGCTGGCCGAGCCCACGGCGGAGGGCGACGACGTGGTCTCCCGGCTGATCGCGGCCACCGACGCCGATGCCGGGCAGGAGGCCGTCCTGCGCCGGATGCGCGACGAGCTGGTCACCTTGCTGCTCGCCGGGCACGAGACCACCGCGTCCACCCTGACGTGGGCCTTCCTCCTCGTCGACCGGCATCCAGAGGTGGGCCTGCGGCTGCACGAGGAGGCCGTGGACGTGCTGGGCGGCGGCCCGCCCGACCTTGCCGACCTGCACCGCCTCACCTACACGCATCAGGTGGTCGAGGAGGTCATGCGGCTGTACCCGCCGGTGTGGCTGCTGCCCCGGGTCGCCGAGGAGAACGACGAGATCGGCGGGTACGCGGTCCCGGCCGGCGCCGACGTGGTGATCTGCCCGTACACGCTGCACCGGCACCCGGAGCACTGGGAGCGCCCGCACGTCTTCGACCCGGACAGGTTCGTTCCGGGCGCGGCGTCACGGCGGCACCGGTACGCGTACATCCCGTTCGGCGCCGGGCCGCGGTTCTGCATCGGCAGCAGTCTCGGCATGCTCGAGGCGTCCGTTGTGCTCGCGACCGTCGCCCGCGACCTGCGGCTGGCCGCAGTGGCCGGTCACCGGGCACGCCCCGAGCCGATGCTGACGCTGCGGGTACGCGGCGGGCTGCCGATGACGGTGCACCCCCACTGACCGGCGCTCGGGGCAGCGCTCCGTGCTCGGGCCGAACGATGAATTCCGGCGTCTTTCCCGGTCTTTATTTGCAGGACGTGCCGAACGTCGGCACGGGAACGCGAGCAGGGAGAACCACATGTCTGCGGAGAGCATCGCGGGCGCGACGGCCGTCGTCACCGGCGCCGGTCGCGGCTTCGGGCGCGGAATCGCCGGAGCCCTGGTGGAAGCCGGGGCGCGCGTCATCGGCGTCGGCCGGGACGGCGAGGCGCTCAAGAAGGCTCAGGAGGATCTTGGGGACGGCTTCGTGCCGGTGCCAGGCGACGCGACCGAAGCCGACCTGGCCGAGGAGCTCATCGCCGGGCACCGTCCGGCCGTGCTGGTCCTGAACGCCGGGGCGAACCCGGTGATGGGACCTTTGAGCGAACACACGTGGGACAGCTTCCGCGGGAACTGGGACGTGGACGTCAAGCACGTCTTCACCTGGGTGCGGGCCGCCCTGCGACTGCCGTTGGCCCCGGGCAGCACCGTCGTCTCGGTCTCCAGCGGAGCCGCCCTGCGCGGCTCCCCGCTGAGCGGCGGTTACGCGGGAGCCAAGGCGACGGTGCGCTTCGTGTCGGCGTACGCGGCAGGGGAGTCGGAGAGCCGGAGTCTCGGCATCCGCTTCCTGTCCGTGCTGCCGATGCTGTCGCCCGCCACCGACCTCGGTGCGAGCGGAGTCGCGGCGTACGCGGCCCAGCAGGGCGTCACCGCCGAGCAGTTCGTCGCGAACATGGGCGCGGTCCTCACCCCGGAGAAGGTGGGCGCTGAGGTGCTCGCGCTCATCGGCGACGAGCGGCCCGGGCCGGCGTACCTGCTGACGCCGGGCGGCGCGAGCGAGGTCTGACCCTGCCTGTTCCCCGTCGCGGGAACCAGTGCTCCCTCCCGCTCCGGTCCTCGATGAGTTTCCGGTGGCGCTCCGGTCTTTATTGAGGGTCCGCGCACCCGCGCGGAATGCCCATGCGGGTGGCAGGCCCCCTGATATCCGGTACATCGAACGGGCGTCAGCGGTCGGTCGAGTTCACCGGCGCGGGCCCACGGCCGAACTTGGAAGGTTTTTCCCATGTCCGTCAGAACGGAAGCGCCGGCCGCACCCACCAGGGTGGTGGCGACGCTGATCCTCGCGTCACTCGGCGCATTCCTGGCGTCCCTCGACGTGGTGGTGGTGTCGACGGCGCTCCCGACGTTGCAGAAAAATCTGCACGCGTCCCTTTCCGACCTCGAATGGACGGTGAACGGCTACAACCTTGCGTTCTCCTGTCTGATGCTGACCGGTGCCGCACTCGGCGACCGGTTCGGCCGACGCACCATGTACGCCGTCGGGGTCGCCGTGTTCACGCTCTCCTCGGTCGCCTGCGCGCTCTCGGACTCCTCGGGCTCCCTGATCACCGCCCGGGTGGTGCAGGGCGCGGGCGCGGCAGTGGTGCTCCCGCTCACGCTCACCCTGATCAGTGACGCGTTTCCGCTGGAGAAGCGGGGCATGGCCATCGGCGTCTGGGGCGGCATCACCGGCCTCGGCGTCGCCGCGGGACCGGTGCTCGGCGGTCTGATCATCCAGGGCATCAGCTGGCAGTGGATCTTCTGGATCAATGTGCCGGTCGGTGCCGCTGTGGCGGTGCTCTCGCTGCTGCTGCTCAAGGACAGCCGGGGCGGTCGGCCCCAACTCGACCTGCTGGGGCTCGTCTTGGTGGCCGCGGCACTGTTCGCCCTGGTCTGGGCACCGGTGCGAGCACCGTCCATCGGCTGGGACAGCGGCGAGGTGATCGGTGCTCTGGCGGTCGGCGCCATCCTGATGGCGGCGTTCATCGGCTGGCAGCGCCGGGCCCGCTATCCGATGCTCCCACTGGAGTACTTCGGCCTGCGCGGGTTCTCCACCGCCAACGCCGTGATCCTCTTTGTGTTCTTCTCACTCATCGGCTCACTGTTCATGATCGCCCAGATGTTCCAGGTAGGCCTCGGCTACGATCCGCTCGACGCGGGCCTGCGCATCCTGGTGTGGACGGCCATGCCGATGCTGGTCGCACCGGTCGCGGGGCTGCTGTCCGACAAGATCGGGAACAAGCCGTTCATGGTGCTCGGCCCGCTGCTCCAGGGCGGCGGCCTGTTCTGGCTCGGCATGGTGGCCGCGCCGGACGTGAGTTACACGACGCTGGTCGCGCCGCTGATCGTGGCCGGCATCGGCATCGGCATGGTCTTCCCGACGGTCGCCAACGCGGTCGTCATGGCTGTCCCGCTCAACGATTCCGGCGTGGCCGCAGGTACCAACAACACGATGCGCGAGGCGGGCGGCGTCTTCGGGGTCGCCGTCCTCTCCGCGGTCTTCGCCGGCCACGGCGGCTACCGTTCCGCGGCGGACTTCATGGAAGGCTTCAAGGCCGCGGAGATCGTGGCAGCGGTCGTCGTGGTCGCCGCAGCCGCGGCGGCCGTCCTCGCCCCGGGCAAACGAGAAGTCGACGCCACGGCCCCCGGCCTCTCAGCGGCGCCCCCACCTGTCCCGCACACCGAGCAGGTCTGACGGCACCGCAGGGTGTCGGCCGGTCGGTTGACCGGCCGACACTCATACCCAGGACGCCACCGGGGCGGCCCCACCGGGCCGCCGCCCAAGGTACGCAACCAAACGGTCGCTCGCCCCGGCCCCGACGGGCAAGGGCACCGCAGGCGCGAACAGCGCCGACCGGGTCCCGTCGTCCACCACAAGGGGCGCCCATCGCAACATCGTCCGGGCCAGTTCCGCCGGAATCGGGCGCCGGTGACCGCAGGCCTCGGCGACGTCCCACCCGTGAACAGCGATCTCCATCGCCCCCACGAACGCCACGACATCTCTCTCGAGCGGCAGCCCGCCCACCGCCACGCCTCCCTCCGATGCTCCGCTCTCCCACATGGCGAGCAGCTCCCGCGCACGTGCGCACACCGCCGCCACAGGAGAAGACGGCGCCCGAGCCGCCCCGGACCGGGACTCGGGCACCAGCCCGACCACCCCCCGCTCAGGCGCCTCGCACAGCGCGCGCAGGGAGTCGTCCAGGTGCCACAGCAGATCCGCGAGATCCCATCCGGCACAGGGCGTGGGCAGGGACAGCGCCTCGGGCTCGATGCCCGACACGCAGCCGAGTCCGTAGTCCACCGCCTCCGCCAGCAGACGGACCATGGGCGTCAGCCCCGGCATGACGGTGAGGGGATCGGCGAAGACCCGAGTCGTGCGGGCATCCCGAAGGACTGAAAGAGCGATGCGTCCCGGAAGGCGACGATCCCGACGATCCCCCTCCCACCCAGCGTCAGTACCTGCAGCGCGTGCGGGTGGTACATCCCGTCGGCGCCGCGCCAGTACGTCGCCATCGTCGGCTGGCCGCCATTCGCACTCGTCCTCAGCACACGCTGCGGACCCGACCGGGGGAAGACATGCTGCGCGAAGAACGCGCCGATGTTCTCGCGCCCGGTGAACCACAGAGGCTCCGGCGGCATCTGCAGCGTGGCGTCGGAGTGCAGCAGCTTCAGCAACGCGTCGACGTCCGCCGTCTCGAATGCCTTCGCATATCCGTCGAGCAGCCGGCGCCCCTGCTCGTCCAGCCGGTCGCCGCTGACCTCGTCCTCGGTGGCGGAGACCTCCTGGAGCTGGGCGCGGGCCCGCTGGAGCGCGCTGTTGACGGCAGCCGTGCTGGTGTCCAGCAGCTCGGCGACCTCGGCAGCGCGCCAGGCGAGCACGTCCCGCAGGATGAGCACGGCACGCTGCCGCGGCGGCAGCGCCTGAAGGGCGACGATCAGCGCGAGCCGTACGCTGCCCCGCGAGACGACGACCGCGGCCGGGTCGCTCGGCGGATCGGGCATCGGCTGCACCCAGGCGACCTCGCCGTTCGTCGGGTTCAACGGCGCCGTGGGGTCGTCACCTGGGCCCCCGAGCCCGGCCGGCAAGAAGCGCCTGCTGTGGTGTTCGAGAGCGGTGAGACAGGCACTGGTGGCGATCCGGTACAGCCAGTACCTCAGCGAGGAGCGGCCTTCGAACCCGGCGTAGCCGCGCCAGGCCCGCAGGTATGTCTCCTGGACGAGGTCTTCTGCGTCCTGCACCGAGCCGAGCATGCGGTAGCAGTGCGCGAGCAGCTCCGGACGAAATCGCGCGGCCTGCCGGAGGAAGGCGTCCTCGCGCCCGGCCATGCCCGCCTCCGCTTCCTGCCCCCGCTCTCGGCTGCTCAACATGGTGACAACGCTCCCGTGGTCCGTGGCCGGTGCGAATGGCCGCATCAGTCCCATTGATAAGGACCACGTGGACCGGCAGAAGTCATCGCTGCCCGAGGCAGGCGTCCGGCCGTCGCGGCATCGGGCACCCGTGAACCGGGTGCCCGATGCACGGTCGTTCTCCCGGCAAGGACCTGATGGCCGGGAGAGCGGCCTGGTGGGGGCGTACGCCCGGGGAGAGGGATCAGGCGGATCGCCGGGCGGCCGGCAGGGACGCCGCCGCCCAGGTCCCGACCCGGCGCGCCGCGGTGAGCGCCGACCAGCACAGCAGGGCGATGAGCGGTGCATCACCCGGACGGGTGGTGCGGAAGGCGTCGACGTCCCGGTCGGAGACCTGGTGCGGGGCGAGCGCCGCGAGCAGCGCGAGCCGTGCCGTGGGGCGCAGCTCACCGGGGAGCCTTTCGACCGGTTCGTCGGTCCAGGAGGAGCTGACGGGAGGCGGCTCGCCGCGCCAGTCGTCCACCGCGGCCGCGACGAGGTCGCGCACCGGCGCCGGAACGACACCCGAGGCGGCCTTGTCGACCGCGGCGGCCAGCCAGGCCAGCGCGGCGGCGATCGGCGGGGAGCCCGCTGCCCAGGCCAGGTCGGGCGGGAGCGCGGCCTCCGGTGGAACGGTCAACCCGACGGCTTCACCGGGAGCGTTGACCGCGGCCACGTTCTTGGCCATGACCTTGCCGCCCACCCGCCGGGCGATCTGGCGGGCGCGCTCGGGCCCCGGAAGGAAGCTGCCGTTCAGCAGGACGTTGATCACCCGGTTGAGGAAGTGGAAGTACACGAGCACCCCCAGGTACTCCGGAGCCTCCTCGGGGGCGAACGGCGGCGGTACGGCTGCGCCGGCCGCGACGGACACGTCCTGGGCCCAGCGGGCCAGTGCCGCGTGCGCGCCGGCCGCGGGGTCCATGGCCTTGCCGCCGAGGAGCTGTGCTGCGAAGTCCGCGGCGCCGCCGCCGTAGAGCATGATCGTGTGCGCGTCCACGCAGAACGGGCACTCGTTGAGCTTGGAGACGGTGGCGGCCACGGCCTCCTTGCCCACCCGGGGGGCGCGCCCGGCCGCCATCAGCGGCTCGCGGAAGCCCGCCCAGGTGGCGGCGAGCAGCACGGGATCGGGCGAGAACATCGTGACGGCCTCGACCAGCCGGCCGATCTCCCTGGTGGACTGCTCGTACACTTCGGCGACGACGCCGGCGGCGGTGGCGGCCGGTACGGGCGTGACGTGTCTGACGACAGCGGGTCCTGGCATGACGCTCACTCCGTGGTCGTGGTGGTGGTCGGCCGGGCCGGTGCGTCCGGCTTCAACCGGTGGAACCGGCCGCCGTGGAAGAGCAGCGCGTCCCCGCCCGGGACGCGGCCGAGGGCGAGCACCGCCCCGATGAAGATGGAGTGGTCACCGCCGTCGTGTGTGTCGGTGAGCCGGCACTCCATCCACGCCAGCGCGCCGTCGAGCACGGGCACGCCGGTGCGCGGACCCGGGGCCGAGTCGACGGGGGAGAACTCCTGCTCGCCGCGGGGCCTGCTGTGCGTGGCGAAGTAGGTGGCCAGTTGTTCCTGGTGGGCGGCGAGCACCGAGACCGCGAACACTCCGCTGCGCACGATCGTGTCGTGGATGGCGGCCTTGCGGTCGACGCAGACGAGGACGAGCGCGGGGTCGAGGGAGACGGAGGTGAAGGAGTTCGCGGTCATGCCGAGCGGTGCGTCGCCCAGCGCGGTCACCACCGTGATGCCGGTGGTGAACGCGCCGAACACCGAGCGGAGCACGGCACGGTCATGACGGACGCCGTCAGGGGGACCCTCGGGCGCGGTACGCGGACCGCCGGTCCCAGCGGCCAGCTTGCCGATACTGGTCACCGCCGTCAGCTCCCGTCGCGAGCGAGGGCGGGCACGGGCTCGCCGCGCCCGGATCGCGCGGTGCTCACGCCGGGGGCCGCGTAGGGCGCGAGGGCAGCCAGCAGGGCGTCGGGAACGCGGGACGGCCTGGTGCCGGTATTCGGACCGCGCATGCACGCGACGCGCTGCCGGCCCCGGCCCACCAGTTCCTCGGTGCCCTCGGGTGCGAGGCGGACGTAGTCGAAGGCGAAGCCGATCTGCGTCTGCGTGAGGTCCTCCAGGCGCATCCGGATGGACAGCTCGTCGAAGGCGGTGAGCTCCGAGAGGAACTCGCACTCGACCTTGAGCGTGAAGAGCTTCAGGTCGCCCCTGATGTCCGCCAGTACCTCGGGCGCCTTGTCACGCAGGAACATCTCCCGGCACCTGCCCTGCCAGCGCAGGTAGTTGACGTAGTAGACGTTCCCGACGAGGTTGGTCTCCTCGAAGCCGACGAGGTGACGGATCTCGTAGTACGGGAGCATTACTGGCTCCTTTCGGTGCTCAGGGCGAAGACCACCGGCCGGTCGAGGCCGCTCAGAGTCGTGACGAAGGTCGCCACGGTGGTCCGGCCGGAGTGCAGCAGCCTCCAGCCACCGGGCCCGGCTTCGGATGCGGCGACCAGGTCGACGCGGGCATGGCCGGTCTTGCGCAGGCACTCCACGGCGCTCCAGACCCTGGTGGAGGCCGTGTCCACGTCCTCACCGTGCTCGCGGGCGAGCAGCCCGGCGAGAGCGCCGGCCTTAGGGCCGAGCATGTCGGCCCAGTCCTCGGCCGACCGCGCGTCGACCGTCTCGACGTCACAGCCGACCGGTGCGGCGCCCGCGACCGCGAGCGTGACGCCCGCGCCGTGCGAGGACGAGATGTGCGCCCCGTCGGTCTCGGGTTTGCCGTCGGGCCGGTAGCGCACCTCGGCATGGGCACCCAGGGCGATGCCGACGGCGCGGGCGGTGCGCACCCGGCGTACGGGCGTGCCGTCGGCCGGCGCGACATCGGCCCCGACCGCCCGGGCGCCGGCGGCCTCCAGGTCGGCGTCCGCATCGGAGAGGACGGCCACTCGCAGCTGGTCGGGGAGGAAACGCTCGGTGAGCCGCTGGAGGTACGGGCCGAGCAGCGCGGGCACCCACGGCCCGGAGCCGTCCCGCTTCCTGACGGCCTGGAGCCGGAGGCCCGTCCAGCGTTCCAGGACGGTGCCGATGACGTCGGTGACGTCCAGGTCGTACCAGTACGTGTCGTCCTCGCGCCTGCGCTCGGTGGCGTTGAGGAGTACCCGGTCCGCGTTGGCCATGGCCGCGGGGTCGGCGAGGTGCAGCTTCTCGATGCCCGCAGGCAGCAGCGTGGCGTCGGGCACGCAGCACTGGAGCGCGTGCATCACGGCGTCGCGGGTGCCGGGGTCGGCCAACAGCAGAGTGCTGGACTGGAAGGAGCCGAACCACTCTGCCCCGCCTGCCGCCGACAGCTCGGCCACGCATCCCTTGGCCTGGAGAGAGCGGTAGCCCACGAGCTTCTGGAAGCGGCCGCCCTGGAAGAGCACCGGGCCGTACAGCTCACGGTGAGGGTCGAGAGGGATCAGCCCCTCGGGAACGGTGGGGACGGTGGTCTCGGGCAGCGGCTCGGCGAAGTCCAGTACGGCCTGGAAGTGGTCGGCCTGGAAACCGGTCTCACTGCTGCGGATCACCGCGCGCACCGTGTGCTCGCCGTCGGCGAGCACGGCCACCCGTACGGTGGTCCGGCCGTCGGCCGGCACCACGATCGGACGCAGGAACTCCACGTCCCGCAGGGTGGGCGCGTTCCCGTGGCCGGTGAGGGCCTGTGCTGCCTGCGTCATGGCCTCCATCCCGAGGACCGCGGGGAAGAGCAGATCGCCGTCGAGGAAGTGGTCGGGCAGATAGCGGTCGTCGTCGGCCGACAGGTCGGAGTCCACCACGAGCTCGATGCCGGGGTAGTGCACCTGGGCGCGCTCCAGGAAGCGCAGCAGGGGCAGTTCGGCCTCGGGGAGCGTGAGCGTGGGCAGGCCCTCGGCCCGGCCCATCACCACCACGGACGACGGCGCCTGCGGGTCGGCGAGAAGTTCGCGGAGCACCTCGACGCCCTGCTCGGGCGGGATCGGTGCGATGCCGTCGCGGATCAGCGACTCCAGTACACCGAGCCGCTCACCCATGCCGGCACCCGACCACACCGACCACTCCAGGGAGAGGCAGCGGATGCGCGGGTGCTCCTCCCGGATGCGCTGGGTGTAGTCGGTGAGCCAGTCGTTGGCGGTGGCGTAATCGCCCTCGCCGCGCAGCCCGGCCCGCCCGATGATGCTGGCGAAGCTGATCAGCAGCTTCAGCTCGGCCGGGTCGGTGGCGGCGAGCACGGACTCCAGGCCGGACATCTTCGGCGCCAGGGTGCGGCGGAACGACGACTCGTCGAGGTTCACAAGCGCCTGCGGTTCGTTGCGGCCCGAGCCGTGCAGCACGGCGGTGACCGGTCCGAGCTGCTCACGTACGGTGCCGGCGGCCGCCTTGACCTCCTCGGCGGAGGTGACGTCTGCCCGGAGGTAGACGAAGCGCACCCCGGCCGCGCGCATGCGTTCCAGGTTCAGCGCCAGTTCCGGGTCGGTGCCCGGGTCGGAGCGGCCGAGCAGGGCGAGCGAGGCGCCGCTGTCCCTGGCGAGCGCCAGCGCGCACTCGGCCGTGATGCCCTTGCCGCCGCCGGTGACGAGCAGCACGTCGGACCCGCCGAGCGGCCCGGCGTCCGCCGCCGCTCTCACGGGTACCAGCGGGCGCAGCACGGGGACCGTACGGGTGCCGTCGCGGTCGTAGCCGACCTCGCTGAAGCCCGTGGTCGCGGCGACGTCGGCAGCGATCCTGGCCACCCATGCCCCGGCGTGCTCGGGAGCGAGGTCGCCGGGCGGAAGCGTGACGACGGTGGTGGGCGTGGCGGGCGACTCCAGATGCAGGGTCTTGGCGAGGCCCGCGGCGCCGCGCCGGTGGCCGACAGCGACGAACCGCGCCCCGGGGGCCGCGAGCGCGGCGCGGACCGCGTCGAGCATCTGCGGGATGTGTTCCTCGTCGGTGTCCTCGGGCAGCCACAGCAGTACGCCCGCCCCGACCGGGCTCTGGCTGAGCTCGGTGACCAGCTTGAACGCGACCGGGTGACGCTCCGGTGCGAACACCTGCCAGCTGCCGGTATCGCGTTCGCGCGCCGGCCCGGGAGGCGCGGGCACCCGCTCGACGGCGAAGGCGCGGACCCAGGGCCCGACGCCGGGTGCCGTTGTGGACGCGGCCTCACCCTCGCCGCGCTCGGTGGCGGCCAGTTCGTCCAGCATCGAGGCGAGCTCGGCGAGCGTGGAGGTGGCCGTCGCCGAGGTGGCGAGTGGCGCGGTGACGCCGATCTCACGCGATGCCTGCGCCAGGATCTGGCCCACGGTGATCGAGCTGAGGTGCAGTTCGTCGATGGCGTTGCTGTCGGGGTGTACGGCCTCGACGGGGAGTTCGGCGCGCTCGGCGGACAGGCGCAGCAGGATCGACAGGGTGTCGGCCCGCTCGCCGTCGGCGGCCGGAGTTGCCTCTGCCGCGGGGGCCGCTTCGGCCGCCGCCGGTGCGATGGCTCTGAAGTCGCCTTCCGGTGCGGACTCGGCAGGGCTGGCGAGGAAGCTGAACTCCTTGTCCAGCGCCAGTGGCCGGGCGAACCGGTCGGCGAACAGCGGCTCGGTGCGAACCGGCGCGCCCAGCGCGTACGCCGCGGCGAACGCGGAGAGCGTGCCGGTCAGCGATGTGCTGTCGGTCTCCATGGCGACCGCGGGCACGTCCGGGCACACCGTGGCGGCCAGGCCGCGCAGGATACGTCCGGGCCCGACCTCGATCAGCAGGTCGACATCGGCGGCCAGCTCCGTCAGCGCCTGTTCGAAACGCACGGGCTGCACGACCTGCCGCTGGAGCAGGCCGACGACGTCCACGTCCGGAGGCAGGGCGGTGCCGGTGACCGTGGAGACCACGGTGGCGTCGAGCGGCGCGAAGGCCTCGCGGGCCAGATGGTCGCGCAGCGCGGTGGCGGCGGGGGCGACGCCCGGGGAGTGGAAGGCGTGCGACACCGCGACACCGGCGACGTGCAGGCCCTGGCGCGTGGCGCGCCCGGTGACCCGGGAGACGGCCGCCGCGGGCCCCGAGACCACGGTCTGGCGGGGCCCGTTGTATCCGGCGATCACGACTGGTTCACCGGAAAGCAGCGGGCCGACCTGGTCGGCGGGGGCGGAGATGCCGGCCATGGTGCCGTCGCCGTCGCTCGCCTCCCGCATGACCGCGCCACGGGTCACCGCGGTGCGCAGCAGCGCTTCTTCGTCCAGGGCCCCGGCCCAGTGCAGTGCGCTGATCTCGCCGAGGCTGTGGCCGACGGCGCCGACGGCCCTGACGCGCAGCAGGTCGAGGACGCGCAGCCCGGCCGCGGAGCCGGTGGCGATCCTGGGCTGGGCCACCGCGGTGTCCACCGGATCACCCGCGGGCGCCGGATGGGAGGCGTAGAGGTCGTCGACCGTCGCGAACCGGCGACGCAGCGCGCCCCCGTCCGCCGCCCGCCCCGCGCCCTGCCCCGGGAAGAGGAACCCGATCCTCGGGACGGTGCGGGTGGTGCCGAGGAAGACGCCGTGCTCGGTGTCGACGACGCTGCGGGCGCCGCCGTCCAGCAGGGTGAGCAGACGGCTCAGGCGTTCACCGGCCTGCTCGGGCCCCGTGGCGATCACGGCCGCGCGCACCGGACGGCCGTTCAGCTCCCTGTGCAGGCTGACGGCGAGGTCGCCCAGCTCGGCGTAGGACAGCTGGGTGGTGAACTCGGCGAGGTGGCCCACCCGCCCGTGCAGGTCCGCGATGCTGGGCGCGTCGAGCAGCAGCACCTCGGCATCCTGCCGGGAGCGTACGAGACGTCGGGTGACCCGGCCCACGCGCTCGCGCGGCGCGCCGTCCGCGTGCTCCACGACGATGTGGGCGTTGATGCCGCCGAAGCCCATCGAGGAGACGGCGGCCCGGACCGGCGCCCCCTCGGGCCAGAGCTCGGCGCTGTCCGGCACGTGGAGCATCGGGTCGTCGCCGCACAGCACCGGATGGGGGTCCCGGTGGCTGGTGGCCGGCGGGATGACCTGGTGGCGCACGGCGAGGACCGCCTTGATGAGACCGGCCACGCCGGCGGCGGCCTTGGTGTGCCCGAAGTTGCCCTTGACGCTGCTGATGGCCGCCGGCACGCCGCCCGCGGCGCGGCGCTCCTCGGAGAAGGCGCGCAGCTCGGTCTCGTCGCCGACCGCCGTGCCGGTGCCGTGCCCCTCGATGTAGCGGACCGTGTCGAAGCCGAAGCCGGCCGTCGCATACGCACGCTGGATGGCGAGCCGGTGTCCGCTCGCCTCGGGACGGGTGATGCCACCCTTTCCGTCGGACGAATAGCCCCAGCCCTCGACTGTGGCGTATCGGAAGAGACCGCGCTCGCGGGCCTCGTCGTCGCGCATCAGCACGATGATCCCGCAACCCTCGCCGGGCCAGAAGCCGTTCGACCCGCGGTCGTAGACCCGCATCTCGCTCTTGGCGAGCGCGCCGGTCTTCGCGAAGCCGATGACCTCGAACGGGTCGATGCTCAGGTCCACGCCGCCGACGAGTGCCACGTCCAGCCTGCCGTCGGTGATCCCGCTGCACGCGGTGGCGACGGAGAGGAGCGACGAGGAGCAGGCGCCGTCGACGGTGAAGCCGCCTCCGTTGAAGTCGAAGTAGTTGCAGATCCGGCCGGCGATGGTGTTGGCGAGGCCGCCTGCGAGGGTGTCCTCGTCGATGGGCGGGAACGGGCTCTTGTAGCGCTGTTCCAGCTCGCCGAGGAAGACGCCGGTCTTCTCCTCGTCCCAGCCCTGTTCGCGCAGGGCGGCGCCGACGGTGCGCCTGACGTAGGGCCAGCGCAGCCGCATCAGGTTGGCGCGGCTGAACTCGCCGGTCAGGGTATTGCCGATGATCACGCCGGTGACCCGGTCCGACAGGCCCGTGCCGTCCGGGAAGCCGGCGTCGGCGAGAGCGCGCCCGGCGGTCTCCAGGGCGAGCCAGTGGGCCATGTCGGTGGAGCGGAAGGTGCTGCCGGCGATGCGGTGGGCGACGCGGTCGAACTCGTAACCCTCCAGAACGGCGGCCTTGTCGGTGTAGAAGCGGTCGGGCGCCTGCGGATCGGGGGAGTGGTAGTCCTCGCGGCGCATCCGTACGTCGGGCAGCCGGCGGAACGCGCGGCGTCCCGCGAGGACGTTGCGCCACAGCTCCTCGGGACTGTCCGCGTCGGGATAGCGGCAGGCGACGCCGACGACGGCGATGCGGGGGCGGCCGGTCATGCGGCCACCGCCCCGGTCGCGGAGGAACTGTCCTCGGAGCCGGCGCTGTCGGGAGCCCTGCGGGCGCGGTAGCGCCGGTAGAGGGCGACGCCCCACCAGCCCATGCCCCGCAGGCCGCACACCACGACGGTGGCGAAGAACAGCGTGTAGACGACGTTGAAGAGCATCAGCACCGCGTACGCGACGGCGACGCCGGAGCCGAACAGGAACTGGCTGCGGAACTTCGACGGTGTGGTGCCCGGGTCGGTGATCATGTAGTTCGTGAAGAGCACGAACGCGACGCCGGTCATCGGGCCGAAGGCGGAGAAGAGCGCGACGTGCCAGATCCAGTGCCGTATCAGAGCCTGGATGGCGAAGGCGCCCATCCAACCGACGATCAGGCCGACGCGCCGGGTGAGCACGGCGTTGATGACGGTGCCCGCGGTGGCGATGATCAGCGGGATCATCACGCGGAAGAACGTGTCCGCCTTCTCGGTGAACTCGTACGGCGGGGCGATGCTGACCCAGGAGCCGAAGCAGACCAGGGTGGTGGTGATGCCGAAGTTCGACGGGTTCATGAAGTGCCGCATCCGGCCGTTGACCGGGGCCTGGAGGGCGTGTTTGCCCGCTACCCCGACGAAGACGCCGAAGATCACGGGCCAGATCTGGTTGTTGGCGTACAGCAGCATGTTCACCGCGAGTGCGGTGATGTGCGACGGCAGCAGGAACTCGTACACGCCGCGGACGCCGTTGCCACGGTAGCGCGGGGCCCGGTGCTGGGCCCAACCGCTGATGATCTCGAAGACGATCTCCGTCGTGTAGCCGATGAGGACGGCGATGATCGGCCACAGCCAGGGCTGTTCGAAACCGAGCACCGTGTACCCGAGGACGTTGAAGACGGAGATGCTGAGGGCGAAGTTGCGCAGTGCCAGGTAGCGCGGGTCGCGCTTCTTCGCGGCCGGCGGTACCGGTGCGATGGTTTCCGCGGGCCGGCCGGGTAGGGCGCCGGGCCGCTCCTCGACAACGGTGTTGGTCATCGGCTGATCTCCTGGGCGGTGTCGGTCAACTGGAGGGTGTGGTGGCCGGGCATGAGCTTCATGCTCTGGGAGTGCAGGGCGCCGTGCGCGTCGTGCCACTGGAGCTTCATGGTGCTCGGGCCGTCATAGGAGCCGAGGCCGAAGCGGACGTCGAAGCTGCGGAAGCCGCCGTGCCCACCGCCGCCGTCCAGCTCGCTGACCTGCGTGCCCTGCTTGTTGGTGATCGTGGCGGTGGCGCCGTAGACCGGGGAGCCCGGCGCGGCGAGGCCCGAGCCGGCATCTCCGCCGGCGGACGGGCGGTACAGGTTCAGGTCGATCTGGTGGCCGAGATGCGGCGACCTGTTGGCGTAGAAGGCGGGCGGGCCCCACTGGCGGGCGACGGCGAAGTCCAGCGCGCCGCTGCCGGTGGTGTCGGCGGTGGCGATGGCACGGGTGGGGGTCTTCACGGCGAGGCCGAGCTGCTTGCTGATGTTGGCGTACTTGCCGTCGGGTGTCGGTGCGTAGAAGGCGAGTGCGTCGTCGCCGGAGATGTCGTCGCCGGGCTGGACGTTGGGCCACATGGCCGGGTTGGACAGCAAGTCGTCGTTGGTCATGGCCATCTCCTGGAGCCACGGCCAGCGGTCGGTCCTGCCTTTGACGAAGCCGTCGGCCTGGACCTCGGCCATGGAGCCGTCATTGAGGAAGTCGCCCATCTTCACGTCCCAGCACCAGCCGGTCCAGGCCAGACCGTGCTCCTGGGCCTCCTGGGTGAAGGGCGCGATGCCCTCGCTGAGCTTCTTTTCCATCTCGGCCGTGGACTTCGTCTGGTTCATCCAGAGGAAGTTGCTCTCCTCCAGACCCCATGCCTCGTCGATGTTGCTGACCGTCATGTCGAAGGTGCCGTTGTGGTCCTGGTCGGCGAAGTCGACGCCCATGCCCTTGAACGAGCCCTGACCGAGCACGAACGACTTCGCGGTGGTCGGTGTGCGCCGGCCGACGGCGACCTTGAACTTGATGTGTCCCGGTGTGGAGACGTTGTAGAGCAGGTGGTCGTGGCCGAAGTCGTTGGCGATGTAGAGCTCGGGCCTGCCGTCGCCCGTCATGTCGGCGCCGGCAATCGCCAGCGCCCAGCCGGTGGATTCCTGGAAGTCGATGGCGTCGGACTCCTCGACGAAGGACGCGGTGGGGCGGGTGCCGGTGGTGGAGGCGTAGTAACGCAGCACGTGGTCCCCGCCCGCGTTCTTCGCGCTGGACAGCGAGTTGTTCATCGCCACGTTGGACAGGCCGTGCGGGGCGAGCACGTCGGAGTCCGGGAAGTAGTTGCCGATGACGATGGAGGGGTGGCCGCTGCCGTCCATGTCGCCGACGTAGACCGCGTCGGTGTTCCAGCGTGCCCCGTGGTATTTGCCGTCGGGCGAGTTCTCCGGCACGACCTCCTGCGGCACGTACGAGGCGTTGGAGGGCGTGGTGGCATCGGACTTGGCCATCCAGAGCACGGGGGTGCGCCCCCAGTAGCTGACCAGCAGATCCATCCGGCCGTCTCCGTTGAAGTCGCCGGGGGTGCAGCCGGTGGGCGCCATGGTGTCGTCCATGGGGATCTTGTCGGCCTTGAGCACGAACGGGCTGAAGCGGTCGGCGGCAGGGGCGGTCGGGGTGTAGGTGACGACGACGTCGTTGGTGCGGGTGTCGACGATGCACATGCCGTCGGGGCGGCCGTGGCCGGTCAGGTCGTTCATCGCGATGCCGGCGCCCACCGAGGAGATCCAGGACCGGATCTTCTGGTACGCCCGGTTGACCTTGCGGACGCTGTGCATCTTCTGGTTGTCGTAGCCCGCCGGCATGGCGATGGGCATCTGCCTGAAGGAATAGTCCTTGGCGACCTGGTCGCCGTTGGGGACGGCGTTGGCGGCGTTGACTCCGAAGAACAGCCCGGTGGCGACGAGCAGAGTCGCCATGCCGGGAACGATTCGGCGCAGTCGCTCTTTCCGTTCCATCACTCTCTCCTGGTCGGGGACGGCCGGATGGGGGACGATCAGCGGAAGTGCTGCTGGATGCGCCGGCGGAAGACCTCATAGGCGGGCACGGCGCCGTCCGGCGGCAGATCGATCACCGACTTGGCGGCGATCTGGGCGGACTCCTCGGCCGTCATGCCGCAGAAGATCTGCGCGGCGATTTCGTTGTGGTCGGTGATCAGGCCTGCCACTTGGCGCGCCCGCAGCGCGAACACGGCGCCCTGGGCGATCTCCGCGGCATACGGTCCAGCACCGCGCCGCAGAGCCTCAAGCTGATCGGCGTCGACGGCGCCCGCGTACGTGGCGGCCAGCCCCGCGCCGCACAGCAGATCGCTGTGGCGGGCCGGGTCGAAGCCGGCGATCCGGGCCAGCAGCCGCTCCACGTCCCCGCCGCACACGAACCACATGCCGCGCCCGATGCCTTGGTCCACGACCCGCTGCGTGTATGCCGGGTCGCCGGGCCACCAGGGGTAGCCCCGTGGCACGTAGTGGCTGTCGACCCACTTCGCGTGGTGGAAGAACGCCTGATGGAAGCCGTACCCGTCGACGACCAGCCAGCTCAGCGCGGGATGGTCGGCGAGCCTACGGGCGTCGGGGAGCGCCCGGTGCCACAGGGGCCTCGGCAGCCGGGCGATGGCGAACCCGACGCCGAGGTACGCCATGAAGACGTGCCGGGAGCCGGGTCCGTCGTCGTATCCGGGACCCTTCAGGAAGATCTCGGTCAGCCGGGCGCCGGGGACAGGCGAGAGGGCATCGCGCAGGGCCAGCGCCATCGCGGCGCCCTCGTACGCGAAGCCCTGGTACTCGCGTTCCAGCGCACCCAGGCGAGTGACGATCTCGGTCTGTTCGCGGTGCTCCACCGCGAACTCGAAACCGACGAGGAACTGGAGCGCGCTGTGCTCCAGCTTGGCCCTGGCCCCGGCGTTCAGCGCCTCGAAGCCTCTGGTCTCAAAGGTGATCTCTCTCGTGGCCGGGGTCACCAGCAACTTGCGCAGCGACCCCATGAGTGTGGCTGTCATGACTGATTCCTCGCGGAGGGAGGGGTGACGGACCCGGCCGCCGCCGTACGGACACGCCACGTCGGCGCGGTGGACCCGGTGCGGCGATCCGGTCGGCCGGCGTGCGGCGGAGGGTGCGGGAGCGGCCCTGCGGCCAGGGTCTTTCGTTTGGAACAGGGCGGATCAGGGGTGGGGTCCGGTGCCTGGGGCCCCCGGCCGGAGGCTGGGGGAGGTGCCGGGGCACGCGAGCCCGGCATGATCCGGCCGAGAGGCCCTAAATGGCGGCGAACTGTCCGGGCCTGCGGCCCTCGCCCGCCGGGCCGCGGTATGCCTGGGCGATGTCCAGCCAGCCCTCCGCCTCCTTGCCGGTGGCCACGAGCCCGAGGTCGTCGCGGTGCCGGCGCCGGGCGACCAGCAGGCAGAGGTCCTCGGCGGTTCCGGTGATCCGCTGCTCGGCATCCTCGGGACCGAACGCCCAGACCTGGCCGGAGGGCGCGGAGACCTCGAACCGGAACTCCTCCTTCGGCGGCTCGATGCCGCGTGCGAGGTAGCCGAAGTCGCGGGTGCGGGTGGCGAAGAACACCAGGTGGCCGATGCGGTCGGAAGGGACGCGGACCATGCCGAGTGCGTCGCGGACGTCTTGGCCGTGCCCGTAGAGCTCCATCATTCCGGCGGCGGCGAGCACGCTGGCCGGCAACGGGTTGACCAGCCACGGAACGATGGCGTCGGGCCCGGCTTCGGCCAGGGCCGCGTCGGCAGCGGTGCGCTCCACGCGCCAGCGCTCCAGGATGTGCGGTGCCGAATCCTTCATGTACGCGGCGAGCATGCCGTCGACGGCTGCCTGGAAGTCGCCCTTGGCGGCATTCGCCAGGCGCTGGAAGCCCTCGGCGTCGGTGGCGGCTGTCCGGGCGAGATGGGCGATGAACGCCAGGTGCGCCACTTGGTGTGTGACGGTCCACCCGGGCGAAGGGGTCTCGATCTCCCACTCCTCGGGCGTCAGGCCCGCCACGATGGCGTCGAGTTCGTCTCCCTCGGTCACCAGATCAGTGAATACATCGCGCATTTCAGTCACGACTTTCCTCCCGGTAGGTTTTTGCACGGGGAAATGCAGTGAACTTCCTGAGAGGCGATTCTCCGGACTCTGCGGTGGCCCGTCTTCTCTGTGCTTGCTTCGTCGCGGGCACCCCTCGCGAAACGGATGAGAGGGGAGCAGCTCATGCCAAGCGCATATGGCGCCAGCCGATCCAGGTCCGTGCGGTGCGCCCCTGTTGACTGATCATGCGCCGCCGGAGTGCAACGGGCGGCCGTGGCGCACGAGAGCGCAATACAGAAGATGCGCGGGCTCTCCGGGGGCCGAATGATGATTCGAGCACACACCGGCGGAACACGACTTCCTCTCCCGTCGCGGGGGCGGGTCCGGCCCGCCCGCAGGCGCCCGGCCCCGCCCCGTCGAGTCCCCAACCGATCCAGGAAGGCAGAGACTTATGTCCGAAACCGTCACCACCGCAGCAGCCCTCAGCGCCGAGGACAAAGCGGCCGTCGGAGGTCTCGCGGCCCGGCTCACCGAAGCGTGGGCCGCACAGAGCGGCGAGAAGTTCGCGGCCCTCTTCACCGAGGACGCCACCACGCTGCTGCCCGGGGACGTCTTCCTCCAGGGCCGCACGGAGATCGGCAGCCACATGGCGGCCGGCTACGCGGGCCCCTACAAGGGCACCGGCGTCGTAGGCAAGCCGCTCAGCATCCGTGCCATAGACGAGCACACCGCCGTCATGGTCACCGAGGGCGGGGTCACGCTGCCCGGCGAGGACTGGCCGACCGAGGCGATGCTCATTCGCGCCACCTGGGTCGCCGTCAAACAGAACGGTGGCGAATGGCTTGTCTCGGCGTACCAGAACAGCCCGGTGAATCTGCCGAGTTCCTGACGGGGTTACCGTAGGTACGGAA
This sequence comes from Streptomyces sp. NPDC047002, assembly GCF_040704505.1. Taxonomy (NCBI): domain Bacteria; kingdom Bacillati; phylum Actinomycetota; class Actinomycetes; order Kitasatosporales; family Streptomycetaceae; genus Streptomyces; species Streptomyces sp. NPDC047002. The sequence goes on from NZ_JBEYWC010000022.1 coordinate 89,523, forward strand.
TAGAGGAAAATCAAGAAAACGTGCGGCTCGCAGAGAGATTCTCCCTCCGCGAGCCGTCTTCTGAGGATACGGCGAGTTTCGTGCCGTCCCGTTGAATCATTCTGCAAGACAGACAGGAGAAGGGCCGTGGAACCATTTGCACTGCCGCATTTGGAAGCCAGAACGGCAACTCTGGAAGCGTTTGCTGACACCATCATTCCGGGTGAAAAACGCTACCCCGGCGACCGCGCGATAGCAGGGGTGAGCGAGGGCGGCGGCGCGGTCACGGCAGGTGCGCTGGCCGTGCTGGAGATGCCCGAGAGCGGCATGGCGCCCAGCCTCGACGACCTGGCGTCTGCCCTCGACGTGCACGCCGAGGAGTACCGCGAGGAGCACGACATGGGCGCCGACGACACCGCCCCGGCGTTCGTCACGCTCCCGTACGAGGACCGGGCTGCTCTGGTCCTGGAGCTGACCCGCCCCGGACACCCCGAGAAAGTGCTGTGGACGGGCCTCGCGCTGCTGTGCAACATGGCCTTCGACACGGCTGCGCATCTGCACACCGCCGAGGCCCTCGCCGACGGGCATGTGGGCCTGACCGCTCTCGGGTACCGCCCGCCGGACGAGGACGGGGTATGGCGCTTCCCGGGCTTCTCCTACCGGCGTCGGCTGGCGGAGCTGCATCCCGACACGATCCCCTCCGGGAGCCTCGCATGAGCGCACGGGAACAGACCGACGCCCTGGTCATCGGCAGCGGCTTCGGCGGCGCCATCGCCGCGTACCACCTGGCAGCCGGCGGAGCCCGGGTCGTCGTGCTGGAGCGCGGGCCATGGCTGTCGGCCGACGAGTTCCAGCACGACTTCCGGCTGGGCACCTCCTCCACCCGCGCCTTCGAGTTCGTGGTCGGCGACGGCATGAGCGTGCTGAGCGGCAACTGCGTCGGGGGCGGCTCCGTGGTGTACTTCGCGGCCATGCCGCGCGCGCCGCGGTTCGTCTTCGAACGACGCGGCGGTATCAACCGCCGGATGTGGCCGAAGGCCATCGACCGCGACGCCCTCGACCCCTGGTACGACCGGGTCGCCGAGGCCCTGCCCATCACCCCGTCGGACTGGAACACCGCCTCGTACGCCGGCGGCCTCTGGGGCGCCGCCTGCGCCGCGGCGGGCCACACCGCCAACCCGCTGCCCAGCGCCATCGACGAGGAGCTGTGCACCAACTGCAACTGGATGATGGCCGGTTGCCGTTTCGATGCCAAGCGCTCACTGCTGCTCAACTATCTGCCCGCGGCCCAGGCGCACGGCGCGCGGATCCGCCCGCTCCACGAGGTGCAGAAGATCACACGCCTGGACGACGGGAGCTACCGCGTCCACTACGACATCGTCGACGAGGCCGACTACCGCGTCCACCCGGACACCGGCACCATCGACGCCAAGATCGTCGTGGTGGCGGCGGGCGCCGCCGCGACACCGGTCATCCTCCAGCGCTCCGAGGCCGACCTCGGCCCGATGCCGCACGGCGTGGGCCGGTACTTCTCGGGCAACGGCGAGCGGCTGAACACCGCGGTCCTCGACGACGACAGGGTCCGTGCCCTGCTGGGGCTCGAAGGGCAGCCAGGACCGGCCTTCCAAGCCAACCAGATCGGCAAGGGCCCGACCGTCGCCACCTGGGACTACCTCGACGGCTCCCGGCCCGAGTACGAGCGCTACTCGCTTGAGCAGCTCTACTTCCCACCCGGCCTCGGCACCATTCTCGCCCAGGTGCCCGACGCGAAAGGCCCCAGCTGGTTCGGCCGGGAGAAGAAGGAACTGCTCAAGAAGTGGCAGTCCTGGATGACGATCTTCACCATGTCGGAGGACGACAACGAGGGCGTCTTCGGCCCGCCGCCGGAGACCGGCAACTCCGATCGCATCTCCCAGCAGATGCTCGGCCTCGGCACCCTCGCGTACGACCCCACGCCCAACACCCTGCACGGCTGGGAGCTGTCGGACGCCTCGGTCCGGGCGATTCTGGAGCACGACGGGCTGGCCAGGGTGATGCCGTGGACCAACGATGTCGTCGGCGCCTACACGGTCCACCCGCTCGCCTCCTGCCGGATCGGCGACGATCCTGCCACCTCGGCACTCGACGACCGGCACGAGCTGCGCGGGCACCCCGGCATCTTCGTCACGGACAGCTCGGCGGTGCCCGGCGCACTGACCGTCAACCCCGCCTTCACCGTGGCCGCGCTCGCCGAGCGCGCCATGCCTGGTCTGGTGAAGGCCCTCAAGGACCGCGGTGTCTCCGTGGCGTACGGCGCCCCCTCACCGGACGGTGAGACCGCGGGGCGGCGCGGCAGCGCCGCGTTCGCCGCGGCGCTCGGAGCCTGAGCACGAGAACCGGGCCGCGGCGCTCCGGCCGCGGCCCGTACACGCCCCGCGGCCGGCGCGCCGGCAGGGCCCGATGGGAGCAACCGACTTGAGAGCACGCCTAGTCCGGGCTTCGCTGAGGGACCTCTCCCTCACCCAGGTCCGGCATGTGGCCCCTGTCCCCTTCCGTACCCGCGACCGTCTGGTCACCCGGGTCTACCGAGCCTCCGAGGAGGAATTCGGCGTACTGCCACCACCGCTGGTCCTGCACGCGTCGAGTCCCGAGGTGCTGGCCGCCGTATGGTTAATCCTCAGGGAATCGCTCCTCACCCCCGGCCTCGTGGGCCGAGTGGAAAAGGAGACCGTGGCAGCGATGATTTCCGCTGCCAACTCCTGTCCCTACTGCGTGACGATGCACACGTCCATGCTGCGCAGCCTCGGCCGGGCCGACGGTTCTGGCGCCGTCGCAGCTTGGTGCGAGGTCAACATGGTCCGCGGTCCCGGCCCCCAGGGGGCGGGACCCGCCGCGCGTACACCACCGTTCCCTCCGGAGCACGGGCCCGAACTGGTGGCCATGGCGGTCCTGCTGCACTACCTGAATCGCATGGTGAACATCTTCCTGGGCGACAGGCCGCTGCCGCCCTGGGCGCCCGCCGCCACATTGCCGGCCGTGCAGCCGGTCCTGAACTGGCTTCAGCGCGCGGCCGGCCGCGATGATCTCCCGCCCGGTCTCTCGCTGGACCTGTTGCCGGCCGCGGAACCCGCGCCCGATCTGGTCTGGAGCGCCGGGAAACCGCCGGTGACCGAGGCGTTCGCCCGAGCCGTGGCCGCCGTCGAGAACGCCGGGGAGAGATCACTGCCCGCCTCCGTGCGCGCGCTGGTGCGTGAGCGGCTGCGCGTCTGGGACGGCCGTCCGCCGGGGCTCAGCAGGGCCTGGGTGGACACCGAAACCGAACGTCTCGCGCCGTCCGACCGCCCGGCCGGACGGCTCGCTCTGCTCACCGCGATCGCTTCGTACCAGGTCGACGACGAGGCTGTACGGGCCTTCAGGAACCACAACCCGGAGGACGCCCGGCTCGTCGAGGCGACGGCGTGGGCCGCTCTGTGCGCGGCGCGCGAGGCCGGTGCGTGGATGGCCGTTCGGTGACCGGGGCCCCGGGAGCGCGGGCACGGCCCGGGGCCCCGGAGGTGTGCCACATCCGCTCAAGCGATCGCATACCACGGCAATCCGCGTGTATCAGGCCTATCCACATAGAGCTGGAAGCGGGGAGTTTCCATGCACGGCGCAGCAGGAACAGCGGTCAAACGGACCATAGACATCATGTGGAGTCGCTATCCGGAGCCCCTCTGCCTGGAGGAACTGGCGGGTGCGGCGCTGTTCAGCAAGTTCTACTACTCACGTGTGTTCCGCAATCTGACCGGGACCTCGCCGGGGCGTTTCCTCAGTGCCGTACGGCTCTTCATGGCGAAGCGGCACCTGCTGGACACCCGGTCGAGCGTCACCGAGATCTCCTACGACGTCGGCTACAACAGCCTGGGCACCTTCACCAGCCGTTTCACCCGCAGTGTCGGCATCTCGCCGGCCCGCTACCGCTTCCTGGCGGACTACGGCATGCCGCCCATCACCCCGTTCGGCCAGCAGGGGTGCCCGGCCGGTGGCCAGGCGACTCTGAGCGGTCTGCTCACGGTGCCGACCGGCTACGGACCGGTGCGTATCTACGTCGGGGCCTTCAACTCCCCGATCGTGGAGGGCCAGCCGCAGTCCTGCGACGTACTCAACGGCTCAGGCCGCTTCCGCCTCAGCGTCCCGGACGGCGACTGGTTCATCCGGGCCGCCGCGGTCCCGGCCGATGCGATGAAGCACACCCCGTTACCCGGCTCGCGGATCCGTACGCCTCCCTTGATCGGCATGTCCCGGCCGATGCAGGTTTCGGGCGGGCGCGGCCACACCACTCTCGACCTCCAACTGCGCCGGTTCGGTGCCTTCGATCTGCCCATCCTGCTCGCCCTGCCGGAACTCGACGGCGGTGGCCGCGCGGCCCTCATGCAGGCGGCGACATGAGGCCGGCGGCGGGGAAGAACCGCGGTCCGGGCGGCGCTCGCCCTACGAGCGCCGCCCGGACCACGGCGGTCACGGGCGGGCCGTCCCGGGTGGGAAGAACGGCCCCCAGGTGAAGGCGGGAAGCCAGGGCTCCGGGGCCCGGCTCCACGCCATGGCGGAGATCTGCGCATGGCTGCGCCGCCCGCAGAGTGCACGCAGTAGCTCGTAGTGGCCCCCGCTCCAGGTGACGCCTGGTTCGCCCTGACCGGCGACCCAGGCGTCGACCGGGGACTTGATGGTGACGGCGGCGAGCCCATGGCGCCCGAGGCTGGCGCCGAGCCCACCCACCACGACGCGGAAGGCGCTCCCGAAGCCCGGGTGGCCGACGGGTGGCGCGATGCCGAGAGCCTCGCGGATGTCGCACTCGTGGGTGACGGCGTCCATGACGGCGCGGCCGTCGGTGCCGGCCGTGCCCGCGCCGAGCTCTCTCTCGACGGGAGCCGCGGCCTCGGCCCAGGCGGTGAGCAGCTTCCCGGTGTCGTCGGCGGGCCGGCCGGTACCGGGCAGCCCGCCGAAGCGGCCGCAGACATCGACGAGATGCGCGACCACGTCCCGCACGCTCCAGCCGGGGCAGCAGGGCACGGGAGCGTCAGCGGCTCCGGGGCACTCGGTCAGCCAACCGGTGACGTTCTCCCGTACGCTGCGGTAGCCCCGTGCCAAGGCGGCAGATCCGGTGGTGGACAAAGGCGTCTCCTTGTCTGACGGTGTGTGTCGTGGTGCGCCGTCCCGCGACGACAGCGGGTCACTGCCCGGGGCCCGGCACGGTGGCGCGACCCGGTGCCCTGGCGGCCGACGCGGCACCCGCCTGCCGGGCCGTCAGGTGCCCCGCGGCGTGCAGCCAGCGCACGGTGTCGGTGAAGGTCTCGTCCGTGGGTCGCGCGGGGACGCCACCGCCCGCTGCCCACGGTGCGATCCGGGCCCGGGACACGCACGCGTACACCGCGCCGTAGGACGGCGGCAGGCGCCACGGCAGGATCCGCTGTACCACGTCGGTGACGCGCCCGACCGGCAGCAGGGCGCGCCCGGGCAGCACCACCGAAGGCAGTCGCCGGCCCGTCACCCGGCGCACGGCCGCCACGTACTGGCGTGTCGTCAGGTAGCGTCCGGGACCGAAAAGGCGGCTGGTGCCGGGCGGGGGACCGGTGAGTGCGAGGGTGTGCAGAGCGGCGGTGTCGCGGACGTCGCCGACCGGGAAGCCGCCGGCCGGCCAGAGCGGCATCAGGCCCCGCAGGGTGTCCAGCAGGCGGGTGGTCTGGTCTCCGAGGCGCGGATCGCACGGGCCCAGCAGGGCGGGGGGCAGGCTGATGACGATCGGCGCACCCCTTTCCCGCAGGGCGAGCGCCACTTCCTCGGCCTCGGCCTTGGTGCGCATGTAGACATCGCGCGGCCTGCCGACGGGGGAGCGCTCGTCCAGGAGGCCGCCGCCGGAGGGCAGCAGCGAGGCGAAGCTGGAGACGTGCACGATGCGCCCGGCGCCGGCCCGGGCCGCGGCGCCGAGCACCACCTCGGTGCCCCGGACGTTCACGGCACGCATCTCGTCGGCTCGGCGGCTGTCGAAGGAGTAGACGGACGCGGCGTGCAGCACCGCGTCCGTGCCGGCGACGGCCGACTTGACGGCCGCCTCGTCCCGGACGTCCCCGGCGACGCTGTCGACCGCTGCCGGATCGACGCCCAGGGGCGCGAGTGCCCGTGGCACCGTGTCCGGGTCCCGCGCCAGCAGCCGTACCCGGCAGCCGGCCCTGACCAGTGCGGCGGTCGAGTGCGCTCCGACGAATCCGGTGCCGCCCGTCACGCAGACCAGCACAGGACCACCTCCTCCGCGGTCGGCGCGGCCGGCCGGCCGGCGCTGTCGTCCCATCGTGACGGCGGGTGTGCGGAAGAGGCTTCTCCGGTTTTGCCTGTCCGGCCCGACAGCGGCCCGTACAGGCCGGGGCGGCACGGAGCGTGTGTGGCGTCGGTACGGGTTCACGCGGTGGCCGTCCAGGCCGCGCCGAGGCCGTGCGGGACGCGTGCCGGCAGCGGTACCACGGCCGCGGGAGGACCTGTGAAGTCCGCGTTGTCGACGACGTGCAGTGCGCTGCGGTCGGTGGTGTCGTCGTGCACGAGGGTGAGCAGCCAGCCGTCGCCCTCGTCGGCGCAGGCGGTGCGTGGCACGAAAACGGGCACCCCGGCCTGCTCCCGGGGGGCGAACGAGTGGGTGTCGAGGCGTCCAGTGGTCAGGTCGTGGCGCAGCAGCCGGGGCCCGCCGAGTGCGGCGCCGACGCCCTCGTCCATGCCCACCGTCCAGACGTACCGGTGTGGCCCGCCGAGGTAGCGGTCGTCGATCGCCGGGAACTCCTCGGGCCCGTCGGAGAGTTGCTCCTCGGCCACCCGACCGGCGGACCGGTCGACGATCCAGCGCCAGAGGGAGGGCCGGGACTCGCCCGGGTGCAGCGGATCCAGGTCGAAGGCGCGCTCGTGGCGGATCACGTCCACGACGATCCTCCGGCCGCTCTCGTACGCGTTGACGGGGTGGAAGACGAAGCAGGGGTCGACCTCGGTCCACAGCACCTCCGCGTCGCCGCCGTCACGCGGCAGCACCCCGAGGCGGGCGCCGTGGCCACTGTCCCAGGCGTACGGCACCCGGGAGCCGCCGGCCGCCGCCCGCTCGCTGTAGACGACCGGCAGGTCGAAGAGGATCACGTGCCGGTCGGTCAGCCCCAGCCCGTGCATCAGGGGGCTGCCCTTGACCCCGAGCCGCTCGGACTTCACGACCCGGTCGGCGGGGTCGATCACCAGGTACGTGACGTGCTCCTGGCCGGTGCGGTGCGCGAGGGCGTGCAGCTCGCCGGTGAGCGGGTCGGTGACGGGGCGTGAGCAGAGGCCGTCGGGTACGGCGCCGTCGAAGTCGATGCGGGCGACGGTGCGCAGGTCCGGACCGATCTGGTGGGGCAGGACACCGCCGTCCCCGAGGGCCAGGAGCCGGCCCGCATGCTCGACGAGGCCCGCGTTCGCATTGTCCGACAGCCCGTGCCGGGGGCCCGGTGTGGGGAGTTCGCCGAGTGCGGCCGTGACGCGGTCGGTCCGTAACCAGCGGTTGCGGTACCAGGGGGCGTGGCCGTCCCCGAGCCGTAACCCGTGGAGCATGGCGTCGCCCGCGAACTGGTGGTCCTGGGCCGGGTCGTACGCGCCCAGAGCATTGGGACCGACCACGGCGAAGAGGCCGTCGAGCTCCCGCGGAAGCGTGCCGAGCACCGGCAGGCCGCCCGCCGCGGCCTCTTCGGCAATCGGAATGTAGGCACTGGTCCACAGGTGCGACAGGGTGTTGCTGCGGCGGGTGCCCATGGCCCTCCACCTCTCCATACCATTGTTATATAACACCGTTGTTGAAGAGGGTGGCAGCCCCGTGGCATGCTGTCAAGCGTGAGCCCGCGCCCGGTAGACCCGCATCTCGGCGAGCACCTCATCGAGGCCGCGGCCCGGCTGCTCGCCGAAGAGGGCCCACAGGCGCTTTCGACCCGCAGGCTCGCCGCCGCGGTGGGCACGTCGACCATGGCGGTCTACACCCGTTTCGGTGGCAAGGAGGACCTCGTACGGGCCATGGTCCGTGAGGGTTTCCGGCTGCTGGAGCGGCGGATGGGGGCGGTCGGCGAGAGCGACGACCCCGTGGGCGACGTGGTCCGGCTGGGCCGCGCCTACCGGGACAACGCGCAGGAGCACCGCAATCTGTACGGCGTGATGTTCGGCGGCCAGGGTCTGGACTTCGCGCTGAGCGACGAGGACCGGCAGTACGGGCGCTACACGCTCACGAGCGTCGTCGACGCGGTGGAGCGGGCCATGGCGGCGGGGCGCTTCAGGGCGGGCGACCCCCACCTGGTGGCCAATCAGATGTGGATCGGCCTCCACGGCCTGGTCGCCCTCGAACTCGGAGGGTATCTGGTCCCGCCCTACGACGCGGACGTCTGCTTCGAGGCGCAGGTCCTCGGCATGCTCGTCGCCGCTGGGGACTCCCCGGGTGAGGCCGCCGCCTCCATGAGGCACGGCCGCGAGCGGACGAAGTGAGCGACGGGTGTGCCTGCTGGGTGTGTCCGGGCGAGCGCAGGGCTGAGGCGGGAGGCCGCTGCGCGGTCATCCGCCCCAGGGCGCCGGCGATCGGCCGCCGGCGCCGCAGCGCCGCACCGCGTGCCCGTGCGGGGCGGGCCGCACGGCATGGCCCCGCGCCGCTCGGCGGGTGGTGCCGAGCGGCGCGGGGCCGGAGGCGGCGTCATGCGCTCCAGGGTGCGTCGGGCCACCAGATGTACCCCAGTCGCCCGAGAACCCGAAGCTCCCAGTACGCCAGCGTGAACACGCCGGCGACGAGGAACGCCGACGCGGTCACCGTCGCGATGCGCCCCGGCTTCCCGGCCATCCACGCCCCGAGCCGCCCTCCGGTCCCGTACGACAAGATCAGGAAAAGCAGGAACATGACAATGATGTTGCCGAGTGACTGAAGGCAGAACGCCACCGCGCCGTAGAGGGGGTCGTGCGTCTCGGCCGCATGCCGGAAGAGGTTCCGGAACAGCGGGTAAGGCCGCCCCACCAGGAACCCTCCCATCAGGGCGCCCATGAGGATCAGCGGCGCGTGCCGAAAGCGCCGGGCGACCCGCGCCAGCGGGTCCTGCACCACCCCGGCCGCGGCGAGTCCGAGCACGACCATCGCCACCCCGACAAGACCGAAGGCCACCATCGACTGGACGGTCCGAGGGGTGAGCCCGCTCGCGCTCGCCGTGGAGAACTGCGGCATCGACGTGCCGACGAGGCCCACCACGACGCCGTAGGCGGCCGACACCGGGAACATCCCGGCCGACACCCAGCCGAGCGGCTTGACGGTACCCAGGAACCTCTCGCGCCTGCCGGCCGAGCCGCCGACGAGCGGCCCCACCGCACCGAAGGCCGCGATGTTGCACGCCGTGAACGATCCGGCGAGGCCCGAGACGAAGGCGAAGAGGATGCCGGACAGCACGCTGCCGATGGGCGCCGTCGGATCGTGGCCGAGTACACCTCGGGCAGTGGTCACGCCGATCTGGTCGTCGACGAGGTCGGCCGACCATGCGTAGGCGACGAACAGGCCGGCCACGACGGCGGCCAGCACCAACGGCCAGCGGTGCCGCGGGAAGTCACCGCTGACGAAGAGGGAGGGCCCCGGGGACCGGACGGCGGTTGCCGCGTCCCTCGGGAGCCGGACGTCGGACATGGATGGAGCCTCCTTGGCCGGTTGCGTTACGGGTACGGGCGAAGACCGGTGGGTGTTCTCGGCCCGCCACCCCTGTGTGCACGGCCGCAGGAGGACCGGGTGAGGCGGGCCCGCCCGGGACGTCGGCGGCATGGCGTGCGCTCGGGGCGTGTCCGGCGCCGCGACGGGGGACGAGCGCGGCGCCGGACACGCGTGTGAGGGCCGCCGGCGCCTGCGCGTCGGGAGCGGCGGGGGTCATGGCGAGGCGGACTTCTCGGCCGCCATCAGGACGTCGTTGATCTCTTCCAGGTTCCGTCGCCGGGTCTCCGGACCCACCCACAGGAACACCACGGCCGCGAGGAGCAGCGGAACCGCGCCGATCCAGGCGGTCGTGGCGATGGACGGGACCTGAGCCGCGGCCACGGCCAGCGCCAGGATCAGCACTCCTCCGGCCTTGGTCATGCCTGCGGTGAGTCCGGCGCCGCGGGCTCTGACGAGCGTCGGGTAGATCTCGGTGGCGTACCCGGCGACCACCGCCACCACCGAGCTGCTGCCCGCGAGCGGCACCACCAGCAGCAGCGCGAGCAGGGTGTGGTGGTGCGCCAGCGAATCGCCTGCGACCGGGAACGCCAGCAGGCCGGCACCGGTGAGGGAGGAGACGGTGATGAGCGTCTTGCGGCTGCCCAGCTTTCCGTACATCCAGGCGCACAGCACGGTCAGGGGAAGGCCGATCACCGCGGCGTTGCGCGTGACGTAGTCGGAACCCGCGGCCGTGTATCCGAGGCTGCGCAGATTGGTCGGTATCCACTGCTGGAAGCCGTACGTCACCAGTCCGATGCCGATGCCGAGCACGGCGACCGCCAGTGTGGGGCCGCGCAGCCGGCCGCGGAAGAGGGCGAGGTAGCCGCCGGGGTCGCGGGTGGCCGCGTCGTGCCGCGTGGCCTCCTGCTCGTCGGTGTCCACGACGGCGGCGCCGTAGCCGGCCAGCACCTCCTGGGCCTCGCGGTGGTGGCCGGTGGCGAGCAGGAAACGGGGGGATTCGGGGATCCAGCGGTTGAGGGAGAGCAGCAGAAGCCCGGTGGGCAGGCCGATCAGCCAGAGGATGCGCCAACTGAACGTGGGCGTGAGCGCTGCGGAAAGCCAGCTCGTGAGGACGTACGCGACCGCGATGTCACCGCCGATCAGCACCATCAGCCAGCCGCGGTGCCGGGCCGGAACGGTTTCGGCGAGCAGGGCGTAGGCGATCGGCAGCATGCCGCCCGCACCGAGGCCCATCACGAAGCACATGGCCAGGTTCCAGGTGAACTCGGGCATGGCGCCGCAGATCGACGATGACGTGAAGACCATGCCGGCGACCAGGATCGACGCGCGGCGGCCGATGCGATCCCCGAACCAGCCCCACAGCCAGGAGCCCAGTACGGTGCCGGTGATACCGCACAGCGGCAGCCAGGACACCGGGAGGCCGCCGTGCGGATCGGCCGGGGACTTCAGGCCGTACTCCGCGGCGACGCCGGGGGCGACGAAGGAGAGCGCGGTCGGCTTCATCACGTCGATGGTCACCGCGACCATCAGCACCAGCACGAGCAACACGTGCCGTCTGGTGATCGGGGCCTCGTCCAGGGCACGGACCCGGAGCCGGGACACGGCGGAGCCGATCTCGCCGCTGCGCCGTGGCAGCACGGCATACACGGTGGCGGCCAGCCCGATGACGATCAGGGCCATGCCGGTCAGCATGGGCGCGTCCGGGGGCATGCCGCGCATGGCGTAGTGCATGGGGCGGGCTTGTATGTACATGGGCAGATGGAGGAGGACACCCGCGGTGCAGGCGGCCGCGCCGAGCCAGAAGACCAGCGGGTGCCCCAGCATCCGGGGCCGTGCGGTCCCGGGCTGCTTTACTGCCATGGTCTCTCCCGCGTGGGTCGCTCCTCGGCGTTGTGCCGACATGGTTGCGGGGCGACCACGCTCACGTCTTCTCCTGCCTTGCCCCCTGTCTGCCCGGCCCGCCCCGCGCGCCGTCCGGTCGTACGCAGCCGCTGTGGGGACTCGACGCCCTCGCGGGTGGTGCCGGGCCGGGCCGAACACTCATGGGAGCTGCCGTCAGGTACGCCGCGGGCGGTCCTGATGACCGACGACAACCTATGGCGCGACGTCAGTGCTTCGAGAAGCGAGACCGGTGCGCCGTGCGGGCACCGAGGACGTCTCGGGCCGCCGCGACGAGATCGTTCACCAGAGGCGCGGCCGCGTCCCGCCGCCATGCCAGCACGACGGTACTGCCGGACAGGTCGTCGACAGGAACGAAGGCGAGCCCGGGGCGCGCGTAGTACCTCTGCGAGGACGATTGCGTGAAGGCGACACCCCGGCCCGTCAGCACGGCTTCCAGGCATTCGTCGACCGTCGACACCTCGGCTCCCACGCGGACCGCGTGTCCGTCCCGGTGGTCGACGCCGAGCCAGAAGTCACGCCACTCCTGGGGGGCACGTCGCGCGACGAACGCCTCGTCGAGCACCATCTCCACGGTGACGGCGGGGCGTTGGGCGAGCGGGTGGCGCTCCGACAGGATGAGAACCCGCTCCTCGTGGAGGAGGGGGAAGCAGTCGACGTGGGCGTCGGGCCGCAGGGGCGGCCGGACGAAAGCGGCGTCGACATCTCCGGACGCGAGCCCCGCCAGCGGATCGGCGAAGGCGTACTGGCGCATGCGGACATCGACATCCGGGTGCCGGCGGCTGAACTCATCGAGAACCGCGGGCGTGAGCTCTGCTGCCGCGTTCGCGACGAAGCCGATGTCGAGACGGCCCGAGCCGCGGGTGACGCTGCGCGCCACGGCCATGGTGTGATCCGCCGCGGCGAGTGTTCTGCGGGCCTCTTCGAGGATGGCCTCACCGGCCGATGTCAGTTCCACATGCCTGCTGTCCCGCAGGAACACGTCGACGCCGAGGAGCCGTTCAAGCTTGCGAATCTGAACGCTGAGAGCGGGCTGCGATATATGCAGCTTGTCGGCCGCCCGCCCAAAGTGCAGGTCTTCGGCAACGGCGACGAAGTACCTCAGAGAACGCAGCTCCAACTCCATGAGCCGGATCCTACCTCCGTGGAACCCGGCGGCCAGGTGCGTGTATCTCCCGCTGGGCACAGCGGATTGGCGAAAGACACCGGGCGCAGGACCTGCCGCCCTTCCGTGCACAGCGCCTGGCATATCCCTGAATTGCTCACCGCCCGGGAATCGACGGGACGGAGGAGCGGACCACTTCGCCAGGGAAATTCCGTTCCGGCCTCCGGTGGGAACGGAAAGGCGGGCACGGACGGAGCGAACCGAGGGGGCGGCGGCCCGCCGCGAGAAGCGGCGGGCCGCCACCGCCCGGCCGCGCCCGGCCCAGGACGGCCCGGTCAGGTGTGCCGCAGGGCCGGGAGACGGTCAGGCGGCGGAGCCCTTCACCGCCTGGAGTCGCTCAAGGGCCTCCAACAGGTGGACGCGGAAGCGGGCGTGGTTCTCGCTCATCGGGAAGTGGCCGATCTCGGGCATGTTGATGAACGACCCGTTCGTGATCTCGGACGCGGTCCTCGCGCTGTCCTCGGGAGTGGTGAGGTAGTCGTACTCTCCCGTCATTATGACCACGGGGCAGCGCGTACCGTCGATCTCGCCCAGCCGGCCCCGCAGATCGTGGTCGACGGAGTAGAAGTGCAGATCGCCCTTGAACGCCTCCGAGCCCTGGGAGTAGTAGAACCAGGTCTTCCACCGGTCCGACTCGGGCGACTGCGGGGCCATGAGGTCCCAGGTGCCGCTCGCGCACACCTGCGCGGCGTTCGCGTGCGGGTGCTGCCACCAGTCCAGGTAGAAGCCGGGAGAGTAGTCGGCGCCCTCCACGGAGAGCACCCCCGCGAACCGCTCCGGGTGGCGCAGCGCCAGTTGCAGAGCGACGTTGCCGCCGAACGAGGAGCCCATGAAGATGGGGTCGTCGAGCTCCAGGGCGTCGCAGAGCGCCACGATGAAGTGGACGAAGTGGTCCGCGGTGAGCTTGTACTCCTCCTTCCACCACTCCGTGTTCTCCGGCGGGTCCGACTTGCCGTGGCGGGGGAGGTCGTAGGCGATCACGCGGTAGTTCGCGGTGATCTCCTCGTCCTCAAGGAGCCCGCGCCACTGGTGGTTGTGGCAGCCGGCCGTGTGCTGCGCGACGAGGGGCTGCCCGGTGCCGTTCTCGAGGTAGAAGACCCTGTATTCGAGGCCGTCCACCTCGATGGTGACGTAGCGTCCTGTGACGGGGGAGATCTTGCTGTTGCTCATGTTTGTGCTTCCTTCCGGCTGGGCGAGGCCCGTGGCGGGCCGAGGTCGGTCCGTGTGGTCCTGTGGGGTCAGACCGGGGAACCGATGACGCGCAGCAGCTCGATCTGCCGGGTGATGCAGCGCAGGTTCTGCATCAGGACGAGCACGTCGCCTTCGAGGCGCATGTCGCGCTGGAAGGAAGCGGCCCAGATACCGTGGTACATCGGTGCGGGAACCTCGGCCCCGAAACCGCGCCACGTCTCGGCACTGGCCCGGATCGCGAACTGGTAGGGCTCGTCGAGGGGGCCCGGGTCGACGGCGACATTCGTCACTGTGCCCGACTCCGACTTGATGACGTAACTCCGCTCGCCCGCGTCGAGAAGCCATGAGCACGTGAAGTACTTTCCGTGTGCCTGGATCTCCGGGTCCGCATTGCTCGCGTCGGTGAAGGCGGTCGCCCATTCTTCAGCGGACGGGGCAGTCGTAGGCGCCGTTGTCATACGACACTTCCTCTCATCTCGACCTCGTGAACCCACCTGCCTCACCCGGCTGACGAACCTGTGGCAGGGCGGCGCCGAGTGCGGTCATTCGCTGGTGACCCGGGGTGGGCAGCACCAGCAAATCCCTGATCCGGCCGGCCGTCCAATATCAGACACTCTCCGATCAATAACTCAACGCTATTGATCGGCCGAACGGCCGCACCGGCGCCGCGTATCCGACGGACGGCGCGGAGTCGGTGATGAAGGCGTGGCCGATGCCGTGGTTGCCCAGAACGACGGAGTGGCCCCTGGTGCAGGCGAGCACGGCGGGGGCCGGGGGCCGGGGCCGCGCCCGCCTCACACGGCGTCGGGATCGAGACGTTCGACCTTGTCGATGAGGACCAGGTAGGCGAAGAAGCCGACCAGCGCGAGCGCACCGACGAACAACAGGGCGCCGTTGAAGGAACCGGTGGCGTCGAGGATGACACCGACCACCAGGGGTACGACGGCGCCGCCGAGGTTGGTGAAGAGGCCGAACACGCCTCCGGAGAGGCCGAGCATCTTCACGGGCACGACCTCGGAGGCGAGTGTCCACCCGATCGCGGTCATGCCCTGGGCGAAGAACGCGAAGGACATGACTGCGACGACCCATGCGGGCCGTGAGGTGTAGTTGCCCAGGATGATCGAGACGGAGCCGACGAACCCGATCATCATGGGGAGTTTGCGCGCCATGGTGCGCGACATGCCGCGGCGCAGCAGGAAGTCGGAGAGCGTGCCACTGAACAACACCCCCACCAGCGCGGCCAGATAGGGCAGCGATGCAAGGAAGCCGGCCTTGACGAAGGCCATGCCCTTGGCCTCGACCAGGTAGCTGGGGAACCAGGTGAGGAAGAACCACATCACGCCGTTGGTGCAGAACTGGGCGAGGTACATGCCCCACAGGCGGCGGCGGCTCAGCAGATAGCGCAGGTCGGCCCAGCCGGCCTTGTGCGCGATGTGCCGGCCGGTGTTCGTGTCGGCGGTCAGGGCCCTCTCCGCGTCGTTGACGCGCGGGTGGTCGGTGGGGCGGCCCTTGGCGAATCGGAACCACACGAACGACACGAGTATGCCGGCGATGCCGGTGAGCAGGAAGATCGAGTGCCACCCGTAGGAGGCGGTCAGCCAGGTCAGCAGCGGAAGGGCCGTGACGAGGCCGATGTACATGCCGCCGTTGTAGACGGCGGTGGCCCGCGCCCGCTCACGCGACGGGAACCACGAGGTGACCATCTTGTTGTTGGCGGCGAAGCCGGGGGCCTCGGCGACACCGAGACCGACGCGCAGCCCGAAGAGCGCGGTGAAACTGCGGGCAGCAGCGAGGAAGCAGGTGGCGATGGACCACAGCAGGATCGCGAAGCCATAGGTGATCTTCGCGCCGTACCGGTCGAGCAGCCAGCCGCCCGGCACCTGGCAGACGACGTAGGCCCAGGAGAACGCGGACAGGAGGAGCCCTTGTTCGGTGCCGCTGAGCCCGAACTCCTCCTTCATCTTGGGCAGGGCCACGGAGAGGTTGGTGCGGTCGAGGTAGTTGACGGCCGTGACGACGAGAATCAGTCCGAGCATGCGCCAGCGGACGTTCGTCGGCCGGGTCGATGTCTTCGGGGACGAGGTGGCGGGGGACAGGGATGCCATCGTGGGCTCCTGGTGTGCGGCTCTGGGGATCGGACATGCCGGACGGCCGGGGCTCGGACGTCGGAATCAGAAGTGGTCGAGCACCTTGCCGGGATTGAGGATGCGCCCGGGATCGAGAGCCGCCTTGACGGACCGGTGGACGTCGAGACCCACTGGCCCCAGCTCGCGTTCCAGCCAGTGGCGTTTGAGCACTCCCACTCCGTGCTCCCCGGAGATGGTGCCCCCGAGGGCCAGCCCCAGGGCCATGACCTCGTCGAATGCCTGCTGTACGGCGGTGACCTGGCGTGTGTCGGTCCTGTCGTAGACCATCGTGGGATGCATGTTTCCGTCACCCGCATGTCCCGTGCAGGCGATGGTGACATCGAGCCGACGCGAGATCTCCTGCACCCCGACGACCAGTTCGCGCAGTCTGCTGCGCGGGACGCAGGTGTCCTCGGAGAGGGTGGTGCCCTCGTGTTCGAGCGCGGTGCCGACGGCCCTGCGCGCGGCGAGGAAGAGCCTGCTCTCCTCGGGGCCCTCGGCGATCAGCACGTCGCCGCCCCGGCCCTCGGCGGCCCTCTCGAAGCGGGCGAGCACCCGGTCCGCGTGCGCCGCGTCGTCCGACTGGAGGATCAGCAGGGCTCCGGTGCCCGGCGGGAAGCCGTAGTCGCGGTGCCGGCCGATGGCGTCGAGCGAGACGGAGTCCACCAGTTCGAGCAGGGAGGGCCGTGCGCTTCCCCGCATCACCTCGGTGACCGTCTCGCAGGCGGCCGCGATGTCGGAGAAGAACGCGATGGCGGTGCGCGGCGCCTCGGCGGCGGGCAGCAGCGCGGTGACGATTTTCGTGATGACGCCCAGCGTCCCCTCCGACCCCACGAAGAGACGGGTCAGGTCGTAGCCCGCGACGCCCTTCGCCGTGGTGCGGCCGGTGTCCAGGACCCGGCCGTCGGCGAGGACGACTTCGAGGCCGCGTATCCAGTCGGCCGTCACGCCGTACTTCACGCAGCACAGGCCGCCTGCGTTGGTGGCCGCGTTGCCGCCGAGGGTGGCCATCTCGTACGAGGCGGGGTCGGGCGGGTAGTAGAGGCCGTGCTCGGCCACGGCCCGGCCGAACTCGGCGTTGAGCACGCCGGGTTCGACCGTGGCCGTCTGGTTCTCCACGTCGATGCCAAGGATCGCGGTCATCTTCTCCGTGGACAGCAGGACGCAGCCGTCGACCGCGTTGGCTCCGCCGGACAGGCCGCTGCGGGCACCCTGCGGTACGACGGGGATCCCTTCGGCCGAGGCGAACCGCAGCACCGCCGCGACCTGTTCCGTGGTCCGCGGCCGTACCAGGGCCATCGGTCTGCCCGCGGAGCAGGACGACGCGTGGTCGGTGCTGTGGGCGAGCAGTACGTCGGGGTCGGTGGTGAGCACCCCGTCAGGCAGCAGTTGGGCAAGCGCCTGTGCCGCATACCCCACCGGTTCCGTGCTTGTCACGATCGCTCCTTTGCGATGGTGTCCGCCGCGGCGCGGGTCAGCGGCCCGCGGTGAGCAGCCCTGCCCGGTCGAGCGCACGGGCGATGCGGTCGCTCACCTCGGGCGTGACCGGGCTGACAGGGCGGCGGGGCAGGCCGCCGTCGCGACCCTGGAGGCGCAGCGCCTCCTTGATGGTGGCCGGCTGGTTGGGGCCGTCGATGGCGCGCCAGATCGGCAGGATGCTCTCGTGCAGTTCGCGCGCCTTGGCGAGGTCGCCGCGCTGCACGGCATCCCAGAGCGCGGTGCTGAGGTGCGGCGTGACCGTCGGGATGGCGGCGAGGGCGCCCTGCGCGCCGAGGACGAACGCCGGGTAGTGCAGGTCGTCCACGGCCGCGAGTACCGCGATCCGGTCGGAGACGAGGGTGATCAGGTCGGCGAGCTTGTGCATGTCCCCGCCGGACTGCTTGATGCCGATGACATGCGGCAGATCGGCGAGGCGGGAGACGACCTCGGGCCGGATGAGGGCCCACGGCACGACGTTGTAGATGATGACGGGCAGGCCCACGGCCTCCCCGATCTCCTGGTAGTACTCGACGGTCGAGTCGTCCGTGGGGTCCCACAGGTAGTGCACGGGCGTGATCTGGAGTGCCGCGACGCCGGTGTCCTTCAGCGCGCGCCCGTACTCGACGACGGTGTGGGTGGAGTTCTGGATGATCCCGCCGATCACGGGTATGCGGCCCGCCACCTCGTCCACGACGGCACGGCACACCCGCGCGCTCTCCTCGGCGGTGAGCGTGTTGCCCTCGCCCGTGGTGCCGCAGGCGCAGAGGGCCGTGATGTCCGCCTCCAGCAGACAGCGCACCTCTTCGCGGAGCTTCTCCTCGACGATCTCGCCCCGCTCGTCGAACGGGGTGACGACCGTCGCGATGATGCCGTGGAGCGAAGGACCGGGTGTGGTGTGTGTCATGCGAGCCCTCCATCAGAAATCTGAAATGTCACACACCAGATTTAGCAGGTGCTCACAGTCTGTGCAAGAATCGTGGACGTGGCAGACAGACCCGCGACCATCGTCACCGACTCGCTGTCAGAGCAGGCGTACCGGCTGCTGCGGGACAAGATCGTGCGCGGCGACCTGCGCCAGGGGCAGCGTCTGGACCTCACCGCGCTGAGCCAGGAGGCCGGAGTCTCCCGCACCCCCATCCGAGGAGCCCTGGCCCGCCTCGAGGCCGACCAGTTGGTGCTCACCCGGCCGCGTTCCGGCACGTTCGTCGCCGTCATCACCGAGCGGGACATCGACGAGGTGTGCGGGATGCGGCAGGCCATCGAGTGGTTCGCTACCTACGAGGCCACGTCGCGGATGCCGGACGAGGTGAAGGAAGATCTCCGCCGTGAGATCGAGGAGGCCGACCGCGCCATGGAGCGGGGCGACTTCGAGCCCTTCTTCCACTCGGACATGAACCTCCACCGCACCATCATCCGCTACAGCGGCAACACCCGCATGATGGCCGTCCGCGACAGCCTTGAGGCGTACCTGGAGTGGCTGCGCATCGCCGGCGCCTCCGGGACCCACCGCACCGGCGCCGCCGCGGCCCGGCACCACGAGATCGTGGACGCCATGCTCGCGGGGGACGCGGAGCGCGCCCAGAACCTCGCGTCCCTGCACGTCAGCGAGGTGCGGGCCTGGACGCTCGCGGACTTCCGCGAACTCGGCCTCGGGGCCCCCGACGGCGCCGGGCCCACAGCCCTGCCGCAGCCCGCGGGCGCGGGCTGACACTCCGGCCTGGGCTCTACCGACGTCTTGACGGGCAGTCAGGCGTTTTGCACAGGCGTGATGTGCCGCGGTGCGGTGACGTGAGCGGGGCGATCCCACCCGGCGGCCACCTTCCGGTGCACCGGCTGAGGTCGGTGCGGCACGGTCGTGGCCTCCAACAGGCGGAGCGCGGTGCATTGGCCGTAAAGGTGGCGGGATCGTGTGGTACGGCCTCCGGAGGACGGCGGTTACCTTTTCACCAGCCGCCCCCACCGCTGCTACGTCCTCACCCGGACGAGTCGGAGGTACTGTCGTGCCGGACCCGTACACCGCTGACTTCCTGGCGAACCCGTTGGCCTGTCTCGGCGCGAACGCCGGCGTGCTGAACCTCCAGGGGGCCGACCCGTCCACCGGTCGGCCGGCGGTGCGAGCCGCCGCCTCCGTAGGCGCACCGGTTCCTGGAGGCACCGCCTTCACCCAGTCCGCGGGAGTGTTCCCCCGCGTCAACGTGTACCCCGTTCCCACACCGCGGCTGCCCGGCCAACCGGTGCAGGCGATCACCCTTGAGGCCGCGAACGTCGACCAGCGAGTGCGCTACCTGCCGGATGCCCCCAACGCGCTGACCCAGATGGCTCTGGACCCCGCAGCGGAATGGGTCTTCACCGGGCCTCTGTCGGGGTGTCATGTCTACGTGGCCACGGTGGCAGGCGCCACCGTGCTCTACCACGTCAACGACAACACGTCAGCGGACGATATTCCGGCCAACAAGCGGATCAAGGACCGCAGGCTGAAGAACGTCCTGCCCGCGGGTGCTCTGCCTACCCACCGGTTGATCTGGTGGCACTACCGCAGCGTCGACGCTCCGTTCGAGGCGTTCGCTTTTGGGCGGAGAGTGGGCGGCAACTGGCGTTTCTGGTACCACCGCGTGCTGCTCGCCGGAGCAGAATCCGCCCACGTGACCGCAGAACTCCCCCCATTCCACCCCGGGCTGGCGCCGTACTGGGGCGGTCTGTGACCTGAGGGGCTCCGGCCCCGATCTCCGGCAAGCCGTCTTCGGCCTCGTCGGGGCGCGCGCGTGCGGTGCCGCGCGTGCGAACATCGTCGACGCGTCCCGTACGCGGAATCCGTCCCGGTCGAGGGACGGATCCGGCGAACGGACGGCGCCCGGAACTCGCCAGTGGGAGGGCGGTCGAATGGTCGGAGTGCGGGACGTCGCACGGGTCGCGGGTGTGTCCACGGCGACCGTCGTCCGCGTCGTCAAGGGGGACGCCCGGGTGTCCCCCTCCACACGGGCGTCCGTGCAGGCGGTCATCGAGCAGCTGGGCTACGTGCCCAACGCCGCCGCGCGCGCCCTCACCTCGGGACGCAGCCGCATGCTCGGGCTCCTGGTGCCCAACATCCAGAACCCGTTCAACTCCTCGGTGGCCGAGTCCATGCAGCACGCGCTGCTCGCTCACGGCTACCACCTCGTCATCAGCTCGGTGGCGGGCGACGGGGACCCGCGCAGGCACCTCGTCTCGGCGGCGGCCGACGGCACGCTGGCCGGCATCGCGATGACGAGCGTGCGGCCCGACATCGATCTGCTGCGGCTGGTGTCGCGAAGGCTCGCCGCGGTCTTCATCGACCAGCGGCCGGGCATCGACGGCGTCGACATCGTCCGCACCAACAACCGCGAGGTCACGTTCGACGCCGTCAGCGAGCTCATCCGCGCCGGCCACCGCAGGATCGCGCTGGTGGGCGGTCCTGAGGCGTTCGACACCGCGCGCGAGCGCCGGACCGGCTACGCTGACGCCCTCACCGCGTCCGGGATCGCCTTCGACCCCGGACTCGTCGTCGAGGGAGCCAGCGACGAACGGGGCGGGAAGGCCGCGACGGCGGTGGTGCTCGGGCGCAGTGAGCCGCCCACGGCGGTGTTCGCCTACAACGGCCGGGTCGCCATCGGTGTGCTGGAGGCGACGCGCGCGGCGGGACTGCATGTCCCCGACGACCTCAGCCTGGTGGCGTTCGACGACGACCCGGCGTTCGAGGTGACGGATCCGCCGGTCACCGCCGTCCGCCAACCGACGCAGCACATGGGGGCGTTGGCGGCAGAGCTGCTCGTACGGCAGTTGGACGACCCGGAGCACACGCGGGGCGAGCACGTCGCCCCGTCGCAGCTCGTGCGCCGCAACTCCGTCGGCCCGCCGCGGTCCGCCGGCTGACGGCCTGGTGCGGCGCGGCGGGCGCCCGGGCCGCACGAGTCGTGTGGCCGCGGGTGTGCCGCGCGCCGGGCCTGACCGCACCTGGTCCCATGCCGTCGGCGCAGTGGACACCGCCGCGGTCCGCGTGATCGGCCGCCCCGACCGGCGTGCGACGGGTGGGGCGGCGGCGCTCAGGCGGTGGCCAGCGCGGCGGGCAGCCGCACGATCGCACCGCGCTCGGCGAGCCGGCCCCTCAGCGCTGTGACATCCAGTGCGTCCGGCCTGACGCCTGCCGTGGCGGCGCGGGCCGCCGCCACCCCCGCCGCCTCGCCGGTGACGAAGCAGGTGGCGGTGATCCGGAGCGATCCGTTGGCCTGGTGGTCGCTGGACACGCAGCGGCCCGCGACGAGCAGGTTCGGGGCGTCCGGGACGAGCAGGGCGCGGTACGGGATCTCGTAGCCGGCCCCGACCGCATCGGTGTGCGACAGGGTCGGGCTGTCGGCGGCGTGCACGTCGATGGGGAACGCGCCGCACCCGACCGCGTCGGCGAAGGCGGCACCGGCGCTCACCTCGGCCCCGGTGACGGTGTGCACCCCGCGCACCCGCCGGGACTCCCGCACCCCGACTCGGTCGGCCACCGCGGTGAGGTGGCAGTCCCGGAAGCCGGGCACGCGCTCGCGGAACCAGCGCACGAACTCCAGGACCTGCCCGCTGAGCTGGGCGTGGGCCTCGCCCCGCCAGCCCGGCGACGAGCCGTCCCCGACGGGCACACGGCTCACGTTGACCACCACCTCGCGCCGGGCCGGCCAGGCCGCCAGATGCATCTCGCGGCGCAACAGGCCGAGCAGCCCGTCGCGGTGGCCCTCGGCGAGCAGCCGGCCCAGCCCCCAGACGTTGGCGTGCTCGGCGGTGTCCGCGCCGACGACGCTGCCGGGCCTGAGTTCTTCCGGGTGCTCGCGCAGATACCCGAACAGCGCGGGGACGTCCACACAACCGAGCTTGAAGAGGAGGGACACCGGCTGCGTCGCCGCCGTGTCCCGCTGCATCGGCACGCCGGCCAGCTCGGCGACCGCCGCGTCCCCCGACGCGTCGACGACGGCGCGGGCCCTTACCGTACGGGCCCCCTCCGGGGTCTGCACGGCGACCTCGGCGACCTCGCCCCGCGCCCCGCGGGCGACTTTGGCAACCACCGCCTGCAACCACACCGAGGCCCTGGCCTCCGACAGCATCATGGACTGGGTCAGCGCCAGTTCGGCATGGTCGACGGGGGTGCGGCCGGCGGTGTAGCCCACGTCGTCGCGGACATGCCCCGGCGATCCGCCGTTCGCCTTCAGCCGGTCGACCAGGCGCTGGGCCCAGCCGCCGACGACCTGCGCGCCGGTGACGCTGTGGAACCCCGCCGAGTGCTCCAGGTACTGCCAGGCCAGGGTGCCGCCGACGGAACCCGACGCCTCGACGAGCAGTGTGCGCGCGCCCTCCTCGGCCGCGGCACAGGCGGCGGCCACACCGGCCGACCCTCCACCTGCCACGAGAACGTCCACGTCGGTGTCGCGGGAAGGGATGACACTCTCGGGCACGGTGCGACTCCTCACAGGGGAAGGCGGCGCTTGACCAGGCCGCCGTACATCACGCAGGTGACCAGCAGCAGGGCGGCCGCGACGATCAGCGCGGGGGTGAAGCCGCCGAACCGGTCGACGATCACACCGGTCGCCACCGGCGCGAAGGCGCCCCCGAGGAAGCCGGCGAAGTTCTGGATGCTGCCGACCGAGCCGACCAGGCGGTCGGTGGTCACCACGTCGGCGGCGAGCGCCCAGTAGGAGGCCGTGGTGAGGCTGTAGGTGAACATACCGACGCACAGCAGTGTGACGGCGGTGACCGGCCCGTCGCTGAACGCCGTGGCGACCAGGGCGAGTCCGGTGAGCAGGGCGCCGCCGACGATGGTGTAACGCCGGGCGTGCATCGCGAGCACGCCGCGCTTCACCAGCGCGTCGGAGATGCGTCCGCCGAGCAGCGCGGCGACACCGCCCGCGATGTAGGGGAGCGCCGAGACCAGGCCGGCCGAGGTGACCGAGAAGTGCTGAGCCGACTCCAGGTAGCTGGGCAGCCAGGTGATGTAGAACCAGAACACGTATTGCAGGCAGAACGCGCCGAGCATCATGCCCCACACCGTGGGGTACCGGAAGACCCGCAGCCAGTCCCGGCCCACGGACTCGTTCCTCTTGGCGCGCACCTCGGCCTGCCGGCGGTCGACCCCGATGTACTCACGCTCCTCGGGGCTGAGCCGCGGGTGCTTCTCGGGCGCGCGGTAGACCGCCACCCAGCCGATCACACCGATGACGCCGAACAATCCGACGATGAGGAACATCAGCCCCCAGCCGAGCGCCAGCATCAGCGCCGTCGCGATCGGCGGCGCGATGGCGAGGCCCACCTGGGTCGCCGCGATGTAGACGCTGGTGGCCCGGGCCTTCTCGTGCTCGGGGAACCACTCGCTTGTGGCCTTGAGCGCGCCCGGGAACAGCGGGGCCTCCGAGACGCCGAGGACCACGCGCAGACCGAGGAAGACGCCCACGCTGCGGGCGAGGCCGGTCGCGGCGCCCGCGATACTCCAGAGGCCGGCCGCGACCGCCACGATGATGCGCGGGCCCCACCGGTCGATCCCCCAGCCGACGGGCAGGTTCATGATCGCGTACGGCCAGACGAACGCCGAGAGGATCAGCCCCATCCGGGTGTCGGAGAAGCCGAGGTCCTTGCTGATCAGGGGCGCGGCGACCGACAGGTTCCCGCGGTCCAGGTAGCTGGTGATCGTCAGGATGGTGATCACGACGATCATCGCCCAGCGGAGGTTCTTGCCCTTCGGACGGGCCGGGGGCGCGTCAACCGTGACCAGGTCCGGGCCGTGGTCTCTGTCGTCCACTGACACGCTGTCACACCTCGATGTGTCGATAGCGGTCGGTGATTGTGGCTCAGGCAGGCCGACCTGGCACGTTGTCACCGGTTACATCGTCATGTGAACAGCCGCTGTGTGACGGTGTCAATACCCGGGGGGCGTCGGCGCGCGGCGCGCGTTCGGACGGCGTCCCCGCTGCGGCCGACGCAAGACTGCCGGAGCGGTTCGCTTGCACGCCGGAGGGCGACCCCACTGCATGCGGGTGGGGGCCCCCTCCCGCCGCAGACCCGCGCCCCACTCCGCGCGGGCGCGGGCGACCGCTCCGCCCGCCGACAGCCTTGACAGGGTGCACGGCGTCGGCCAGCCTGATGCATGTCACCGGTTACATTCGCGGCCGCTGCTGGGGTCGGCGTTCTGTGCGAGTGGTCCAGCCGCGACGAGACCGACGTCGGACGACCAGAGAGGTTCCCACGACGATGACGCTCGATCTTCATGGCATCATCCCCCCGCTCGTCAGCCCCTTCACCGCTGACGAGCAGCCCGACCTCGACGCGCTCCGCGCCGAGGTCCGGTACCACCTCGACCTCGGGGTGCACGGCCTGTGCGTCACCGGGAGCACGGGCGACGGCCAGATGCTCTCGGTGGAGGACTCGGTGGCGATCGCCGAGACCGCGGTGTGCGAGACCGCGGGGGAGGCCCCCGTGATCGCCGGCATCATCCAGGACAGCACCCGTGAGGTCGTCCGCTACGGGAAGGCCATCGCCAGGACCGGTGTCGACGCCCTCCAGGTCACCCCGGTCCACTACCTCTTCCAGCCCGACGAGGAGCGGACCGTCGAGTACTACCGGCGGATCACAGAAGAGACGGGCATGCCGGTCCTGATCTACAACGTCATCCCGTACGCGCTGATCCCCGCGACGACGGTGGCCCGGATCCTGGACGAGATCCCGAACGTCATCGGTGTGAAGCAGTCCGGCGGCAACATCCACCAGCTCGCCGACCTGCTGCACATGAACCCCTCCGGCGGAAAGGTGTTCACGGCCGTTGACGACCTGCTCTTCCCGAGCTACCTCATGGGCGCCCAGGGCGCCATCTCCGCGACCCTGACCGTCGTGCCCGAGCTGTGCCTGCGGCAGTGGGACGCGGTGCAGCGCGGGGACATCGCCGCCGCCCACGAGCTGCACAACAAGCAGCTGCCGGTCTGGCGCGCCATCGACGGGCCGAACATGACCGCCAGGATCAAGGCGGCCCTCGCGATGCAGGGCCGCAACGGAGGCCACAGCCTCTCCCCGCTGACCCCGGTCGGCGACGCCGAACGCGCGACGCTGCGGGCCGCGCTCACGGCCGCCGGCATCAAGCTCACCGGCTGAGACCCCGCGCGAGGGGTACGGCGCAGGTCCGCCCCTCGCGCGGAGGACCGGCCGGCCCTGGCCGGGGAGCCCCCGCCCGCCACGGTCCCGTGCCCGCTCGCCCCCGGATCCGGTCCGGCCCGCGGGTCCGCCGGGCGCCCTTCCCGATCGACGGAGAATCCTGATGCCCCTGCCCTTCCTTCCCTCCGACGGCGATCCGGTCCCGTCGGCGCTGCGCGGGTTCGCCCGTGCCCACGCCGACCTCGTCGAGCTGCACGACAGCCCGGCGTACGTCGTCGCGAAGCAACGCCACCCGGATCGCCGGGTCGGGCTGGTGTCCGGCGGCGGGTCGGGGCACGAGCCCCTGCACGGCGGTTTCCTCGGGCGCGGCATGCTCGATGCCGTCGCCCCCGGGAAGGTGTTCGCCTCCCCGCACAACAGGCAGGTGCTGGAGGCGTCCCGGCGGGCGGCCGGGCCTGGTGGGGTGCTGCACATCGTGAAGAACTACACCGGCGACCGGATCAACTTCGGTATTGCGGCGGAACGGCTGCGGCTGGAGGGGATCGAGGTCCGCCGGGTGCTCGTCGACGACGACCTCGCGACCGACTCCTCGGAGACGGCCACCGGGCGGCGCGGGACCGGGGCGACCGTCGTCGTGGAGAAGCTGCTCGGCGGTGCTGCGGACAGCGGCCTCGGGGTGGACGAACTAGCCTTCCTGGGAGCGGAGTTCGCGGCGGCCTCGCGCAGTCTCGCGGTGGCCTCCCGGGCCCAGACCTCGACTCACACCGGCCGGCCCGCGTTCGCCCTCGACCCCGAGGAGCTGGAGTACGGGGTCGGCATCCACGGCGAGCGGGCGCAGAAGTCCATCGGGCGGCCGCCCACCGAGCAGTTGGTCGAGCGCATGCTCGACGAGCTGGCGGCCGGCCTGCCTGCGGGCCCCGACGACCTGGTCGTCGTGGTCAACGGCCTCGGCTCCACCACACTGCTGGAGCTCTACGGCCTGCACGACCTGGTGCTCGACGGCCTGGCCCGGCGCGGACTGCGCGTGTCCGACGCGCTCGTCGGGACGTACGTACCGGCCATGGACATGGCCGGATTCTCGCTGACCCTGACCCGGATGCGGCCCGAGTGGCTCGGCTTCTGGGCCGCCCCGGCCGTGACGCCGGCCCTGACCGTGAGGGAGAAGTGATGCTGGACCAGGAGGCGGTACTGCGAAGCTATGCACAGGCCGCTGACGAGGCGCACGCCGCGCTGACCGAACTCGACCAGCGCAGCGGCGACGGCGATTTCGGGGACAATCTGCGCGGCGGACTGCGCGACGCGGTGGCGCGCTTCGAGGAGGGCGGCGTGTCCCCCTTCGGGGCGCTCGGGGAGGTCTTCCTCGACGAGGTGGGCGGCACCAGCGGACCGCTGCTCGGCCTGCTGTTCACCGAGATCGCGCTCGCCCTGGACGACGGCAGGGGCCTCGGCGCCGGGGCGCGTGCCGGGCTGGAGGCGATCCAGCGGGTCGGCGAGGCCCGGGTCGGGGACCGCACCATGGTCGACGCTCTGGCTCCCGCCGTCGACGCGTTCGCGACCGGCTCCTTGACCGAGGCGGCCCGTGCGGCGAAGGCGGGCGCCGACGGGACCGCCGCCCTGCGAGCCCGGATGGGCAGGGCCAGCTATGTCGGCGAACGCGCGAAGGGTGAGCCCGACCCCGGAGCGGTCGGCATCGCCCTGTTCTTCTGGGCGGCGGCGACGACCGCCCACCCCGGCACGGCACTCGACCACCCGCTGGCCGCCTAGTACTCCAGTGCGGTTTCGTGTCCTATCCAGCAGGTTCGTCGGTGGACCGCCGTTTGTAGTGGCTGCGTCGGGCTGTTGCCTGGTGGCGTCTGCGCCAGATCGACCAGTGCAGCAGTCTGGCTGCGGTCATGGCCGGCGGGGTGAAGACGGCGGCGAGTAGGTGGCGGATCTCCGGGACGGTCAAGGGGATCGGGTCGTTGCTGCAGGCCGGATAGCGCCGGTTGGCGGGCCGGCCGGGGGCCGTGTCGGCGGCGACGGCGGTCAGGAAGGCCAGGGCGAACATGGCGAGCGTGATGTGCCGGTGCCATGAGGTCCAGTGCCTGACCTGGTAGTGGTCGAGACCGACCTGGCTCTTGGCGGCCTGGAAGCACTCCTCGATGCTCCAGCGGATACCGGCGACGCGGACCAGTTCGGCCAGCGCCACCGTGGTGGGTGACCAGCAGAGGTAGAAGGCCAGTTCGCCGGTGGCCCGGTTGCGGCGGGTCAGCAAGTGGTGGTGGCTGTCGCTACCGATGTGGACCCAGGTCCAGTCGTAGTGGCGCGGTCCCTTCGCGCCGTGGCCGGCGCTGTGCCGCTGCCAGGCCGTGGCGGGCAGGCGGCTGGCGACGGTGTCCGCGCGGACAGGGGTGCGGCCGCCGTTGATCGTCACCCGGGTGGAGCGGGCGACGGCCAGAACGTAGCCGATGGCGCGTGTTTCCAGGACAGTCCGCAGGTGGGGGTCCTGGCCGTAGGCTTCGTCGCCGGTCACCCAGGAGGCGGTGATGCCGGCCTCCAGCGCGGCGGTGATCATCTGTCCGGCCAGGCAGGGCTTTGTCGCGAACTGCACAGCCTCGGGTATCCCGGCCGTGGTGCGGCGTTCGGGGTCGTTGGACCAGGAGTGTTCGGGGAGGTAGAGACGCCGGTCGATCAAGGCCCGTCCCCGGCCGCCGGCCAGGGCGAGGAACACGTCGACCTGGGCGTTCTCGATGCGTCCCGCGGTGCCGGTGTACTGGCGCTGAACTCCCGCCGAGGCCCGTCCCTTCTTCAGGAAGCCGGTTTCGTCGACGACGAGGACGCTGCCGTCGGTGCCGAGATGTTCGGCGGCATAAGCACGCAGGTCGTCGCGGACCGCATCGGCGTCCCAGCGGGCGTAACGCAGCAGTCGTTGCAGCGGTCCGGACCGCGTATGCCCCGCTTGTTCGGCCAGCTGCCAGCAGTTCTTCCGCTCGGTGCCCGACAACAGTCCGAGCAGGTAGGAGCGGGCCGAGGCGCGGGGCTCAACTCGGCCGAACCTGCCCGCGATCCGGTCCATGACCTGATCGAACATTGCCCGCCAGCGGGCAGGGTCTATGCTATGGCCCGCGGCCACCGCACGATCTTCAGGAGTCCACACAACCCCCGATGATCACGCGGTGGCCGTACCCGTTCCCAGCCGGGTCCGCGACAAGATCGCGAAGTCAGACTGGAGTACTAG
>NZ_JBEYWC010000023.1:0-114497 GCF_040704505.1 Streptomyces sp. NPDC047002
CGGTGGTTGCGGTGGGTGTGGCCCGCATGGTGCAGGAAGACGCCGGGTGTCCTCGCGTACTGGTCGAGTATCGCCGTCGCCTGTGTCCGGTCGAGCGGGCGGGGCCGGTGCCGTCTGCGCCGGGGGCGCCCGGCGCGCGGGACGCGTACTGGAGGCGGCGGGCGCGCGGACGTAGCGTGCTGCGCGGCAGCCGCGGCGCCCTGGCAGCGGCCCGTCGAGAGGAGAGTCCGGTGCGCATCGGTTTCACGCTCCCCCAGTTCGGGGCGATGGCCCGGCAGTCGGGCGAGGTGGCGCGGTTCGCCGCGGAGGCGGAGCGGCTCGGGGCGGCGAGCCTGTGGGTCGGCGACCGGCTGCTCGCGCCGGTCGAGCCGTCCGTGGGGTACGCGGGCACGGACACGATCCCGGAGAACTTCCGGGCCGTGCTCGACCCGTTCGCGCTGATGGCGGTCGCGGCGTCCGCGACCCGTACGGCGCTGATCGGCAGCAATGTGCTCAACGCGCCCTGGTATCAGCCCGCGCTGCTGGCGCGCCAGCTCACCACGGTCGACGCGCTCAGCGGCGGCCGCCTGCTGCCCGGCTTCGGGATCGGCTGGTCGCCCGAGGAGTACGCGGCCGCCGGGGTGCCGATGCGGGAGCGCGGGGCGCGCCTCGACGAGTGCCTCGACGCGCTGGAGGCGTGGTGGGGGCCGAGCCCCGCCGCGTACGAGGGGCGGTACGTGACGGTGCCCGCGACCCATGTGGAGCTGCGGCCGGCGCAGCGGCCGCATCCGCCGGTGCACCTCGGCGGCTACTCCCCCGCGGCTCTCGACCGCACGGCCCGCAGGGCGGCCGGGTGGCTGCCGGTGGCGGCGCCGGGGCGCGCGGAGTTCGACCCCGCGTCCGTGACGGTGCCCTTCGGCCGGGTCAGGGAGCTGGCGGCCGGGTACGGCAGGGACCCGGAGGAGCTGGGCGTGGTGCTGCGGGTCTACCCGCAGGGCGGCGCGGGCCTCGACGCGGCGCTGGGGGCGCTGCGGACCGCGGAGCGCGCGGCGGGCGTGGAGCACGCGTTCGTGGAGCTGATGAACGTGGCGGACGGCGTCGACGCGGCCCTCGAATGCGTGGAGCGGGTCCTGCGCGCGGCGGCCTGAGGCACGCGACGGCGGCCCGAGGCCCGGCGTCCGGCCGGGGCGGGACGCACGGAACCGGCCGCGCGGCGGCGGCCGGTTCCGACGGGGGGGGCGTCAGACGCCCGCCTTGGCCTTCTTCTTGGGCTTGACCACCGCGGTGGGCGCGTCCGTCTTGCGGGACTTGTCCAGCAGCATGACAAGCCCGGCGATGACGGCGAACAGCGCCAGCGGGCACAGCACGAAGAGGCCGACCGTCTGGATCACGCTCAGACCGGGGCCCGGGTCGTCACCGTCGTCCCGGGTGAGGGCCAGCGCCGGGGACGACATCAGCAGCATCATCAGCGTCGTACCGGCCGCGACGGCGCCGGCGCGCAGAGCGTTCTTCTTGTCCACGGTGCCAACGTAGCGAACGCCCGCGGAGCGCGCGCGGCCGGGGTGCCGTACGCGCCGTTCAGCGCGGCCGCACTCCCTCCATCAGGCGACGCAGGCGCGGCGAGGCGGCGAGTTGTTCGAGGGTCACGGGGCGGCCGGCCGCGTCCGCGACCGGCAGCCGCCAGTTGGGGTACTGGTCCCAGGTGCCCGGCAGGTTCTGCGGGCGGCGGTCGCCGACCGCGTCGGGCAGCCAGATGCCCACCATCCGCGCGGGCGTGGCCAGCAGGAAGCGGTGGACCGCGCGGATCTCCTCCTCCTCGTCCCGCGCGCCGCCGTCCGCCGCGCCGGCGGGCAGCAGGCCGAGCCGTACGAGGTCCCGCAGCCAGGCGGCCACCTCGGCGCGGTCGTCGGCGAGTTCCTGTTCGAGCGGCCGGGTCAGCAGGCCGAGGCGGTGGCGCAGGGCGACGTGCTCGCCGGTGAGGCGGGCCGCGGTGGACGGCAGGTCGTGGGTGGTGGCCGTGGCCACGCACCCGGGCCGCCACTCCGCGGGGTCGAGCGGCGGCTGCCCCGCGCGGTCCCAGTGGCGCTCGAACCACAGGACGGACGTGCCGAGCACGCCGTGCAGCGCGAGCCGCTCCCGTACGCCGGGCTCGACCGTGCCGAGGTCCTCGCCGACGACGGCGGCGCCCGCGCGGTGCGCTTCGAGCACGAGGACGGCGAGCATCGCCTCGGCGTCGTAGCGCACATAGGTGCCGCGGGTCGGGTCGCCGCCCGCCGGGATCCACCAGAGCCTGAACAGGCCCATCACATGGTCGATGCGCAGCGCCCCCGCGTGCCGCAGCAGGCCGCGCAGCAGGCCGCGGTAGGCGGCGTAGCCGGTGGCGGCGAGCGCGTCGGGCCGCCAGGGCGGCAGCCCCCAGTCCTGGCCGAGGGAGTTGAAGGCGTCGGGCGGCGCGCCCACGGACATGCCCGCCGCGAACACGTCGTGCTGCGCCCAGGTGTCGGCGCCGTCCGGATGCACGCCGACGGCGAGGTCGTGCACGATGCCGACGCCCATGCCCGCCTCGCGCGCGGCGCGGCTCGCGCGGGCCAACTGCTCGTCGGTGAGCCAGGCGGCGCGGCGGTGGAACTCGACGCGGTCCGCGAGCTTCTCGCGGGCGGCCGCGGTCTGCGGCGAGCGCGGGTCGCGCAGCCCCTCGGGCCAGGCGGCGCGGTCGGTGCCGTGGGCCTCGGCGAGGGCGCACCAGGTGGCGTGGTCGTCGAGGGCCGCGCCCTGCCAGGCCCTGAAGTCCTCGTAGGCGGCGCGGCGGCCGGGCCCGAGCTCCGCGGCGCAGAGCACGTCGAGCGCCGCGCGCTTGAGCGCCCAGACGGCGTCGCGGTCGATCAGGGCGTCCGCGCCGAGCACGGCGTCGCGCAGGGCGGCGGCGCGCGCGGCGAGCGCGTCGAGGCGCTCCCGGTCGGCGCCGGCGGCGTACGCGTACTCGGGGACGTCCTCGATCCGCAGGTGGACCGGGTCGGGGAAGCGGCGCGACGAGGGGCGGTAGGGGGAGGGGTCGGTGGGGTCCCCCGGCACGGCCGCGTGCAGCGGGTTGATCTGGACGAAGCCGGCGCCGAGGCTCCGCCCGGCCCAGGACGCCAGCTCGGCGAGGTCGCCGAGGTCCCCCATGCCCCAGGAGCGCGCGGACAGCAGGGAGTAGAGCTGGACGAGGAACCCGTAGGAGCGCTCGGCGGGCTGCGGGGCGCGCGGCGGGGCGACGACGAGGGTTGCCCCGGCGCCGCGGCCGTCGGGCGCGCGGGCCGCGAGGCGGTGCACGCCGAGCGGCAGGGCGGCTGGGGCCGCAGGCGCCGCGGCCCCGGCCTCGCGCAGCCCGCCCGCGCCGTCCGCCGCCAGCTGTACCGCGCCGCCGTCCTCGAAGTCGACGGTGAGCTCGGTGTCACGCGGCAGGGCGGCGGCCCAGGCGGGGGCGGGCCCGTCCGACCAGAGCACGACGGTGGGCGGCAGCAGGCGTACGGCGGCGTCCCGCTCGGCGGCCGCGGTCGCCGCGGCCACCGCGGCGGGCGTGGACGCGTCCACCCCGAGGGCGGCGAGCACCTCGACCACGGTCGCCTCGGCGACGGGCACCTCGGTGTCGGGGGACGGGGCGTACCCCGTGGCGACGCCGTACAGCTCGGCCAGGCGGGCCAGGCCCATTCAGACTCCTGCGGGCTCCGTGCCGACGGCCGGGCCCGGCGCTGTCGGTTCGCTGGTGAGGGGGGCGGTCTCGGCGAGCGGCGGCTCGCTGGTCAGCGGGGCGGCGTCGGCGAGCGGCGGTTCGCTGGTGAGGGGGGCGGCGGACAGGTGGGCGGAGGCGGGCACTGTGCGGCTCTGCGCCGGTACGGCGGGTGCGCACAGCGCCCGCCGTTTGGAGGGCTGGCCTGCCGCTTTGGACGACTTGGCGGACGAGCGGGCGGGCTTGCGGACGACGACGGCCACGGGGTGCCTCCAGAGGGTGCGGTATCCGGACCTCGTGAGCCCTACCCAGCGGGCGCGTCCGCAGACGTGTCCTGATGGTGAAGGTGCAGCGTCTCACGCTCGCGGGGCGCGCGGCGGCACGCGGAGTGCGCCGGCGCGGCAGGGGCGCGGGCGGTGGTGGCGGGGCGCCCGGGGGCCGTGCGGCCCCATGCCTGAGGCGTACCCGGCCCTGGGCGGGGCCGGGTACGACAGTGGCCCGGTCTCAGGCGGAAACGCCGTCGATCCGGGCCATCGCTGCCTCCGCGCCGTACGGCTGCAAGTACGGCAGCCAGCGCGGATCCCTGTGGCCTGTGCCGATGATGCGCCAGGCGAGGCCGGAGGGCGGGGCGGGTTGCTGGTGCAGCCGCCAGCCGAGTTCGCGCAGATGCCGGTCGGCCTTGACGTGGTTGCAGCGGCGGCACGCGGCCACCACGTTGTCCCACGCGTGCCGGCCGCCCCTGCTGCGGGGGATGACGTGGTCGACGCTGGTTGCGACGCCACCGCAGTACATGCAGCGCCCGCCGTCGCGCGCGAACAGGGCGCGTCGGGTGAGCGGCACGGGCCCCCGGTAGGGGACCCGCACGAAGCGCTTGAGCCGGATCACGCTGGGCGCGGACACGACCCGTGTCGCGCTGTGCAGGAAGGCGCCGGATTCCTCCATGGAGATCGCCTTGTTCTCCAGGACGAGGACGAGCGCGCGGCGGAGCGGTACGACGCCGAGCGGCTCGTACGACGCGTTGAGGACCAGGACATGCGGCACGGATGCCTCCTATAACGCCGGCGACGCGTGGCTCGCGCCGGGACGATCTGCTCTCAGTCTCTCCTCATGCCTGGCCGGAACGCCACTACGACCGGGTAACGGGCGCACCGTGTTTTCGACCACAGGCCATTCCTTCCCGCGTGAGCCGTGTCTCTCCCCTCCCGTGCGGGAGGGGGGCGGCCCCGGTCGGCCGTTAGTGTGGGGGACCCCGCCGCCCGGCGTTTTCTGGAGGTTTCGTCGTGTTCTGGTCCGCGCCGACCGGCGTTCCGCTCGCCGCCCCGACCCCCGGTCCGAGCCCGACGGCCGACGGCATCGGCGAGGCCGCGCAGCGGGCGAACGACGCGGCGAGCTGGGTCGGGCAGAACTGGTCGACGTGGCTGAGCGTCGGGCTGCGCATCATCCTGATCATCCTGATCGCGCTGGTGCTGAGACATCTGGTGCGCAGGGCCCTGACCAGGCTGATCGCCCGGATGAACCGGAGCGTGCAGGCGGTCGAGGGCACCGCGCTCGGCGGCCTGCTGGTCAACGCGGAGCGGCGCAGGCAGCGCTCGGAGGCGATCGGCTCCGTGCTGCGCTCCGTCACGTCGTTCCTGATCCTCGGCACGGCGGCGCTGATGGTGCTGGGGGCGCTCAACATCAACCTGGCGCCGCTGCTCGCCTCCGCGGGGGTGGCGGGCGTGGCGCTCGGCTTCGGCGCGCGCAACCTGGTGACGGACTTCCTCTCCGGCGTCTTCATGATCCTGGAGGACCAGTACGGCGTCGGCGACACCATCGACGCGGGGGTGGCCTCGGGCGAGGTCATCGAGGTCGGGCTGCGGGTGACGAAGCTGCGCGGCGAGGGTGGCGAGATCTGGTACGTGCGCAACGGCGAGGTCAAGCGGATAGGCAACCTCAGCCAGGGGTGGGCGACCGCAGGCGTCGACGTGGCCGTGCGGCCGAGCGAGGACCTGGACCGGGTGAAGTCGGTGATCCTGGCGACCGCCGAGCAGCTGGCCAAGGAGGAGCCCTGGGCCGAGCGCCTGTGGGGTCCGATCGAGGTGCTCGGCCTCGACTCCGTGCAGCTCGACTCGATGGTGATAAGCGTCTCGGCGAAGACGATGCCGGGGAAGTCGTTCGGGGTGGAGCGCGAGCTGCGCTGGCGCATCAAGCGGGCGTTCGACGCGGCCGGTATCCGCCTCGTGGGCGGCACCGCGCCGGCTGCGGCCCAGGAGGCCGCGCCCGCGGCGGCCGAGAGCGCCGCGGGGCCCGCGGAGTCCGCGGCCGCGCCGCCGCCGGCCGGCCCGCAGTAACCGCTGGTCCGGAGCGCGCGGCCGCTGCGTAACGCTTTGGTTGCCGCGGGAAAAGCTGATGGTTTGGGGTATTGACGTCACCCTTACGTGGGTCATACGTTCCTCGCAACCGATTAGGAAACCTTCCTAACAGTGATCGGTTCAACCATCAGTCGAGGAAACAGGGTCCGGGCGTGAGCACGACGACACCTTCTCCGGGCACTCCCCGGGTGCTGCGGGCGATGAACGACCGCGCCGCGCTCGACCTGCTCGTCGCGCACGGCCCGCTGACCAGGACCAGGATCGGCGAGCTGACGGGCCTGTCCAAGCCCACCGCCTCCCAGCTGCTGAACCGCCTGGAGGCCGCGGGCCTGGTGCGCACCACCGGCCGGGTCAGCGGCCGCCCCGGGCCCAACGCGGCCCTGTACGAGATCGAGCCGACCGCGGCGCACGTCGCCGCGCTCGCCGTGGGGCACACCGGCATCAGCGCCCAGGTGGCCGACATCACCGGCACCGTGGTCGGCGCCAGCAGGGTCGAGGCCGAGGCCGTCGCGGAGGACGTGCGCGGCAGGACGGCCCAGCTGGTCGCCGAGGCCGTGGACGGCGCGCTCGCCGAGGCCGGGCTCGGCCACGGCGACCTGCACTGCGCGGTGATCGGCACCCCCGGCTCGCTGGACCGCGCCACCGGCGAGCTGCGGTACGCGCCGCACCTGCCGGGCTGGCACTCCCGCACCCTCCTCGGCGACCTCGCCGAGGTGCTCGGCACGCCCGTCGTCATCGAGAACGACGTGAACCTCGCCGCGCTCGCCGAACAGGACGAGGGCGCCGCCCAGGACTTCGACGACTACGTGCTGACCTGGCTCGACCGGGGCGTCGGCGCGGCGATCGTGCTCGGCGGCACCCTGCTGCGCGGCGCCACGGGCGGCGCAGGCGAGATCGGCTACATGCCCCTGCCCGGCGCCCCGCTGGCCCGTGGCGGCTCGGCGGCCTGGGCCGAGGACGACGCGGGCGGCGGCTTCCAGAGCCAGGTTTCCGCCGTCGCCGTGCGGGCGCTCGCGGGCGGCGCGCCGCTGGCCGAAGCGCTCGCCGACCCCGCGGTGCTGAAGACCGTCGCCGAGCGCCTCGCCACCGGCATCGCCGCCGTCGTCGCCGTGGTCGACCCCGAACTCGTCGTGCTCTCCGGCTCCGTCGCCCAGGCGGGCGGCGAGGCCCTGCGCGCGGCGGTGCACGAAGAACTGTCCGGGCTCGCACTGCCGAGACCCCTGCTGCGGATCAGTGACATCGACGGCGACCCGATCCTGACGGGGGCGCTGCGCACGGCGCTCCACCAGGCACGGGACGCCGTCTTCGACACGAGCCGCTTCGACACCGCGCGGTAGGCCCCGCGCCCCGCCCGACCCGGCGCGGCAGGCCCGCGCCCCCAACGACAGCCGCCCGACGCGCCCTCCACGGGGCCGCCGGCGGTCCCCGCCGCCCCCACGGCCGCGCACTGTGCCGACAGGCCCCGTCACCGGCGCATACCTCCCGTTCACCCCTCCTCGCAAAGGAAGTCCGACATGGCAGGTTGGCGTATACGCTCCTGCGTGCCCGTGGCACTCGGCGCCGCCGCGGCACTGCTGCTCGCCGGATGCGCCAATCCGAGCACGGGCAGCGCCACCGACGATCCGAGCAAGCCGGTCACGCTGAAGTTCTGGCACGGCTGGTCGGACGCCAACGAGGTCAAGGCGATCGACGCGAGCATCGCCCGCTTCGAGAAGCTCCACCCCAACATCAAGGTGCAGTCCACCGGGAACGTCTCGGACGACACCATCAACCAGGCGCTGCGCGCGGGTGGCTCCGACACCCCCGACGTGGTGACGTCCTTCACCACGAACAACGTCGGCCAGTACTGCTCGTCCGGGATGTGGGCCGACCTCGACCCGTTCATGAAGAAGGACGGGATCGACAAGGCCAAGGTCTTCCCGAGGACCCTGCTGGACTACACCCAGTACGAGGGCGACCAGTGCGCGCTGCCGCTGCTGGCGGACGCGTACGGGCTCTACTACAACAAGGACGACTTCAAGGCGGCCGGCATCGCCTCCCCGCCGAAGACGATGTCCGAGTTCCGGGCCGACGCGGTGAAGCTGACGGTGCACGCCAAGAACGGCGCGATCACCCGCGCCGGGTTCATGCCGAACTTCCGCCTGTACCAGAACAGCCCCGACCGGATGCTGGCGCAGTGGGGCCCCACGTACTTCGACAAGCAGGGCAAGGCGCAGCTCGCCGACGACCCCAAGGTCACGCAGTTCTTCACGACGATGAACGACATCTCCTCGGCGGAGGGCGGCCATCAGAAGCTGGAGAACCTGCGGGCCGGCTTCGGCGACGAGTACTCCGACGGCAACGCCTTCCTCCAGGGCAGGCTCGCGATGCACATGGACGGCGAGTGGCGCGGCCTGATGCTCAAGGACGCGGGCGCGAAGTTCCACTGGGGCGTGGCGCCGCTGCCGGTCCCCGACGACCAGGCCGACACCTACGGGCGCGGCTACCTGACCGGCACCGTCACCGGCATCGCGCACAGCAGCACGCACCAGAACGCGGCGTGGGAGCTGGTGAAGTTCCTGACGACCGACACCGACCAGGTGGTGGACTTCGCCAACGACATCCACAACGTGCCGTCGACCAACGCCGCGCTGGCCTCCCCGAAGCTGACGCCCGACCCGAACTTCCGGGCGTTCATCAAGATCGCGCAGAACAAGTACAGCTCCGCGATCCCGCCGTCCGAGAACGGCGGCATGTACATCACCTCCTTCCAGGACTTCTCGTACTCCGAGGAGGAGGGCGGCGTGAAGAACCTCCACGCGGGTCTGAAGAAGCTCGACCGGCAGATCGACGCCGACAACCTCCAGTCGGAGAGCTGAGGAGCAGGACATGGCAGTCTCCCTCCCGTCCGCGTCCGGCGCGTCCGCGCGGACCGGCACCGGCGGCCGGCCGGACACGGCACTGCGGCGCAAGCGCACGAAGCACCGGCTCAAGGTGCTCGGCTTCCTCTCGCCCTGGCTGATCGGCTTCTCCGTCTTCTTCGGATATCCGCTGATCGCGACCGTCTACTTCTCGTTCATGCACTACAACCAGATCGAGCAGCCGTCCTTCGTGGGCCTGCGCAACTGGAAGTACGTGCTCACGCAGATGCCGCTGTTCGGCCCCGCCCTGTGGAACACCCTCTGGCTGGTCGTCGTGATGGTGGCGCTGCGGGTCGTGTTCGGCCTCGGCATCGGCCTGCTCATCACCAAGATCAAGACGGGGGTCGGGTTCTTCCGCACCGCCTTCTACCTGCCGTACCTCGCGCCGCCCGTCGCCGCGACCGTCGCCTTCGTCTTCCTGCTCAACCCGTCGACAGGACCGGTCGACCGGGTGCTCGGCCTGGTCGGCATCCACGGCCCCACCTGGTTCAACGACCCGGCCTGGGCGAAGCCCTCGCTGGTGCTGCTCGGCCTGTGGGGCGTCGGCGACCTGATGGTGATCTTCATGGCCTCACTGCTCGACGTGCCGCGCGAGCAGTACGAGGCGGCCGACCTCGACGGCGCGGGCGCCTGGTCCAAGTTCCGCTACGTGACCTGGCCTTCGATCACCCCGATCGTGCTGTTCGCCGTGGTCACGGGCGTCGTGCAGACGATGCAGTACTACACGCAGGCCCTCGTCGCCGGGAAGATCGCCTCCGGCGTCTCGATCGGCCCTGGCTCGGTCGTCCAGCCCGGCTACCCCGACCACTCCACGCTGACCGTGCCCCAGCTCGTCTACCAGCTGGGCTTCCAGAACTTCAACACCGGCGCCGCGTGTGTGCTCTCGCTGGTGCTGTTCGTCATCGCGATGGCCGTGACCCTGCTCCTGATGCGCAAGAACGCGGGCCTGATCCCGGCGGAGGACTGAGAGATGACCACCACCACACTGAACCCGCCGCGCACCGCGCCCGCACGCGGCGCCGACCCGGGCGGCGCCACCGCGCACCGCCGCAAGAAGGTCCTGCACTGGATCGGCGTGCACGCGCTGGCGATCGCCGCCGCGCTGTTCTTCGTCCTGCCGTTCGTGTTCGTCTTCCTCACCTCGGTCATGAGCGACCAGCAGGCCCTCACCAGCGACCTGTGGCCGCGCTCCTGGCACTGGTCGAACTACGCGACGGTGTGGAACACCCCCGGCTTCCTCGGCTGGTGGAAGAACTCCCTGCTGTACGCGGTCCTCGGCACGGCCTTCACGGTGCTGTCGTCCACGCCCGTCGCCTACGCGCTCGCCAAGTTCCGCTTCAAGGGCCGCAGGATGGCGATGGTCCTCGTCATCTCGACGATGATGCTGCCGCCGCAGGTCATCGTGATCCCCATGTACCTGGTGTGGGCGCAGCAGTTCCACCTGTCGGGCTCGCTGTGGCCGCTGATCATCCCGATGGCGTTCGGCGACGCGTACTCGATCTTCCTGCTGCGGCAGTTCCTGCTGACCATCCCCAACGAGTACATCGAGTCGGCGAAGGTCGACGGCTGCGGCGAACTGCGCACGCTGCTGCGGGTGGTGGTGCCGATGGCGAAGCCCGGCATCGCGGCCGTCGCGCTGTTCCAGTTCTTCTACTGCTGGAACGACTACTTCGGCCCGCAGATCTACGCCTCCCAGAACCCCGGCGCCTGGACCCTCAGCTACGGCCTGGAATCCTTCAAGAGCGCCCACAGCGTCAACTGGAACATCACGATGGCCGCGACCCTGCTCGTCATGGCCCCCGTCATCGTCGTGTTCTTCTTCGCACAGAAGGCCTTCGTCGAAGGCGTCACCCTCACCGGAGTAAAGGGCTAGGGAACCATGAAGCTCGCAGTGGTAGGCGGAGGCTCCACCTACACACCTGAACTCATCGACGGATTCGCGCGGTTGAGGGACACCCTGCCGATCGGGGAGCTGGTGCTCGTCGACCCGGCGGCCGACCGCCTCGACCTGGTGGGCGGGCTCGCCCGCCGCATCTTCGCCAAGCAGGGCCACCCGGGCCGCATCACCACGACGGACGACCTGGACGCGGGCGTGGACGGCGCCGACGCCGTCCTGCTCCAGCTGCGCGTCGGCGGCCAGGCCGCCCGCAACCAGGACGAGACCTGGCCGCTGACCTGCGGCTGCGTCGGCCAGGAGACCACCGGCGCCGGCGGGCTCGCGAAGGCGCTGCGCACGGTGCCCGTGGTGCTCGACATCGCGGAGCGGGTGCGCCGCAGCAACCCGGACGCGTGGATCATCGACTTCACCAACCCGGTCGGCATCGTGACCCGCGCGCTGCTCCAGGCGGGCCACAAGGCCGTCGGTCTGTGCAACGTCGCCATCGGCTTCCAGCGCAAGTTCGCCGGGCACCTGGGCGTCTCGCCGTCCGAGGTGCACCTGGAGCACATCGGCCTCAACCACCTCACCTGGGAGCGCGCGGTGCGCCTCGGCGGCCCCGGGGGCGAGGACGTGCTGCCGAAGCTGCTCGCCGAGCACGGCGCCGCGATCGCGGACGACCTGCACATGCCGCGCGCCGTGATCGAGCGGCTCGGCGTCGTCCCCTCGTACTACCTGCGCTACTACTACGCGCACGACGAGGTGGTGCGCGAACTGCGCACCAAGCCGTCGCGCGCCTCCGAGGTGGCGGCGATGGAGAAGCAGCTCCTCGGGATGTACGGGGACCCCGCGCTGGACGAGAAGCCCGCACTGCTCGCCAAGCGCGGCGGCGCGTACTACTCGGAGGCGGCCGTGGACCTCGCGGCGTCGCTGTTGCGCGGCCGGGG
Source organism: Streptomyces sp. NPDC047002 (assembly GCF_040704505.1). Taxonomy (NCBI): domain Bacteria; kingdom Bacillati; phylum Actinomycetota; class Actinomycetes; order Kitasatosporales; family Streptomycetaceae; genus Streptomyces; species Streptomyces sp. NPDC047002. The sequence goes on from NZ_JBEYWC010000023.1 coordinate 11,763, forward strand.
GAGCGCGGTGCAGGTCGTCAACACCCACAACCGCGGCACGCTGCCGTTCCTGCCGGACGACGCGGTGATCGAGGTGCAGGCCGAGATCACCGCAGAGGGCGCGCGGCCGCTGCCGGTCCCGCCCGTCGAGCCGCTGTACGCGGGCCTGATCGCGCACGCCACGGCGTACGAGGACCTGGCGCTCGACGCCGCGCTGCGCGGCGGCCGCGACCGGGTCTACGACGCGCTGCTCGCCAACCCGCTCGTCGGGCAGTTCGCGTACGCGGAGAAGCTCACCGACGAGCTGATCGCCCACAACCGGGAGCACCTGGCGTGGGCATGAGCGACACGTCCCCGCCGGCCGTCCTCGCGGTCGACGCGGGGAACAGCAAGACCGACGTGGCCGTCGTCGGCGCCGACGGGTCGGTGCTCGGCGCGGCGCGCGGCGGCGGCTTCCAGCCGCCGGTCGTCGGCGTACGGGCGGCCATCGACACCCTCGCGGTGGCGGTGGCCGCCGCCGCGGCGGACGCGGGGCTGCCCGCCTCCGGCGTGGCGGGGCACATGTCGGCGTGCCTCGCCAACGCCGATCTCCCCGTGGAGGAGGAGCAGTTGGCCGCGGCGATCCAGGAGCGCGGCTGGAGCGCCACCACCGACGTGCGCAACGACACCTTCGCGATCCTGCGGGCGGGGCTGCCGAGCGGCGACGCGCCGCGCGGCGTCGCCGTGGTGTGCGGCGCCGGCATCAACTGCGTGGGCATGCGGCCCGACGGCCGCACGGCGCGCTTCCCCGCGATCGGCCAGATCTCCGGCGACTGGGGCGGCGGCAGCGGCCTCGCGCTCGCGGCGCTGTGGCACGCGGCGCGCGCGGAGGACGGCAGGGGCGGCCCCACCGAGCTGGCCCGTACGCTCCCCGCCCACTTCGGCCTCGCCACGATGTACGAGCTGATCGAGGCGCTGCACCTGGGGCGCATCGAGGGCGCGCGCCGGCACGAGCTGACGCCCGTGCTGTTCGCGACGGCCGCCGCGGGCGACGCGGTCGCCGTCTCGCTGGTGGACCGGCTGGCCGAGGAGGTCGTGGTGATGGCGGCCGTGGCGCTCGGCAGGCTCGACCTGCTGGACGAGCCGGCGCCCGTGCTGCTCGGCGGCGGGGTGCTCGCCGCCCGCCACCCGCGGCTCGACGCCCGGATCGCCGAACTGCTCGCCGAACGCGCGCCGAAGGCGGTCATCGACGTGGTGAAGGCCCCGCCCGTGCTGGGTGCGGGGCTGCTCGGCCTCGACCACGTCGGCGCGCCCGCCGCCGCGCACGCACGCCTCGCGGCGCACTACGCGCGCTGAGGCGCGCGGCCCGAAGACCCGGGCCCCGGTCGCAGCCCCGAGGCGCGGCCGGGGCCCGGCCATGTTCCCTGCGGCGGGCCTCAGCCCGGGGTGTTGACCATCGACTGGGCGGCGAACGTGAAGTACTGCCAGAGCTGCTGCGCGTGCTCGTCCGAGAGGCCGAGCTCGTCGACCGCGACCCGCATCCTGGCGAGCCAGGCGTCGCGGGCGGCGCTGTCCACCGGGAACGGCGCGTGCCGCATCCGCAGCCGGGGGTGGCCGCGGCGCTCGCTGTAGGTGCGCGGGCCGCCCCAGTACTGGATCAGGAACAGCCGGAAGCGCTCCTCTGCGGGCCCGAGGTCCTCCTCCGGGTACATGGGCCGCAGCAGCGGGTCCTCCGCCACCCCCTCGTAGAAGCGGTGCACGAGGCGGCGGAAGGTCTCCTCGCCGCCCACCTGCTCGTAGAACGTCTGCTCGCTCACCGTGCCGCGCCTGATCTCTGTCACCTCTCCATGGTCGCAGACGGCAGGTCCCAGGGCCCTGGTCCTAGGACCGCCCCCGGGGGCGCGCGCTCGCTCGCCGCCGCGCGCTCCAGGGCCGACAGTGGAGGGGTGGCGGGAACGGGATACGACGAGGAGGCGCACGCCGCGCAGGCGCGGGCGGCGATGGTGCGCGGCATGGCCGCGGCCGGGGCGCTGCCCGACCCCGCGTGGCGCGCCGCCTTCGCGGCGGTGCCGCGCCACCTGTTCGTGCCGTACTACTACGTCGAGGGCAGCGGCGGGAGCAGGCGGCTGTGGTCGGGAGACCGGGACCCGGAGGCCAGGTGGCGCTGGCTGAACGGCGCGTACGCCGACACCGCGCTCGGCACGCGGATGCGCGACGGGCGGCTGATCTCGTCGAGCAGCCAGCCGTCGCTGATGGCGCTGATGCTCACCGCGCTCGACGTGCGCGAAGGCGACCGGGTGCTGGAGATCGGCGCGGGCACCGGCTACAACGCGGCGCTGCTCGCCCACCGGCTCGGCGGCGACCTGGTCACCACCGTCGACCTGGATCCGGAGATCACCGAGTCCGCGCGCAACCACCTGGCGGCGGCCGGGTACCGGCCCGCCGTCGTCACAGGCGACGGCGCACGCGGCTGCCGGGAGCGCGCGCCGTTCGACGGGATCCTGGCGACCTGCGCGCTGCCGTCCGTGCCGCGCGCCTGGGTCGGCCAGGCCGCGCCCGGCGCCCGGATCGTCGCGCCGCTCGCCACAGGACTCGTGCGCCTGCGGGTCGCGGACACGCCCGAAGGGCGGGTGGCCCGGGGGCCGTTCCTCGCGACCTCGGCGTTCTTCGTGGCGCTGCGGGGCGCGCCTGCGGCGGGGGACCTGGCGGAGCGTGCCGAGGGCCTGCCGCGGCACGCCCTCTCGAACGACCTGTTCCGCTTCCTGCTCGCGCTGAGCGCCGGGGCGCTCACGCCCGAGGAGGCGTACCGGCTGTGGCGCCACGAGCACCGGCCGCGCAGGGACCGCTACGGCGTCACCGTCACCGAAAGGGGCCAGTGGGCCTGGCTCGACGACCCCCGCGGACCGCACGTCTGGCCGCTGCCCGAGGTCTGAGCGCGCGGCACGTCAGTCCCGGACGATCCTGAGGGTCGTCCAGGCGCCGACGTGCACCCGGTCGCCCTCGTTCAGGGGGACCGGCACATAGGGCTGTATGGGCTCCTCGCCGCCGTTGAGGGTGGTGCCGTTGGTCGAGTTCTGGTCGACCACGGCCCAGCCGCCGTCCGGCTGCTGGACGAGGATCGCGTGCTGGTGCGAGACGCCCGGGTCCTCGGGCGGCACCGCGAGGTCGATGTCGGGCGACTCGCCCGTGGAGTGCCTGCGGCGGCCGATGGTGACCTGGTTGCCGGTGAGCGGCATGTGCTGCTCCGGCGAGTACGCGGGCAGGTTGAGGCCCGCCGCCTCGGGGCCGCTGCGGTGCATCATCGCCATGAAGTACTCGCGGTCGGGCCCGATCACCACGGCCCACCTGACCGGTGCCGCGTATCCGGGCTGCTGCGGCACGGAGCCCTCGCGCGCGTCCTGCCCAGGAGCCTGGTGCTCCATACCGGGCGGCGGCGGGAACGGCCGGTCCAGCGAGGGCGGCGGCAGCATCCAGTCGTCGTCCGCCGCCGGCGGCGCGGACGGCCGGGGCGCGCCGCCGTCGAAGGACGGCGGTGCGGGCGGCGGCGGCGTGGGCGGCCAGTCGTCGCCCGTACGGCCGGGGGCCTGCGGGAGCGGCCAGTCGTCGTCGGCGGGGCGGCCGGGGGTCTGCGCGGGCGGCCAGTCGTCGCCCGTGCGGCCGGGGGCCTGCGGGGGCGACACCCGCTCGAAGCGCGGCGGGCGGGGCGGCGGAGCGCCCCAGCCGTCGTCGGGGCCGCCGGGCCGCTCGCCCGAGGGGCCGGGTCCCGGCGCGGGCTCGGAGAGCAGGGGCTCGGCGGGCCGGTTGATCTGCGAGGGCCGCGTGCCGGACGGCTCGTAGGGCGGTCCCGGCGGTCTCGTGCCGTACGGCGGCTCGTGCGGGCCGCCCTGCGGGGGCGGGCCCTGCTGCGGCGCCTGGCCGGGCGGCGGGGTCTGGAAGCCGGGCGGCAGCGTGACGCCCGGGCCCTGGCCGGGGGTGGTGCGCGGCGCGAGCGGCGTGTACGAGGTCGCGGTGTTGGTGAGGAAGTTCCAGCGGCACTCCTCGCAGTACGGCGCGTTGGCCTCGCGCGGCGTGCGGCACTGCGGGCAGAGCTCGGGCGCCGCCGCGGGCGGCGGGTAGCCGTAGGCGGGTGGCGCCGAGGGGGGTGGTACCGCGGCGCCGCCCATGCGATGGCCGCAGACCTCGCACCAGTCGTCGGAGCCCGACTGATGTCCGTTGGGGCAGGTCGGCATGGCTGCGCTTCCCCCTCTCTCCACCGGCCTCGTGGCCGTCGCTCTGTCGTGCGTGCGGTGTGCTCGGCCGCGGCGTGCGGCCTCCCCCTGCGGCTCCCCCGCCGGGCTACTTCTTGACCCGTACGGTCTTGGTGGAGCGCGTCTCCAGGGTCATCTCGTCCGCTTCCGTAACCTTCGCCTTCAGTCGCACAGTACCCGTCGCGGCATCGACCACGTCCACCACCTTCGAAAGCAATTTCGCCGTATCGGCGTTTCCCGACGACTCCGCGAGCTGCACGGCGCGGCCGAGTTTCGCCGTGGCGCGGTCGAAATCTCCCGCTTTGCGCGCGTCCAGGCCCTGTTGGATCGCCTGGGCCAGCTCGGCCTGGCCCGTGTAGTGCGCGACCTGCGGATTGATCGCCGTGGACGCCGCCATGTCGTCCGTCCACACCGCGCGCACCAGGCCCTGGGAGAGGACCTCGGGGGCCGCGCCGGGCGCCGCAGGCAGCACGAGGGAGACCCGGGCCGCCAGCATCTCCCGGCCGACCGCGGCCTCCGGCACCTCTACACAGACGTGGTAATCACGAGATTCGTCACCCCAGGACCCGGTCGGGTAGTCGCCGGAGCGCGGCCCCGACTCGGTGCGCCTGCCGGTCAGGTCCTCCACGGCCGGCGCGACCTGCTTGACGAAGCGGACCCGCGCGCCCATCGGCGTCCACAGCCGCAGCGCGACGTCCGCGACCTCCTTGCCCATCGCGGTCTCCATCATCTGCGTGAAGTCCGCGGCGAGCCGGCCCGGGTCGGCGACGATGTCGGCGGTGCCGAGCAGCGCGGAGGCGACCGCGGTGACCTCCTTGACCTCCCAGTCGGTGCCGACGCCCCGCGCGTCGCAGGTGAAGCGGCCCGTACAGGCGTCGAGCGCAGCACGCAGGTCCTTCGGGGACTCGTGCTCGTTGCGGCCGTCGGTGAGCAGGATGCCGTGGCGGATCGGCACGTCGGCGGTGGCGAGCAGCCGGTCGGCGAGCCGGAGCCAGCTGCCGATGGCGGTGCCGCCCGCCGCGCTGAGCGAGCGCAGCGCGTAGGTGGCGCGCGAGCGGGTCTCCGCGTCGGCGACGGCGAGCCGGCCGCCCCCGGGGTAGACCTCCTTGGCGACGTGGGTGCCGGCGACGACGGCGAAGGAGACGCCGTCGCGCAGGGTCGCGACCGCGGCGGCGGTCGCCTCGCGGGCGTTGCGCATCTTCGCCGACGGGTAGTCCATGGAGCCCGAGCAGTCCACCATGATCACCACGGCCGCTTCGGAGCCGCGGCCCGACGGGCCGCCGCTTGTGCCGCCGCCGGTGGCGGTCACCGTGGCGATCGCGTTGACCTCGCGGGCACCCTCGGGGAGGTACTCGTTCTGGTACACGTCGACTCTGAACTGCGGCGCGTTCGGCTTGGAGAAGTTCGCCATGGGTCGGCTCCTCGGCACTGGGCCCGCTGGGGCGCAATCGGTGGGATCGGGCGTGGGTCTGGTGGAGTGGGGCGGGGGCGCGTCCGGGGGGAGACGGTGTCGGTCGTACGGGTCGGCCGGGTACTTGCCGTGTCGGTGCTGGCGTCGGTCTCTCGTGTGGTGCCGGTCGTGTCGGTCGCGTCGCCTGCGCTGTTCACGCTGGTCGCGCTGTTCCTGTCGGTTGCGTCGGTCGTGCCGGGGCGCGGCGGCGGACGGCTGCGCGGTCCCGCCCGCCGGGGGGGTGGGCGCGGCCGTGCCGGGCGCCGGCGGCGATGCCGTACGGGCCGCGCGGCGGCGCCGGACCAAAGGGCGGAGATCGGGGCGGAGCGGTCAGGTCGCGGCGCAGGCGGATTCTGCCCCCGCCACCGGCGGGGCGAACGGCAGGACCGCCACTGTTACGTTGTCGTGGCCCCCGCCGTCGAGGGCGTGTCCGACCAGGACACGCGCCGCGTGCAGGGGCCTGGCCGAGGCGTCCGCGGGCACGGCGCGGGCCATCTCCTCCACGCCTTCCGCGTAGTTCCACAGCCCGTCCGTGCAGACGACGACGGTGCCCGGCCGGTCCGGCTTGAACGAGACGGTGTGCGGCTCCAGTTCGTACGCGTCCGCGCCGAGCCAGCCGGTGATGGCGTGCGCCCGCTCGTCGGCGTACGCCTCCGCCTCGCTCATCAGCCCGGCGGCCACCATCTGCGCGGCCCAGGAGTCGTCCTCGGTGAGCCGCGCCGCCGGACCCGTACGGTCGTCGGGCACCCAGTACGCGCGGCTGTCGCCGACCCAGCCGACCGCCAGCAGGCCGCCGAGCGCGACCGCGCCGACGATGGTGCAGGCAGGCGCGTTCCTGACGGGCCCCGGCTCCCCCGCGGCTGAGACGCTGCCGACCAGGTCGTCGACGGCCTGCGCAGCGGTGACGATCGCCTCGTGCATGGCCTGCTGCGGGTGGGTGCCGCGCGGCAGGGCCGCGAGCAGCGCGGCCTCGGCGGCCGACGACGCCGCGGCCGAGGCCTCGTCGGGCCGCGCGGCCGAGGAGACGCCGTCGCAGACCACGGCGATCACCGCGGGGGTGCCGTCGCCCGCCGCCGCCGTGGACACGGCGAACGCGTCCTCGTTGCGGTGGTGGCGCAGCCCGCGGTCGCTGACCGCGGCGACGGCCCCGAGGTCGCGCTCGACGTGGTCGCGCTCGCGGGGCTGGGCGTGCCCGCAGTTCTCGCAGTAGCCGTCGCTGTCGACCCGGCCCGCCCTGCACGCCACGCAGAGCGCCTCGCCCGGCTGCGGCGACCCGCCAGGTCCTGCGGCGCGCGGGTCCTGCGGCAGGTCGGCGCGCACGGCAGCCGGGTCGGCGGCGTGCGCTTCCCGCACGGGCCCCGCCGGGGCCTCGGGCCGCCCGCCGGCCGGGGCGCCCCCGCCGGGCGAGGGGAGCACGAAGTCGCCGCTCTCGGCGGAGAGCCTGGCGCCGTGCGAGTCGACGCCCGGCAGGTCGCCCGGGTGCTGGGTGCTGACGGAGGCGTCCGGCCCGCCGCCCGCCTGGGCCTGGGGCCAGGAGACCGGGGCCGGGCCCGCGCCGCCGCCCGGCTCCGCCGGCGCGCGGCCCTGCGCCTCGTCGGGCAGCGGCGCCGACGTCAGGTCGTACCCGCAGGCGCCGCAGAACAGGTCGCCCGGCTCCACCGGTTCACGGCAGGCGGGGTTGGGGCAGGGCGAGGTGCTGACGTCCCGCTGGTGCTTCTGCGCCATCTTTCACACCCACGTCCTGGGGCGGAAACGGTTGGCCCGCTCCACCAGTTCGATCCTCTCCTCGCCGCGCTGGGCGAGCCGGGCGAGTGCCCGGTACGAGCGTTCGAGGCCGAAGCGCAGGCCCCGCTCGTCGAGACTGCTGCCGAGGAGGGTCGCCGCCGTGTCGGGCCGCGCGCCCCGGCCCCCGGAGATTACCCAGTCGAGGGCCGTGCCGAGTACCTCGGCCGACAACTGCTCCCTGCGCACCGCGTCGAGCCCGAGCTGCCGCAGCGCCTCCACCTGCCCGGCCCCCGCGGTCAGATCGGGCAGCAGCGGCTCGGCCGCGATCCTTCTGCGCAGCCGCGCCCTAACGGCCGCGACCCGCGCCGCCGTGTAGTGGATGGACGCCTCGGGCACCGACTCCAGGGTCGCCACGGCGCCGTCCCTGTCCCCCGCCGACAGCTGCACCCGGGCGAGCCCGAACGCGGCGCTCACATAGCTCGGGTCCGTCGCCCATACGAGTCGGTAGTACTCCGCCGCGTTGTCGAGCTGGCCGAGCACCTCGGCGCACAGGCCGAGCGCCAGCTTCGGCGCGGGCTCGCCGGGGAAAGCGTCGTAGACCGCGTCGAAGGCGAGCGCGGCGGTGGCGTGGTCGCCGGTCGCCAGCGCCATCAGGCCCCGGTACCAGACGACGCGCCAGGCGTCGGGGTGGCGGGACTCCACCGCCCCGAGCGCGGCGCCCGCCGCGGCGGTGTCGCCGTGCTCCAGATGGGCGCGCACCTCCCGCAGCCGCACCTCCGTCGCGTCGCCCGAGGTCTGCCGCTTCGCCACGTCGAGCGCGGCGATCAGCTCGCCGTACGCGGACGTGGCGAGCAGGCCCGCGATGAACCCGGCGTCCGGGTCGCCAGGGTCGACCCGGGGCACGGGCAGGGCGAGGACGGTCGCCCGCACGTCGAGGGGGACGAGCCGCAGCGCCTCGGCGACCGCGCCGCGCGCGCCGCCCCGCGCCTCGCCCGCGTACGGCGCGGGCAGCGGGCCGCGCTGCGCGGGCACGCCGGGACCCGCCCCTGCGGGCGGCAGCGCCGCGATCGCGGGGTCCGCCCACGCGACGCCCGAGGACCCGGCGTGCGCGGCCGGTGCGGGGGCCTGCGCCCGGGCCGCCCTGCGGGCCCTGCGGGAGACCGCGCTGCGGGCGCCGAGCAGCGACACGTCGTCCTTGAGCTCGGCGAACAGCCGGGTGTCCGCGACCCGCACCTCGGGCCCGAACAGCGTGGACAGCGCGGGCCTCGGCCGGCCCGTCTGGAGCGCGACGACCTCCCGCAGCACCCCGGTCAACTGCTCGGCCATCTCCTCCGCCGAGGAGAACCTGCGGGCCGGGTCGGGGTCGGTGGCGCGGACCAGCAGCCGGTAGAAGGACTCGTAGCGCCGGAACACCTCGATGTGCTCGGGGTCGGGCAGCGAGTCCGCGAACACGTTGGTGTAGCCCTGGAAGTCGAACGTGAGCACGGCGAGCGTGCGCGCGACCGTGTACAGGTCGGAGGCGACGGACGGGCCGACCTCGGCGACCTCGGGCGCCTGGTAGCCGACGGTGCCGTAGATCGCGGACTCGTCGTCGTCCATCCGCCGCACCGCGCCCATGTCTATGAGCTTGAGCTGGTCCTCGGTCTGGAGGGCGTTGTCGACCTTGAAGTCGCAGTAGAGCAGGTGGCGGCTGTGCAGGTGGCCGAGGGCGCCGAGCGCCTCGATGCCGTACGCGCACGCCTGCTCGACCGGCAGCGGGTCGCGGCGGCCGGTCTCGGGGGAGCGCCGGTCGTTGGCGATCTCCTTGAGGGACTTGCCGCCGACGTACTCCATGACGATGTAGCCGTCGAGCGAGCCCGTGCGCGGATCGAGGTGCTCGACGAAGTTGTAGATGCGGACGATGTTGGAGTGCTCGATCTCGGCGAGGAACCTGCGCTCGGACATGGCGGCCGCCATCGCGTCGGCGTCGCCCGTGTCGAGCAGGCCCTTGAGCACCACCCAGCGGCCGTCGACCGCCCGGTCGACGGCGAGGTAGATCCAGCCGAGGCCGCCGTGCGCGAGGCACCCGGCGATCTCGTACTGGCCGTGCACGACGTCGCCCGCGCGCAGCTTCGGCACGAACGAGTACGGGTGGCCGCACTTGGTGCAGAACCCCTCGGTGCGGCCGGGCCGCCCGCCGCGCGAACGGCCCACCGGCGCGCCGCAGTCGGAGCGCGAGCAGAACCGCTTCCGCTCGGGGACCTCGGCGTGCTCCATGACGGCGTCGCGCGGGTCGGGCCTGGGCACCGCGGGCACGGCGACGAGGCCGGCGCCGAGCCCGCCGCGGCCCGACACGGCGCCCGAGCTGCCCGAGCTGAGCACGGAGAGCGACCTGGCCGAGGCCTCGCCCGTGAGCCCCCGGGAGAGCCGCCCAGAGACCGACCTGTGCGAGGTCGCCGACCGGGACGAGGAGCCGCTGCCCGCGGACCCGGGCGAACCGGTCGAACCGGCCGAACCGGTCGGTCCGGTGGGCCTGGTGGGTCCGCCGGACCCTGCGGATCCGGAAGCGCCCGCCGATCCGGCCGCCGGCGGCCCCGCGGGTCCTGCCTGTCCCGCCGTGGGACCGCCCGCCGTGGGGCCGCCCGCGCCTGCGGCGGCGAGGCCGGTCGGCGGGGAGGAGAGGGCGCCCGTGGGCGAGACGACGGGCGCGAGGCCGCAGATGTCGCAGTAGAGCTCGCCCCCGCCCACGTCCTCGTACGCGCCGTCGCAGTCAGGCCGCTGGCACGGTACCCGCGCCGCGCCTCCCGTCTCCCCCGTCGTCATCCCCGCTGCCCCCGTCCGTCGCGTTCCCCGTCGTGCCCGTACTGCTCGGCGGGCCCCCGCTGGCCCGGCACCTGCCCGGGCGCCTGGCCCGCCGCCCGGCCCCGCGCCTGTTCCGCGAGGTCGGCGGCGAGGTGCTGGTAGCGCAGCACCGCCTGCTCGGCCACCCGCAGGTCGCAGGGCGCGCTCCACAGCATCCTGCGGGCGGCGTCGTACCGCTCGGCGAGCAGCGTGTCCTCCGCGAGGCCGAGCCGCGCCACCTTCGCCCGGTACGCGTCGAGCCGGCCGCGCAGCTCGGCGCGGACCGCGAGCGGCGCGGTGACCGCGGTCAACGACTCACGGGCCCGCAGCAGTTCGTCCTCCGCGTCCCGTTCGAGCGCCTCCAGCAGGGGCGAGAGCCTGTGCCACTGCGCGTTCCTGCGGTACCCGGCGGCCGTCGAGAGGCGCTCGTGCAGCACCGAGGAGGGCCCGCTGACCGCGGGCACCTCCGTCGCCGCGATCTTGGCGAGCACCTCGCCGCGGGCCGCGCGCGCCTCGGTGAGCGTGCGGTCCGCGCGCGAGATGACGTCGCGCAGCCGCAGCAGCCGCTCCTCGGAGTCCTTGCGGACTTCGAGCACCGCCTCGATCTCGCGCCGCACGTCTTCCAGGGCGCGGGCCGCCCGGTCGTAGCGCCGGGTGTCGGGCGTGCCGCCACCGGGCGCCGAACTGCCCTGCGCGGGACGCCAGTACGCGAGCGGGTCGGACACCACCTCGGCGCGCAGCGCGGTGAGCTCGTCGGTGATCTCCGCGAGGTCGTCGCCCGCCGGGTGCTCGCCCGGGCGCACCCCGACGGAGTGCGCGAGGGAGCGGGTGCGGCGCAGCTCGGCCGCGAGCAGGTCGATCCGCGCGGGCAGCGCCGACCACACCGCGTCCGCCGCCACGATCAGGTCGAGTGACGCGGCGTACAGCTCGTTCATCCGGTCGACCAGGCGGGCGAGCGTGAAGTGCTCGGCGAGCCTGCCGCCCGTGCCGCCGACCGTGACGGAGGGGCCGCGCAGCCGCTCCGTGAGCTCCGCCAGGTCGTCCCTGCCGGGCCAGCGGCGCCTGGCGCGCAGCGCGGCCGCCTCGTCGAGCGCCTTGGTGTAGGCGTCGTAGTACGTCCACAGCACGGTGATCGACTGCTCGGTCGCCGCCCAGCGGGTCTTGGTGATGCCGGTGAGCTCCGCGCCTTCGAGCAGCCTGCGGCCCGCGTGGTCCTGGAGGGAGAGCAGTGAGGTCTCTATCGCCTCGTGCTCGGCGTGCAGGCGAGCGAGGGCACGGTCCGCCTCGTCCCGGTCGAACACCGGTCCCGGCGATGTCCCCGAAGGGTCGGGGAAGGGGCCCGTGGCGCCCATCGATCACCTCTCCGCTCGTGGTGCTGGGTGGTTCGCGCGCTTCCGGCGCCGGCCGGCCGCGCTGCCCGCCCGGGTCAGTGCCCGGCCAGGTAGAGGGGGGCGGGCGGTCCCGCCGAGGGGCCGAGCTCCGCCTTCAGCCACTTGTCGTACGACCTGCGCCAGGGGCTCGCTGCCCCACCGGAACGGTACTGCTCCAGTACGGAGTTGACGCGGGCGACCAGGTCGTCGGCGCCGGGCTTCGCCGCGACGCCGTAGTACTCCGTGGTGAAGGGCTTCCTGCCCTTCAGCTCGACCGCGGGGTCCTGCGCGGCCTGCGCGGCGGCCAGCGCGTTGTCGGTGATGACCGCGTCGACCAGGCCGAGTTGCAGCCGTACCAGGCAGTCGAGCTGGTTGGCGACGCTGAGGTCGTCGGTGTCGACGTGGTGCGGGTTGTAGCCCTTGCCGTTGGACCTGTCCCAGAAGACGACGTGGTACGGGTCGGCCTTCTCCAGCTCCTGCACGGCCGTCGAACCGGTCGCCGTGCACACGCGCCTGCCGCTGAGCGAGCTGTTGTAGCCGGTGATGCCCGAGTCGTCCTTGGGCGCCAGCACCTGCTGGCCCGCGGTGAAGTAGGCCGTGGAGAACTCGGCCTGGTCCAGGCGGTTGCAGGCGATCGTCATGGTGCGCACGACGAGGTCGACGGAGCCGTTGGCGAGGGCGGTGGTGCGCTCCGCCGTGGACACCGGTTTGAAGGTGACGGCGTCGGCGTCCCCGAAGATGTTCTTCGCTATGGCGTGCGCCAGGTCGATGTCGAACCCCTCGAACTGGTCGGTCGCCGGGTTCAGATAGCCCCACCGGTAGCTGTTCTGGTCGACGCCGACGACGAGTTTGCGGTCGTCGCCCTTGCGCGCGAGCATCGCGTCGATGGTCGGCCCCCCTGCCTTGGACGCCGGGACGCTGGCCTGGGCCGGCTGCCCGGTGCTCGGGCACGTCTCCTCCTGGGAGGGCGCGGCGGGCTCGGTGCTCGCTGTGGCCTGCCGGGCGCCGCCGGGGCCGTGCGGCGCGGTGGGGGGCGCCTGCGGCTCGGCCTGGGCCTGCGACGGATCCGCCGCCGTGTGCGGGGCCCCGCGCCGGGCCGTGTGCTGTGCCTCGTGCCGGGTCTCGTGCCGGGTCTCGTGCTGCACGAGGGGGACGGCGACGAGCGCGGCGGTCACGGCGCAGGCGGCGCCGACCGCGGTGAGGCGGCCCCTCGCACGGGACCTGCCGGACGCGGAACCCATGGTTCCCCCTCTCACCTGAACTCCGAAAGCCTGCGGCCCACTCCGAGGATCGCGCTCACCGCAGCGAGCACCGCGAGCAGCGCGGCACCGAGCCAGACCAGGGTGAGCGCGCCCCTGCCGTCGCGCGCCGACGTGGTGAACTCGCGCTGCTCGTAGCCGATCGCCCTGGCGATCCCGGTGTTGACGTCGTCGAACGCCTGCTCGCTCGTGGCGCCGGGGCCGTCGAGCGCGTCGCGGGCGTCCTGGAACCTGCCGGCTGCCCCGTCGGCGCTGCCGCGCCTGTGGCGCTCCTGCCAGGTGGTGACGGCGGCGACGGCGTCGGTGACGGGGCCGGCGCCCCCGGTGCCCGCGGCCAGCGCCCTCGCACGGTCCAACTCGGCGGCCAGCGCCTTCGTCTTGGCGCCGAAGTCGACCTCGTACTTGTCGGTCCTGCCGTCGGCTGCGACGACGGAGCCGCGGGAGACCAGCGTCAGGCTCTCGTCGGCGCGGGCCTTGAGGGCGTTGATCCGGGCGGCGTTGAGCGCGGTCAGCGAGCGCTGGCCGTGCCGGTCGGCGTTGTCGAGGCCGAGGCCGCCGACCGCCTGCGCGGCGACCAGCCACAGCACGGCGGCCGTGCAGGCGGCGGTCGCGGTGAGCAGGCCCCGGTTGAACACGCGGTGCGTGTGCCGGTAGTTGCGCCGCTGCGCGGCGGCCAGCGCCACCAGGGCGAGCACGCCGAGCGCGAGCGCCGCGTACGGCCAGGTCTGCGCGTCGCCCGACTCGGCGCGCAACTGGCCGCTCTCCTCCTCGTAGAGCGCCTCGGCGTCCGGGAGGATGCCGCCGGGCCTGGTCATCCGGTCGTTGGCGTACCGCAGGTAGGCGCCGCCGAGGGGCAGGCCGCGGCGGTTCTCCGCGCGGGCCCGCTCGATCAGGCCGGTGTAGACGGGCAGTTGCCTGGTGATGCCGGCGATCAGGTCGGCGGAGCGGCTGCCTGGCTCGGTGTTCTCCGCGACGTCGGAGAGCAGCCCGGCGGCACGGGCGATGTCGTCGCGGTAGGCGCCCTGCACGGAGGCGGGCTCGGTGGCCCCTGCGAGGAAGCCGGTGGCGGCCTGCGTGTCGGCGTCCGCGAGCGCGCCGTACAGGTCGGCGGTGTCCTTGACGGTCTGGCCGCGGCTGACGACCGCGTCGGCCGAGGCGTACCGGTCGGCGCTCTGCCAGGCGGCGGCCGCGCCGAACACGACGACGGCGAGCGCGAGCGCGGCGCCGATGATGCGCAGCCTGCCGGGCTCCGTACGGGCCGCACGGCGCACGCGGACCGCGGCCTCGCGCCACGCCTCGCGGCGGCCGCCCCCGGGCGCCGCGCCGGGCGGCTGCGCGGGCGTCCTGGGCGGCGGCTGAACGGGCGGCGCGGGCGGCGCCGCCGTGTCCGGCAGTTGTGTCACGCGACCTTCCCCCTCAGGTCCTGGTGTCGGCCCGCCCCCCGGCGGACGCCGGGGCGCACCCCGGTCAGCAGTATGGCCGTCAGGACCGGCGGCGCGCACCGGCCTTGACTGGATCTTGTCCGCCCGACATCCGCAGAAGCGTACGGTATGGCCTCCTCTCCCGAGCACGCGCAGGAGGCGGGCACCGGTTCCCCCAGCCCCTGCCCCCTGGCCGCGTCCCCCTTACGGGCGTGTCCCACCGGGTCGGGCGGGGGGCGTGCGGGCGGGAGGCGTCGCGCGGATGACGCCCAGGGCGAGCCGGGGGTCAGGCGGGGGTGATGTTGAGGCCGGGGAGGGCGCTCAGGCCGGCGCCGCCCACGCGGACCGCGACGGAGCCGTATGCGGTGCGCAGCCTCAGCCACGCGCCCGCGGCGAACAGCGCGGCCTCGCCCGCGCCCTCCGCCGTGCCCGGCGGGCGCAGGAAGCCGACGGACCTTGCGGCGTGCACCGCGCGCAGCGGCAGGCCCGTGTCGCCGAGGGTCCTCGACCAGATCTCGTGGCCGATGCGGTCGCGCTCGCCCCGGGTGCGCCGGTCGGCGGGCAACTCCTCGTCGCGCCGCCTGAACTCGGCGACCGCGCCCGCCACCGCCCGCGCCATCTGCGCGACGCCCGGCAGTCCGGGCACGGGCCGCCAGCCGCCGCGCGGCGGCAGCACCCCGGCCCACGGCGGGCCCGTGACAGGCGCGGGCACGGCCACCTCGGCCGGCCCCTCGGCGACGCCCTCCAGCAGGTCGCCCGCGGACACCGTCGCATCGAGCGCGTCCCGCGCAGCGGCGGCGCCGTCCGCAGCGCGCGGCGCGCGCAGCCTGACCGTACGGACCGCGATGACCTCGAACGAGGGCGGCCGCCCGAACACGGCGAGCGCGCCGCTCCCGCTCTGGAGCCGTACAGCGGCCGCCTTGTCGTAGTGCAGCAGGCGCCCGAGGAAGGCGGCGAGGTCCGCCGCCTCCCCCGCGTCGGCCAGGCGCAGCGTGCCGAGCGCCCCACCGCCTGGCGCGGCGCCCGCGTCGTCACCGGACACTCCCACGAGGGCTCCCACCCCGTCCCTGCTCGTCACTCGTCGTCCAGGTACTTCTGGAGGAAGTACCGCTCCTCCGCGGTGATCCGCCGCGGCCGCTGCGCATCGAGGTCGTACGGGACGACGACGGTCGACGCCCGCACGTACAGGCGCTCCGGCGTCTCCTCGGTCGCCGGGTCCTTCACCTCGTAGGCGACGGTCAGCGACGCCGCCCTGATCGCGGTCACCCACAGCTCGATGGGGACCGGCTCGTAGCGGTGGACGAGCGGCAGCTTGTAGTCGATCTCGTGGCGGGCGACGACGGACCCGCCGGAGAACGACGCCGAGCCGTCGCCCGGCGCCAGGCGGAACATGAAGTCGATGCGCGCCTCCTCCAGATACCGGAGGAAGACCACGTTGTTGACGTGCCCGAAGGCGTCCATGTCCGCCCAGCGCAGCGGGCAGCGGTACAGGAAGCGTGCCATGTCAGTCGCGCGTCAGCTTCCGGTACGTGGCGCGGTGCGGCCTGGCCGCGTCCGCGCCGAGCCGCTCCACCTTGTTCTTCTCGTACGACTCGTAGTTTCCCTCGAACCAGAACCACTTCGAGTTGCCCTCGTAGGCGAGGATGTGCGTCGCGACCCGGTCGAGGAACCACCGGTCGTGGGAGACCACGACGGCGCAGCCGGGGAAGTCGAGGAGCGCGTTCTCCAGGGAGGAGAGCGTCTCGACGTCGAGGTCGTTGGTGGGCTCGTCGAGGAGCAGCAGATTGCCGCCCTGCTTGAGGGTGAGCGCGAGGTTCAGCCGGTTGCGCTCGCCGCCGGAGAGCACGCCTGCCGGCTTCTGCTGGTCCGGACCCTTGAAGCCGAACGCGGACACGTACGCACGGGACGGCATCTCGACCTGGCCGACGTTGATGTAGTCGAGCTCGTCGGAGACGACCGCCCACAGCGTCTTCTTCGGGTCGATGTTGGCGCGGCCCTGGTCGACGTAGCTGATCTTGACCGTGTCGCCGACCTTGATCGAGCCGGAGTCCGGCGTCTCCAGGCCCTGGATCATCTTGAACAGCGTGGTCTTGCCCGCGCCGTTGGGACCGATGACGCCGACGATGCCGTTGCGCGGCAGCGTGAACGACAGGTCGTCGATGAGGACCTTCTCACCGAACGCCTTCGCCAGGTGCTCGACCTCGACGACGACGTTGCCCAGGCGCGGGCCCGGCGGAATCTGGATCTCCTCGAAGTCCAGCTTCCGCATCTTGTCGGCCTCGGCCGCCATCTCCTCGTACCGGGCGAGGCGCGCCTTCGACTTGGCCTGCCGGCCCTTGGCGTTGGAGCGGACCCACTCCAGCTCCTCCTTGAGGCGCTTGGCCCGCTTGGCGTCCTTCTGGCCCTCGACCTTGAGGCGGGTCTGCTTGGTCTCCAGGTAGGTGGAGTAGTTGCCCTCGTACCCGATGGCGCGGCCGCGGTCGAGCTCCAGGATCCAGCCGGCGACGTTGTCCAGGAAGTACCGGTCGTGGGTGACGGCGACGACGGTGCCCGCGTACTTCGCGAGGTGCTGCTCCAGCCACTGCACGGACTCGGCGTCCAGGTGGTTGGTGGGCTCGTCCAGGAGCAGCAGGTCGGGGGCTTCGAGCAGCAGCTTGCAGAGCGCGACACGGCGGCGCTCGCCACCGGAGAGGTTGGTGACGGGCCAGTCGCCCGGCGGGCAGCCCAGCGCGTCCATCGCCTGTTCGAGCTGGGTGTCCAGGTCCCACGCGTTGGCGTGGTCGAGGTCCTCCTGGAGCTTGCCCATCTCCTCCATGAGGGCGTCGGAGTAGTCCGTCGCCATCAGCTCGGCCACCTCGTTGAAGCGGTGGAGCTTGCCCATGATCTCCGCCGCGCCCATCTGGACGTTCTCGAGGACCGTCTTGGAGTCGTCCAGCGGGGGCTCCTGGAGCAGCATGCCGACGCTGTACCCCGGCGCGAGGAACGCGTCGCCGTTCGAGGGCTGCTCGAGGCCCGCCATGATCTTCAGCACGGTGGACTTGCCGGCGCCGTTCGGACCGACCACACCGATCTTCGCGCCCGGCAGGAAGCTCAGCGTCACGTCATCGAGGATGACCTTGTCGCCGTGCGCCTTGCGCGCCTTGCGCATCGTGTAGATGTACTCAGCCAAGAGAAACCGTCCGGCAATCGAGAAGGGCCAATGTGCGGCTCCGCCGCGTGAGGGCAGATACACCCCATCTTGCCAGCCGTCCATCCCCCGGCGAAAACCAGTACGCCCACGCTTCGGCCACTCCCCCGCGCCCGCGCGCCGGGCCCCCGCCTGACCTGCGCCCACCCTTGCCGGGGCTCGCACCGGGCCTGCGCCGGGGCCGGTACCTGACCCCCGCCGGGCCCGGGCAAAGGCGGAACGGGTGGCCCCGCCAGGCCACCCGTTCCGCCCAGAAATACGGACGGACGGCGGCCGCCGTTCAACGCCGCGGAGATTTTCTCCGAGATTTTTCCCGGCACCCGCCCCCGCCTGCGGCCCGCGCCCGCCCCCGGCACGGCCTGCGTACGGTCCGCGTACGGCCCCGGAACCGCCCGCGTACGGCCCACGCCCACCTCCGGCACGGCCCGCGGACGCCCCCAGGGGCCCGCGAGGCCGCCCGGCGGGACCGGTGGCCGGCCGCGTCAGTCGGCCGTGCCGAGGCCCGTCCTGCGGGTGCGGACCGCGAAGATCACGCCGCCGCCGATCACCACGAGCGCGATGGCGATGCCCGCGAACACCGGGGTCGCGCTGGACGAGCCGGTCTCCGCGAGGCCCTCGCTCGCGAGGTCCGTGGTGTCGCCGCCCGCCGTCCCGCCGACGGACGCCGCGCTCATGGTGGAGACGCCCTGGTCGGCGTCCGGGGCCGCGCTGGTGGTCCGGCAGTCGAGCGTGCCGGAGAACTGCTGGAGGAACCCGTGGTCGCCGGTGACCGCGAGGTCGTACCGCTGGTCCTCGGAGACCGGCAGCGTCACCGTCCTCGCCCGGCCCGCCGCCACGGTCTCCGGCTCGCCGCCCGCCGTGAAGCGGAACACTCCCTTGCCCATGTTGGCCGCCGTGATGTCCACGCCGCCCTTGTCGCAGTCCTTGCGCGCCGTGAGCGTCGCCGCCGCGCCGTCCGGCGCCCAGGTGCCGGACGCCGTCGCGGAGACCGTCGAGTCGCTCGCGCCCGCGAGGATCTGCGTCTGGCTCTTGTCGACGCCCGCGAACGCCCTGCCGACCGGCACGGACGCCGTGGCCTGCACGGTCAGCCGCGCCGTACCGGCGTTCTGGGCGCCGGGCCCGGTGCGGACCGGCACGTCGAAGTACAGCTTGGTGCCGTTCTTCGCCGTGGTGAGCGTCCGGCCCTTCGCGTCGGTGACCCTGACCCCGCTCCCGCTCCCGCTCTCGTCGGCGGGCGGCGCCACCGTCACGCTCTGCGCGCCTGTGCTGACCGTGACCGGGCCGATCGGCTGCCCCGCGGGGCCGGAGACCGCGCCCGGTGTGAGGGTGAGCGACGCCTGCGGCTCTGCCATCGTGCGGGCGTGCTTCCCCAGCCAGTCGGCCAGCCGCTCGGCCTGCGGGTCGGCCGCGTCCACGTCGGCGCCGTCCGAGAGGCGCCAGATGGCCACCTGCGTCCCCGCCGCTGCGGTCTGCGCGGTCAGGGCGCCGGTCCTGGCGGAGCCGGCCAGCGCGGAGAGGTCATCGACCTGCGGATAGGAGTGGTGCAGTATCCAGAGGATCTTCCCCGCGCTCCGGTTGGCCCCGAGCGAGGTCTGCGCCCAGGGCGTCTCCACGTACTTCGCCTCGTCCTGGACGGGGTTGTCGATGTCGACGCCGTACGTCTTGAGCTTGCCGCCGCCGTCCACGTTCATCTCGGAGAGGCCGGCGTCGAGCGGCTGGTCGACCGCCCGCCCGTCGGCGTCCTTCGTGTGCAGGACGGCGCCCGCGTGCACGTCGAGGCCGTCGAGCGTGGCCGACGCGCCGCCGGTGCGCTGGAGGGCGTAGTCGTCCGCGGCGGCGCTTCCTGCGCCGGCCACGGCACCCAGTGCGAGCAGTCCCGCGACGAGGGCAGCCGAGGCCGGGCGTACCGCGCCGCGCCTGGCGAGACGGGACGGGCCGTACGCACCGGCCGGGCCGGACCTTCGCGCGGATGCGGCCGATATGGCGGATGCGGCCGGTATGACAGAGAGCACCGAATTCCCCTTCGCCCGGAACCCCTTGGTGCGGGCTCGTGGACCACTGGAATCCTAGGGAGGGCGAATCCGGCGAATGACTCTCCCGTGTCCGGGCGGCCGTACCGAATCGCAATCGTTACCGGCCGAGCGGCGTGTCACAGGAATGACCAGCGCGAACGCCCTGGTTTTGTCGGCAAGTCGATGTTTCGCGGCCGTCGTTCGCGCGTCCCGCGTCTCCGCGCTCCCCCTCCCCTCGTGCTCCCCTCCCTCGCACCGCTCCGCGCGCCCCGGCGTCAGCCCGCCGCCACGCCGACCGCCGGCTCCTCCGCCACCGCCCGCTTGCCCCGCCCCCGCGCCCGCGCTCTTGGCGGCCCCACCGCCCCGGGTCTGGGTGGTCCCTCCGCCCCGGGTCGCGGCTCGTCCTCCGGCCCCGGTGCGGGCTCGGCCCCCGCTCTCGGGTGTGCGCTCTCCTGCGCCGGCGCCAACGCCCCCGGCTCCGACGCGGACTCCGGCTCGGAGCCGGGCTCCGGCCACAACTGCTCCTGTCGCTGCCCTCCCTGCCGCACCCGCGCCGGCACGCGCTCCCGCTCCCGCGCGGGTTCCCGCTCCCGTTCCCGAACGGCCTCCTCCCGCGGCTCCCGGACCGGCTCCGCACGGGCGGCCCCCCAGCCGGCGCCCGCGGCGACAGCGGCCCCCGCGCCTGCGGGCGCGGCCCAGGGGTCGTGCCCCTGCTCGCGCGTTCCGCCCGCCCTCGCCAGCAGGCCCGCCACCGCCTCACCCTGACTGGGCGCCACCCGGCCCGGGCCGCCGCGGGCGACCCTGCGGAACATCGAGGTGCCCCGGGCGAGGTCGTGGCCCGCGGCCGCTGCCTCGATGTCCACGAACGTCCTGCGCCTGCCCTCCCTCTCCTCTTCCCTGACCCGCAGCCTGCCCTGGACGACGAGGGGCTCGCCGACCGACACGGATGCCGCGAGGTTGGCGGCGAGCGCCCGCCAGGCCCAGACCGTGTAGAAGCTCGTCGGCCCGTCCGTCCAGTCCCCCTTGGCCCTGTCCCACCGCCGTACCGGAACGGCGAAGCGGAAACGCGCCACACCGCCCGTCGGCGACTCCCTGAACTCCACCCCGGTCGCCACGTTCCCCACCAGGGTCACCGTCGTCTCCGTCATGTCGGCCCCTCCCCCGAACTCCCCTTGATGCACACCTCGGCTGCCACCGACCGGCGGTCAGCCCTGCCCGATACCGGAGCAGGAACCAGCACCGGAACAGAAACCGGCACCGGCACCACCGCCGGCTCCCGCACTCAGAGTGGCCCAGACGCCGCGATCCCGCCGGGGCCTGTGGACAACCTGCCGCCACCCGCCCCGACGGGACCTCATCTGTGGAAAACCCCGTCACCCGGACGAGCGAGACCCCCGCCTGCCCGCGCCCGCGCCACGCGTCCCTGCGAGCCCGGCGCCCGGCAGCGCGCCGCCCGCGAACCCGTTCCCCGGCAGGGTCCCCACGCCCGAGACCGCGGCGAACTGCTCCCGTACCTCCCGGTAGCGCATCAGCTCCGCCGAGATCGGATCGAGCACCCGGGCACGCCCGCAGCCCGCGGCGGTCTCCCGCAGCCGCCGCTCGACGTCCTGCCCGTACCGCCGCGCGGGCCCCTTCGCCGCGGCAGCGCACGCCCACTCGACCACCGGGCCGCCGACGATGCCCGCGAGCATGATCAGCGCGGGCGGCAGCAGCCCGGGCGGTACGACGCCCACGATCTGGCCGAGCAGCCACAGCGCCCCGAAGATCTGGAGCAGCGTCATCGACGCCTGCGCCAGCACCGCTGCGGGCCACCACGCGGGCCGCGGCGGCCGGGCACTCGGCGCCGCCGCCGTGGCCGCAAGGTCGTCGAGCGCCTCCGGCAGCCCGTCGGCGCCGCGCACCGCCGCCTCGCGCACGGCGTGCGCCCACGGCGCGGGAAGCCCGGTGGACGCCTCGTCGGCGACGGTACGCACCGCCTGCTCGACCCGCTGGCGCGCCGTGGCCTCCTCCTCGACCACCAGCGGCTCCTGCGGCGCCTCGGCGCCCGGCGTGCGCGTGCGCTCGTACCACCGCCACAGCCGCAGCCACGGCGTCCCGCAGGCGCGCCCCGCGTTCCTGCGCCACTCGCGCTCCGCCGCCTCGCCCGCGGCGACCGCGCCCACGGCCCAGGCGAGCCGGTCGTTGAACTGCTCGCGCGAGCGCTCGCCGAGGCCGGGGCGCCCGTCCGCGAGGTAGCTCGGCCGCAGCCGGCCCGCCGCGGCCGCGACGTCGGCGGCCAGCCGCCGCTCCGCGGCCGTGCGCTCCTGCACGAAGCGGCCGAGCAGTTCGCGCAGTTCGCCGATGCCCTGGCCGCCGAGCGCGGAGACGGCGAGCACGGTCGCGCCCGGCTCGTCGTACTCGCCGAGCGCCATGCCGTCCTCGTCGAGCAGCCTGCGCAGGTCGTCGAGCACCTGCTCCGCGGCCTCGCCCGGCAGCCTGTCGACCTGGTTGAGCACGACGAAGGTGACCTCGGCGTGGCCGGCGAGCGGCCGCAGGTAGCGCTCGTGCAGCGCGGCGTCCGCGTACTTCTCCGGGTCGACGACCCAGATCACCGCGTCGACCAGGCCGAGCACGCGGTCGACCTGGTCGCGGTGCGCGGTGACCGCGGAGTCGTGGTCGGGCAGGTCGACGAGGACGAGCCCGTGCAGCTCCTCGTCGCCGTCGCCGCCCGCGAGGGGCTTGCGGCGCAGCCTGCCGGGGATGGCGAGCCGGTCGAGCAGTCCGGCCGCGCCGTCGGACCAGACGCAGGCGATGGGCGCCGCCGTGGTCGGCCTGCGCAGGCCGGTCTCGGAGATCGGCACCCCCGCCAGGGCGTTGAACAGCGTGGACTTCCCGCTGCCCGTGGCGCCCGCGATCGCGACGACGGTGTGGCGTGAGGAGAGCCGCTGCCGCGTCGACGCCTCGTCGAGCACCCTGCCCGCCTCGGCCAGCACGGTCGCGTCGACCCGGGTGCGGGAGAGTCCGACCAGCTCGCCCAGCGCGTCGAGCCGCGTGCGCAGGGGCCCCGCGTACGGGCTGCCGATGGGGACGTGCCCGCCGCCACCGGTGAGCAGCCCCTCGGGGCCGCTCTCACCGGACCGCGTACGGGCCCTGCGCGCGATCAACCCGTCGTCCCAGCCCGGCGCGCCCGGCCCGGGCACCGCGCCGCCCCCGGTAGGCCCGCCCTGCGCCGTCCGCGCCTGGGCCGAGCCGTCGGCCCGGCGCGCCGCCCCGGCGCCTGCCCGCCGCCGCCCGTCCCCGCGTGCCGCTCCCCGGGCCGCGCCTGAACGCCTGGAGCCGCGCTCCGGTTCGCCGTTCTGGCCGTTCGCGTCGGCCACATCCACCAGATCACTCACAGGGGTTACCTCGTCTCCTTCTGGAGTACGGACAGCGCGGCGATCAGTTCCGCCTGCGGTTCCGGCGCCACACCGAGCGCCTCAAGGGGGGCGAGCCGCCGGTCGCGCTCCCCGTGCAGGACCCGGTCGATGTACGCGGCGAGCAGCTCGGCGCCCCGGTCGCGCAGCCGCAGCGCGCTCTGCGCGCCCAGCAGCTCGGCGAGCCGCTCGCCCGCGGTGCGGGTGCGCCGCCCGCCGAGCAGGGACGCGGCGAGCAGCGCGGAGACCGTCTCGGGCTCGGGGGCTGCGTTGCGGTCGAGTTCCCGTACCTCTTCCTCGGCGAGTTCGTCCAGCTCACGACGCCAGCGCCGGGCCCGCATGGCGATCCGCTCGCCGGCCTCCACGTCCCGGCCCGGCGCGAGCAGCGCCTTGGCCGCGGGTTCCCGGTCCCAGACCCCGGCGATCTGCTCGTCCGCGGCTGCCACGGCGCACTGGAGGAGCGTGCCGAGGCTCTCCGCGAGCGAGTCGAGCAGTTCGCGCGCCGTGCTGTCGCGCGGATGGCCTCGCCAGCGCGTACGGGCGTCCCCCGCGAGCACCGCGCCCTGCTTGAGCTGCCGCCGCACCCGCTCGCCCTGTGTGCCGTACGCGTCGTCCACCGCGCTCATCAGACGTCCGGTGGCGGCGTGCTGGGAGGCGACGGCGGAGGCGAGTTCCGGCATGCGCGCGTTGAGTGAGCGCACCACGCCGGTCGCCGTGCGCACCACGGTCTGCTGCCGGGCCGCCGGGTCGCTCGCCAGGTGCGTGAGCCAGCCGAGCAGCGGCGCCACGGCGGTCGTCGGCAGCAGCCCGCTGCCGCCACCGGTCGACTCCGGCAGCTCGGGGATGGTGAAGCGGGGTACCTCGCCGAGCCCCGCGCGCGTCAGCAGCGCCGCGTACTGCCGGGAGACCTCGCCGATCATCTGGTGCGGCACCCGGTCGAGGACGGTGACGAGCGTCGCGTCGTACTCCTTGGCCGCGCGCAGCAGGTGCCAGGGGATGGCGTCGGCGTAGCGCGAGGCGGTGGTGACCATCACCCAGACGTCGGCCGCGCAGATCAACTCGGCGGCGAGCAGCCGGTTCTCGACGACGAGGGAGTCGACGTCGGGCGCGTCGAGGAGGGCGAGGCCGCGCGGCAGCCCCGGCTCGGTCTCCACGACGAGCACCCCCCGCGCGTCGCCGCCGCGCGCCGGGGCCGGGATCTGCTCGCGGTCCTCGGGCAGCCACACACGGGTGAAGCCCGGCAGGACGCGCGTTCCCGCGAACCAGTGATGGTCGTCGGGGTGGCAGACGAGCACGGGCGTACGCGTGGTGGGCCGCAGCACACCCGCCTCGCTGACCTGACGCCCCGCCAGGGAGTTGACCAGCGTGGACTTCCCGCCGCCCGTCGACCCGCCGACCACGGCGAGCAGCGGGGCTTCCGGGTCCTTGAGGCGGGGCAGCAGGTAGTCGTCCAGCTGCGCGAGCAGCTCGCTCCTGCTCTGCCGGGCGCGGGGCGCGCCCGGCAGCGGAAGCGGGAGACGCACGGCGGCGACACGGTCGCGCAGTGCGGAGAGTGCGTCGATCAGCTCAGGCCGTACATCCAAGGTCACCACATGCGAAGAATGCCCAATTTGGTGCAGTTTTTGAAGCGTATACCCCTCTCTGCGCGCCGATAGGATGCGACGGAGTACCGTACGGGTCACCCGGAGGGACAGAAGGGGCGGGGGTGGCGCAGGCATAACGAGTGCACAACAGCCGGGGCAGGGACGGCAAAAACCGCTGCGCGATCGGGAATCGCCTGCGATTATCGGTTCGCTTCACTGAACCTCCACAACGTGCCACGCAGGTGAAGCACTCGGGCCAAGGCGGGGTCACCCCTATCCTTGACCCGGCCGGTCCCAGGACCGGCCGAGCACGACCCGGCCCCCGTAGCTCAGTGGATAGAGCAGGCGCCTTCTAAGCGCTTGGCCGCAGGTTCGAGTCCTGCCGGGGGCGCCACCGACATCACGTCAGATGCACGACGTTTCCGCAGGTCAGACTGCACTTTATGATCATCCGAGGTAAACCGGACTCTCCCCCTCCGCTGGGGCCCGAGTCCGGCTGGCACCGGTCAAAACCGGCTCTCTACGGGTGATCATCCCACATACGTCCCACAGAATGAGGGCCCTGGGGAGCACCTCCAGACCCTCCCGTGCACAGCGAAGCGGCCCCGGAACCCGTTCTTCGCCGGGTTCCGGGGCCGCTCTTCACGCAACCACCTTCGGGAGGTCTTGGACACCTTCGATCCGTTTGAGGTAGTTGTCCAGTTGGCCGACGATGCAGCGCGCATAGATCGCCAACAGGACGGGGACGCTGTTGCCCGCCCATTCGGCGACCTGGGCTGGCGGGATGCCGCTGTTGAGCCAGGTTGTGAGGCAGGTGTGACGCAGGTCGTACACGCGCTTGCCGGTCGGCGTCCTGAATTCGTGCTCGGACAGGATCGCCTCGCGGGCCTTAACCCAGACGCGCCGGAAGACGGATCCCGCGAGCATGCCGCCCTTCTCCCCAGGAAAGAGGAGGTCGGCCGGCTTGAGGTCGTACTCCTCGATGATCTCTCGGAGGATCGCGACGAGGGTGGGGTGGATGGGGACGGTACGCGTGTCGCCTTCGCCTCGGCCCTTGAGATCCCGTTCCTTGTGAACCTCGCCCGTGTCGGTCCACTGGCTGCCGACTTCAGGCTGGGCCTCATGGACGACGAACTCACCCCAGCCCGCTTCCGGCAGCGTCGCGTCCCCGACCCGGAGGCCGACAGCTTCTTCGGGGCGCAGACCCGCGAAGTAGAGGGTCGCGAAAAAGGCCCGGTACAAACGTCCTCGTCGTGGACGCTTACCTATCCAGTCCAGCATTTCTGCGACCAGGTCACGGTTGAGGAGGCATCGCTTGTCGATGGCCTGAGCCACCTTCAGAGCGGTGCGCACTCCCTTACCCTTCGGGAACGGATTGACCTTCAGGTAGTTGTGCCTGATCGCGTATCCCATGACCAGGTTCATGATCCGGTCGTTGCGGGCGACCGAGCTGGCGGCCGCCGCGGTGCCGTCCAGGCGGGTACTGAGCGCCGTGACGACCTTGTCGACGTTCTCGGTCTTCTTCCAGGCGCTCATCGGGAGGGAGTTGCGCTCGATCCAGTCGAGAATCGTCTGGACCTCATCGGGGACGGGCTTGTTGCGCCGGTTGGCGTTGAAGGCGTACTCCCGCAGTGCCGTGCGGACGTTCACAGGCTCGAAGTAGGCCGGCGGAGGCGTACGCAGCAAGGCGATGATCGCGGGCGTCAACGCCTTCGCCATGTTCTTGCGGGTGTTGCCGGAAGCGCGCGGCCATTTCCAGTCGACGCACTCGACCGCGAACTGGAACCAATTCACCTCGGCTGCCTTCGAGGACCACGATATTGGCAAACCCAGTTCGATATCGAAGGGCTCGCGCTTCCGGTGGGCGGCCATGAGCTTCGAACGTTCGTCATCGGCAACAGCTGACGCTGCGCGTGGTGACCGAGGCCGCCGACCTCATCCGCCCGCATCTCGACGGCGCGCCGGACGACTGGCGCGGCGTGTACGGCGCGCTCCAGCTGCACGCCGCCGTCACCTGCGCGCGCGACGGCCGCGATGGCGAGGCATGGCGGTACTGGGACCGCGGCGACCAGGTCGCGAAGTCCCTGCCCGCCGCCTACGTCCACCCGTCCACGGTCTTCGGACGAGCGAACGTCGACTTCCACGCGGTCAGCGTCGCGACAGACCTCCAGCGCTCGCAGCGCGCGCTCTCGCTCGCCGACGACATCGACCCCGACACCATGCCCTCAACCGAGCGCCGAGCCCGCCTGTGGGTGGAGGTCGCCCGCGGGCACCTCCAGCGCGGCGACCGAACGGCCGCCCTACACGTGATGCAGCTCGCCCACCGCATCGGCGCCGAGACCGTGGCCTACACCCCCTCGGCGCGCACCGTCGCGGCAGACCTGTGGCGCAACGCCCCCCGCGCGCTGCGCGGCGAGGCGGCACGGCTCGGCGAAGCGGTCGGCGTCTCCACCGCGTAAGAGGGACAGGCTGGGACAGGGGGACAAGCTGTCCCTCTTCCCCGCGGGGAAGACGCCTACGGTGACGGCCCGTCAACGAAAGGGGCCGTCACTGTGTCGCCCGCATCGCACGTCTCACCGCAGCGCGGTGCCTTACCGAGCATCGAGCAGCAGACCGGCGAAGTGCGAGTGCCGGTCGTGCTGTACTCCCTGGACCAGCCGCAGGCCGGCGTCCCGCTCGTCCTCTCCCGCGACGAGGCAGAGAACCTCCGAGACCGCCTGGCAGCGCTGCTCTCACCACGGCTGGTGGGAGTGGAGACATGAGAGCAGCACCGCCCCTGCTGCTGAAGGACCTGACCAGCGAGCAGCGCCGTGGCGGCTCCTGCGCGTACTGCGACCGGCAGGTGTCGACGCGCACCGCTGTCCCCATCGAGCCCCGTCACGACGCCAACGGTGTGCGCCTCTTCCTCCGGGCCCACCCCGCGTGTGTGAGGGCCGACTCGTGATCGAGTGCCCGACCTGGTGCTCCTGGCACAAGGGCCCCGCGGACGACGCCGAGCTCATCCACGTGGTGGAGCCACCCGGCCTCGGCCTGTATACCTGCAAGGCATGCCGCGAGGAGCACCGCCTCGTCGCTGCGTCCGAGATGCCGTTGCAGGACTGGCTCGACATCCAGATGGGCCGCGCACGGCCGCCAACCCGCTGCGACCGGTGCGGGGGCCTCATCCCCCACGGGCAGGCCGAGGCCGTCCAGGTCGACGGCGGTAGCGGCGCCGACGGCTCCGCGACCGTCCACCGGGACGGCTGCCCGACCAGGCCGCGCCCTCCGCGCTCGTACTCCTACTCGCCGTACGCCGGCCGGTAGGCCCCTGACCGCCTCGCGCGCGCCCGCCGACGGATCGGACGCGCGCGGGGCCCTGCTCCGGCCGACCGCGCGCCCCGCTCTCAGCCGGAGCACCCAACACCCCCGCCCCGGGCGTCTGCACGGCAGTCGCCGCCCGGGGCGGGGTCCTCACGACAAGCGACCAGGAGAGAAGCGGAGTGGACACCACCGACACCGAGTACGTGCCCTGCTCGAAACCCGGCTGCCCCGGCGTGGCCACCCGCATCTGGGAGTGCGACCCAAAGGACAAGAGCTTCCACCTCTGGGTCGCCAACACCTTGCCCTGCACCACCTGCGGAACCCCGCTCCTCTGGTGAGGCTCACCCCTCGGGGTGAACCACGGCCGTCCGCCGGATCGCCTGCGGCCGACGAGCGGCCCGCCACCGAGGGCTTCAACCCCCTTGGACCGCCAGGCGAGACAACCCACCACCGAAAGAAGGACATCACCATGTGGCACACCCTCAGCGCGGACGACTGCGATCACGACTGGGTCGGCTGGTCCGGCAAGATGCGCTGCCGCAAGTGCGGCCAGACGCAGGGCTGACCTACGCCATCATCGGAGGGGCGACGGCACCCGGCGCCCCTCCCCGCACGAGGAGACATCGTGATCGAGCAACACCTACCGTGGGTCGACCTGCCCGCCCCGCTCCGGGCCGCGGTCCAGCAGCACACAGGCGTCGTGACGTCCGCCGAGTCCATCGAGCAGGGACTGAACTGCTCCGCCGCCGTGCGGCTCACCGCGGCCGCCGGCGCGTTCTTCGTCAAGGCCGTGCGGGGCAAGCACACCGAGGGCCTGGCCGGCCTCGCGCAGGAGCAGCGCGTCGCGCCGCTCGTCGACGCCGTCAGCCCCGCCCTGCGCCTGGCCGTACGCGAGGCCGGCTGGCACGCGCTCGTCTTCGACCTGGCGCCGGGCCGGACCGCGGACCTCTCCGCCGGGTCGCCGGACGTCGACGCCGTGGCTGCCCTGATGCGGCGCCTCGCCGACCTCCCGCCCGTGCCCGCCGAACTGCCGCAGTTCGCCGACCGGTACGCCGCCCACCTCCTGCCCGGCGACGCCGAGCTGCTGCACGGCGAGCACCTGCTCCACACGGACACCAACCCGCACAACCTCCTCGTGCACGACGGCACGGCCCGGCTCGTCGACTGGGCCATGCCCGCCCTCGGCCCCGCCTGGATCGACCCCGCCCTCACCGCGATCCGCCTCATGGAGAGCGACCAGACACCCGCGGCCGCGCTGGCGTGGCTCGACCAGGTCCCGTCGTGGCGGCACGCGCCGGCCGCCGCAGTCACGGCGTTCGTCGGCGTGGTCTGCCGGGACTGGACCGGACGCATCGGCGAGCACGCGGCCGAGCCGAGCAACGCCAGGTTCCGCGCCCTGCTCACCCGCTCCCTCGCTCCGGTCCGCCGCTGATCACGCCACCGTAGTGGCCGGGGCTCAGTCTCGTAGGAGGTGCGCGAGCGGAGCGCCGATCGCGTCGGCGATGTCGAGGAGAGTGTCGAGCTTCGGGGAGACCTGGCCACGCTCGATACGGCCGTACGAGTCCCGCTCGATGCCAGCGCGCTCGGCGACCGTCTGCTGCGTGAGGTTCGCGTGGAGGCGGGCTTGGCGCATCTGCTCGCCGATGGCGTGGCGCCGGGCGCGTCGACGATCGGGTGAGAGCGGTGGCTCCGGTCCACGGTTGCCGCTTCATGATCGAATGTATGCATTCTGCACCTGGCATTTTATGATCTTGGCCATGCGGCTCCCCAGCCGCTGGAGCGGCCGGGGGCACCGCGGTACGTTCCTCTGCGCGAGGTCGTTTCGATCCACATGGTGGAGCCGCGGTGCAGGACTGCTCCGCAGCCCACGGCGGGCTGCGGAGCAGCTCCGTTTCGAGGTACGTTCCGCGTCAATCTCCCAAGAGATTTAGGCCAAGCGCCTTTGCTTACTTTGGTCTGCGGCCTCCTGCAAAAACCCTGGCAGGCACACCGCTAAACCTCGAACACCTTCTAAGCGCTTGGCCGCAGGTTCGAGTCCTGCCGGGGGCGCCACCGACATCACGTCAGGTCTCCCTTTTCTGCCCGGCCGGACCATGGGCCCGTTCGGCGGCCCGGGCCAGGGGTATGGCCCGGTCGAGCCGCCTCGTGAACCAGGCGCTGCGGCAGTCGTGGACGCGCTCGCCTACGGTGTGCGGTCGGCGGCGGGGTGCTGGCGGCGTTCGCGGTAGGCGCGGGTCTTGTGGCGATTGCCGCAGATCTCCATGTCGCACCAGCGGCCGCGGCCGCTGCGGGAAGCGTCGTAGAACGCCCAGCGGCAGTCCGGCGCGGCGCACAGCTTGAGGCGCGTCCAGTCTCCCCGCGCCGTGCTGCGAGCCACCTCTTCGGTGATCGCGTCGAGCCACGGCCTGCCGCTCCGGGCGGTGACGAGCAGGGCGCCCGACGTGTCGAGCGCGAGGTGCAGCGGGTAATTGCGCAGGGCTGCCGTGGCACCGGCGTCGGCGCCGAGTGCCCGCCTCAGCGCCGTGCGCAGCTCGACGGCGGCGTCCAGGTCGGTTGCCCGCAGCCGGGTGTCGGCGGCTGCCAGGCCCTGGGCCCTCAGCCACTCCTCCAGCGCCTGCGGGGAGGTGAGCCGCTCGCCCGGCACATGGTTTTCGCCGTGCCGTCTGAACGTCCTCTCGTCCACGGTGTTGAGGAACTCTTCGATCACCCGCAAGGTCGCCACGACACCAGTGTGGCACGGCAGCGGTGTTGACCATCGTCGACACCGCTACTACCTTTCAACGGTGTCGCACGGGGAGAGTCGACCAGGGAATGGGAGAAACAGATGGCCGGTGGGCAGGGCGTGCTCGATGTTCCCGAAGCGGACCTCGAAGACCTGCGGGCCCGTCTGCGCGGCACCAGGTGGGCGCGGCCCTGGCCGGCCGATGCCTGGGCGGCGGGGGCCGACGGTGCCGAGTTGCGCCGGCTGGTGGCCTACTGGGCCTCGGCGTACGACTGGCGCACACAGGAGGCCGCCATCAACGCCCTGCCCTCCGCATGCGCCGACATCGACGGTACGACCGTCCACTACCTGCGCTTCGACGCCGAACGCGAGGGAGCGCCGCCGATCCTGCTCGCCAACGGCTGGCCCAGTTCGTTCCTCGAACTCGTCGGGCTGGCCGAGCGCCTGTCGGCCCCGTCGCGGCACGGCCGCGACGCGCAGGACGCGTTCACCGTCGTCGTGCCGTCCCTGCCGGGGTACGGCCTCTCCGGGCAGCGGCCCTCGCTCCGCGGGAAGCCGCACACGCACGACCTCTGGCACGCCCTCATGCACGACGAGTTGGGCTTCGACCGGTACGGCGCGCACGGTTCCGACATCGGCGCGGGAGACGTCAGCCGCCTCGCGCAGGCCCACCCGGAGGCGCTGACCGGCCTCCACCTGCTGGACGCCGCCGACCCGTCGGCGTTCGACCCGGCGGGGCTGAGCGAGGAGGAACGCGCCTACCTGGCGGCGGAGGAGGCGTGGACCACCGCCGAGCGCGGGTACTCCCACCAGCAGGAGACCCGCCCGCTGACCCTCGCCCAGGGCCTGTCCGACTCCCCTTCTGGACTGCTCGCCTGGATGCTGGAGAAGTACCGGGCGTGGAGCGACTGCGACGGGGACGTGAGCGCACGGTTCAGCGACGACTTCCTCCTCACCCAGGCATCGTTGTACTGGTTCACAAACACGATCTCGACGTCCTTCCGTCCGTACTACGAACGCCATCACGGTCTCGTCGGGCCCGTCGAGCGGGTCGAGGTGCCGACCGCGCTCGCGTTGTTCCCCGCCGACATCGGGGGCCGGCAGCCCCGCAGTTGGGTCGAGCGCGTGTACAACGTCACCCGCTGCACCCTGATGCCTCGCGGCGGCCACTTCGCCGCCCATGAAGAACCCGGCCTTCTGGCCGACGACATCGCCGCCTTCTTCCGGGCGCCGGCGTAGCGCCGCGTGCGCCGCACCCGTCAAAACCGCCGGCCCGGGACCCCCCGGCCGTCGCCACTGCCGCAGCAGGGATGGACCATGACCGATGCCGCACCCGCCCCGGCCCGCGACCGGGACCTCGACGACCTGCGCGCCCGGCTTCGCGCCTACCGGCGGGTGGCACTGCCGCCCGGGCTCGGCTGGGAGCGCGGCGTCGACGGCGACTTCCTCGCCGACCTGATCGCGTACTGGGCAGACGGCTACGACTGGCGGGTGCACGAAGCGCGCATCCGGGCACTGCCCTGGCAGCTGACGGGCACCCCCGTGCGGCTCGTCCACCGGCCCGCCGCCCCCGGTGCGGCACCGGTGGTCCTCCTGCACGGCTGGCCCGACTCGGTTCTGCGCTTCGAGAAGCTCATGCCGCTGCTGTCCGACCTGCCCCTGGTCGTCCCCGCCCTGCCCGGCTTCCCCTTCGCAGCACCGTGCGCCCGCCGCGGCATGTCGGCCGCCGGAATGGCGGGGGCGGTGGCGGATATGATGGCCGAACTGGGCTACGACCGCTACGTCGTCTCTGCGGGAGACGTCGGCTGTGACGTGGCCGAGGTTCTCGCCGCGGAACACCCGGACCGGGTGGCGGCCCTGCACCTGACCGACGTCTCACAGCACCGCTACCTCATCGACCCTCCCGACGACCTCTCCCGAGCCGAACGGGCCTACGTGCACCGCGGGCACCACTGGCAGGCGACAGAGGGCGGCTACATGCGGGAGCAGGCGACCCGGCCGCACACTCTGGCGGTGGGTCTCGGCGACTCTCCGGCGGGTCTTGCCGCCTGGCTGCTGGAGAAGCTGCGCTCGTGGTCCGACTGCGGGGGCGACGTCTCGACGGTGTTCACCCACGACGAGCTCCTGACCTGGATCACCGCCTACTGGGTCACCGGCGCGATCGGCACCTCCTTCTCCCCCTACGCGGAAAGCGGAGCCACCCCGCGGGCGCGGATCGTCGCACCGACGGTGTTCACCCTCTTCCCCCGCGATCTCGTCAACGCCCCACGCGAGTTCGCGGCGCGCTTCTTCGACATCCGCTCATGGGTGGAGGAGCCGCGCGGAGGACACTTCGCCGCCTGGGAATGCCCCCTCCAGTACGCGTCCGGCGTCCGGAAGGCAGTGGCACTCGCCTGAGAACACTCCGGCCTCGCCCCGGTGTTCCTCATCTCTCCGGTGCCGGCCAGGACAACCTCGTTCTGCCGCCCCAGGGAATCACGGGGAAGGAACTGACGGGCGAGCAGCGGCCGTTCTTGTCGAGTTCGCCGGCGTCCGTATCGGGCGGCTTCCCGCAGGCGACGAGCCGACGCGCTGCGCGGCATGCGCCGGCGGCCCCGCGGGACAGGGCGTCGCCGTCTCAACGCGTCGGCCAGTGCCCGCAGTCCGCCGGGACGACAGGCCGTGCGGGCCCCTCCTGGCCTCGGCCTCGCGGCAGCGGTCGATCTCCTCGCGGACGAGCACTCCGGCCTTCGCCAACGAGGCGATCCGCGCGTCGACCGCGTCCAGCTTGACGTGCAGGCTCTCCTGGGCCCCCGCGTGGTCGAGCGCGCCCTCCGCCGGCTCTCCTGTGAGGTCGAGGATCTCCCGCAGCGAGAACCCGATCGCGTTTCCCGAGGCGATGAGCCATGGTCGCCGACCGCGCCCGCGTCGCCTTCCTCGGGCGGCTCGGGCTCAGCGATCTGCTCAGGCCGAGCCCGCGACGGTGAGGGCCGCGCACTCCGCCGCCACCTCGCGGAGGCTGTCCGTGCGGCGCAGGACGGCGCGCTGCCTGGCGGCGCCGGTTTCCCCGTCGAGCAGGCGGTCGAGGCCGCCGCGCACGAGGTCCGTGTCGCCGGGGTCCGCCAGGGCGTCCCGTACGTGGTCGAAGAGGGCCTCCACCACGGTGCGCGCCGGGGCCGGGCGCATGGTGCGCGGGTGCAGCAGCGGCCCTTCGAGGCCCGAGCGCGCGGCCTGCCAGCTCGCGAGGCGCAGCAGCGCGACGCCGTGGTCGGGCGCGGGGCCGCGGGAGCGCCGGGCGCGGGCCTCCGTCTCGACCAGGGCCCTGGCCAGGGCAGCGAGGGTCGTCGTGGTCGACGCGCTGAGGCACACGTCGGCGACGCGGATCTCGACGGTCGGATAGCGGTGCGAGAGCCTGGCGTCGAAGTAGAGCATGCCCTCGTCGCGCAGGACCCCCGACTCCACCATGGCCGCCACCGTGCGGTGGTACGCGTCGGGCGAGCCGAACGTCTCGGTCGGCCCCGCCGAAGGCCAGCGCAGCCAGACCCGGCTGCGGTAGCTGCCGTACTCCGTGTCCTTCCCTTGCCAGAAAGGCGAGTTGGCGCTCAGCGCGAGGAGCACCGGCAGCCAGGGGCGCATCCGGTCGAGGACGGCCACGCCCTCCTCGTCGTCCTCGACCGCCACGTGGACATGGCACCCGCAGGTCAGCTGCTCCCGGGTGGTGAGGCCGAACTTCTCGCTCAGCCACCGGTAGCGGCCGCCGTCGTTCACCACGGGGCTGACCGGGAGCGGCGAGGTCGCGAGGGCCGCCGCCCTGGCACCGAAGCGCCGCGCGTGGGTGTCGGCAGCCCGCCGCCACCTGACGAGCTCGGCCCCGAGCCGGTCCATGTCGGTGTGCGGGCGGGTGGCGAACTCGACCTGCTGGCCGTGGAGTTCGCGCTCGAACACATCGTCGGAGCCGTCGTCGTCCGGCTCTTCGCCCTCCGCGGCGGCGAGCACGGCGGTGGACAGCGCCCGCGGCTCTCCCGACTCCGCGTCCACCAGGAGCAGTTCCTCTTCCACACCGACACTGCGCAACGCGCCACTCCTCGCCAAGCCGGGCCCCCGCGCGCACCGGCCTCCTCGGCCGGCGCCGCCGGGGACGTACCCCGCCGCCACGCCGTACCCGTACGCGGCGGCACCGCACCCGCGCCGCGGCCTGCGCCGCCTGGCGGGGTGCCACCCGACTACCCGCGCACCGCGCCGGTAGACCACTGATCCCCCGCCCACAGGCCGACACCCCAGGTGCCGAGGAGGGCGTGCCCCTCGCCGGTGATGCCGAGTCCGCGCCCGGTGGGGCGGCGTACGGCCCAACCCGCCGCGAGGAAGCGGTCACCGACCGCGGCGCCCCCGTCGGGGCAGGGAGCGCAGCGCCTCCCGGGCGCCGGTGCCGATCAGCCGCCGGGCGCGGCCGCCGCGGCCCGCGACACCGCGCTGGAAACACTGACCGAGCAGGAGTGCAGGTCCCTGCTGTCGACCCACGGGGTGGGCCGCGTCTCCGTCGCCACGGACCGGGGTCCGGTGATCGTGCCGGTCAACTACCTGGTGTTCGGTGAGGCGTTGGCCTACCGGACCACACCGGCCGGTGTGCTCGCGCTCGCCGAGGGCGAGCAGATCGCCTTCGAGACCGACCACATCGACGACGTCTGGCGGCAGGGCTGGAGCGTCAATGTCACCGGCAGGGCGCGGGCCGTCTCCCGCGCGGAGGCCCGGGCGCTCGACGACCGCGCGTACGCCCTGCCCTTGGCCGGGGGAAACCGGCGCCACTGGGTCGTCGTCGTGCCGGACCGCGTCACGGGCCGCCGCGTCCACGCCGGGTAGTGCGCGGTGCACCGCCGGGTCTCCCGCGCACCCGCGCGCGCCCGCGCCGACGCGGGCGGCCGCGGGCGGGTGGCAGGCCCCGTCAGGGCGTGCCGCGGTGGGCGCGGTCGAACTCCTCCCAGTCGCGCTCCCACGCGCGCATCCTGCCGCGGTCTATCCGCAGCCCGACCAGGTGGGTGCCGCCCACGACCACCAGGCACCAGCCGAGGGAGGCGACGGTGGCGCCGACGCCCGCGCCGACGAGGGACTCGCCGTGGTTCACCGGGCGGGGCTCCAACTCGCCCCGGGGGCCCGTCCACACCTCCAGCCTCGCCCCGGCCCGCAGGCCCGCGTCGACGAGCGTGGTGCCGCTGTGCGGGCGGCCGTGCGCGTCCGTCCAGCGCACGG
Source organism: Streptomyces sp. NPDC047002 (assembly GCF_040704505.1). Taxonomy (NCBI): domain Bacteria; kingdom Bacillati; phylum Actinomycetota; class Actinomycetes; order Kitasatosporales; family Streptomycetaceae; genus Streptomyces; species Streptomyces sp. NPDC047002. The sequence continues at coordinate 47,432 of NZ_JBEYWC010000023.1, forward strand.
GGGCGGACACCCGGCCCTCCCCCGCCTCGGGTGCCGACGCCGTGTCCTTGGGCGTGTCCGCCGTCAACCGGGCCTCCACGCGCCGGCGTTCACCGCGCTGGTGGGCGCCGGCCTCCGCCACGCCCTGGGCGGCGAGGACCCCGCAGACGCAGGCGCCGACCACACCGATCAGCCAGGCGAGCAGCACCGTCCACGCCTCCACGACATCCGTTGTGCGGCGCAGCGGGCCGCTGTGCCAGCGCCGTGGGACCGGCCTCGTCGCGTGCCCTCCCGGCATGCCCAACGCCTCCAGTGTGTCCGACCGCTGTGTGTCGTGTCCGTGCCCGCCGTATGCCGTGCCCGTCCAGGGATCCGTGCCCGCCGTATGCCGGGCCGGTCCAGGGATCTGTGCCCGTCCCGGGGTCAGCGCCGGTCCGACAGCTCGCGCACGGGCCGGCCACGCGGCCCTGCTCAGCCGGACGCCGCGCTCGGCGCTGCCGTACGCGCCGCGTCCCTGCCGGCCCTGACGACCACCACGGGGCACGGCGCGTGCCGTACGCAGTGCGCGGCGACCGAGCCGATGAGCACCCGCGCGAAGCCGCCGCGGCCGTGGCTGCCGAGCACCAGGAGCTCGGCGCCTTCGGCCATGTCGAGCAGCACCCGGGCGGCGTTGCCGCAGCGCACGTGCTCGTGTACCGGTGCGTAGGGACCGGTGTCCAGCACCCGCGCGACCGCCTCGCTCAGCTCCCGGTCGGCCCAGCGTGCGAGTTCGCGCTCCGTTGCGTACCCGGCCCATCCGTAGGTGGCGGGCAGCTGCCAGGCGATGACGGCGTCCACGGCCGTGCCGGTCGCCGCCGCCCGGTTCTTCGCCCACTCCAGCGCCCGCAGCGCGGACCGCGAGCCGTCGTAGCCGACCACGATCCGGCGCTCTCCCGCCCCGGGGCGCGGGACCTTCGCGGACATCAGGCGCCCCCGTCCCCCGCCGCCGCGCGGACGACGACGACCGGGCACGGCGCGTGCCGCGCGCAGTGCAGTCCCACGGAGCCGAGGAGCGCGCCGGCGAAGCCGCCGTGACCGCGGCTGCCCACGACCAGCAGGTCGGCGCCGCGCGCCGCGTCGACGAGCACCTTCGCGGGGTGGCCGCCGCGCGCCGCCCTGCGGACGGTCACGGGCACCTCGGCGCCGAGCACGTCCTCGACGGTCTCGTCCAGCGTCCCCGCGGCCCACGCGGCGAACTGCCGGCTCGGAACGGCCGCGGGCCACCCGGTCACCGGGACGTCCCACGCGATGACCGCCTCGACCACGGCGCCCGTGTCCTTCGCCTGGGAGACCGCCCACCTCAGCGCCTCTTTGGAGGACGGAGAGCCGTCCACCCCCACGACGACACGACGCTCCTGCGGGGTTCCGCTCCCCATGGGTACACCTCCGTGTTCACCGGACCTCCAGCGTGCCGGGCGGGGCGGCGGGCGCGGCAGGGCCGAAGAGTCCCCTCCCCCAGGCCGGCCGGACCCCGCGGCCGGGTGCGCGGACCGGGCGCGGGGCCCGGCCGCGCAAGGGCCGTCCGGTCCCAGGCCCGGACCTGTGGGCTCATGCGCCGCCGCGCGTCCGGCGGCACGCTGGAGGTGCCGGTCCCCGCACGGCGGGGGCGGGCTGCACAGGTGCTCCGGAGGGAGAACGCCATGACCGTCCCGCGGACCGACGAGGTGCGCGCCCTGGTGGCCGCCGCGACCCTCGCGCCTTCGATGCACAACGCACAGCCCTGGCGCTTCGCGTTCGACGCGTCCGAGGGGGTGCTCGACCTGCGCGCCGATCCCGGCCGTGCGCTGCCGGTCGCCGACCCGCGGGGCAGGGGCGCCCGGATCGGCTGCGGCGCCGCCCTGTTCACACTGCGGGTGGCGGCGGGCCACGCGGGCTGGGACGCCCGGCGGCTGCTGCTGCCCGAGCCCGGCGACCAGGACCTGCTCGCGCGCGTGCGGCTGACCCGGTCGGCGGCCGGCCGCGATCCGCTGTGCGAGCGGCTCCACCCGGCCGTCGCGCGCCGCCACACGAGCCGCGAGCCGTTCTCGGACCGGCCGGTCCCCGACGACGTGCGGCGGGTCCTCGCGGGCGCCGCGGACGCCGAGGGGGCCCGACTGCTCTTTCCCGACCCGTGGCACACCGAGTCCGTGCTGGACCTCGTCGAGGACGCCGAGCGCAAGCAGCACGAGGACCCGCGGGCCAGGGCGGAGATCGCCCGGTGGACGCGGCCCCGCGGCGGCGCGGACGACGGGGTGCCCGCCTCCGCGTTCGGCCCCGCCCGCTGGTACGGCCGGGCGCCCGTACGGGACTTCGCCGACGGCGCGCCCGTACCGGGGCGCGCGCGGGCCGAGTTCGAGCGCTCCCCGCAGCTCGCGCTCCTCGGCACGCACGGCGACACCCCGCGCGACTGGCTCGTGGCGGGTGAGGCGCTCGGCCGCGTGCTCCTCGAAGCCACGGCGCGGGGGCTCGCCACCTCTCTCACCTCGCAGGCGCTGGAGTGGCGGGACCTGCGGTGGCTGGTGCGCGACCCGCTCTCCCCGATGGGCGCGGTGCAGATGGTGCTGCGCCTCGGCTACGGCCCCTCGGGGGCGGCGACGCCGCGCCGCCCCGTCGAGGACGTACTGGCGGTCGTAGGGCACCGCGCCGCCCCTGCGGCCGCGGGCCCGTTCGGCGCCTGAGTGGCCGTCGCGCCGCTCAGGCGGTGGTGGTCGCCGGGTCGTTGGTGCTCGCGGCGCCGGTCTCCACATGGCCGGCGAAGCGGCGCACGTACGCGGGGTCGGCGCTCGACGTGACCGTCACGTCGTACCAGCGGTTGCCCGCGGCGACGCCCCAGTTGGGCACGGTGCGCGAGGCGCCCGCCTTCAGTGTGTACGTGTAGTGCTCGGTCGGCGCGTACGCGTCGGTGGCGGTGAAGGTGACCTGGCCGCTGCCGGGGTTGCTGAACACCAGCGTGGCGTGGCCGGTCGCCGCGTCGTGCCGCGCGGTCACCTCGGGCCCCACCGAACCCGCCGTGCCGGCCATGCGGCGCAGGAAGCCGTTCGGGCCCTGCACGGAGAAGTCGTAGCGCGCGGTGGCCGCGGGCATCGCCCAGGTGTCGGTGAGGGTCTTGCCCGCCTCGACGGTGTACGGCCAGGGGCCGTCGGAGCGCACCGCGGACGTGACGAGGAAGGCTGCGCCCGCCGCGCCGAGGCTGCTGAAGGTGAACCGCATCCGCCCGTCGGCCGGTTCGGTGTCGACGGCCAGGTCGTACGGCAGGGGGCGGGCGCCCCGCAGCCCCGGCTCCTGCGGGGGCAGGGCGCCCTTGGCGGGCGGCTGGGGCACGTAGTCGCCGGGGTTCTTGTGGTCGGGCGGGGCGTAGCCGCCGGTGCCGGGGAGCGTGGGGGCGGCGGCGCCTCCGCGGGAGAAGTCGAAGGCGGCGGTGAGGTCGCCGCAGACCGCGCGGCGCCAGGGGGTGACGTTGGGGTTGTGCACGCCGAACCGCTTCTCGATGAACTGCACGATCGAGGTGTGGTCGAAGGTCTGGGAGCACACCCAGCCGCCGGTGCTCCACGGCGAGAGGACCAGCATCGGCACGCGCGGCCCGAGCCCGTAGGGCCCGGCGGCGTATCCGGAGAGGCCGCCGGTGTAGAGGTCCCTGGTGACGTCGGCGGTGGACAGGCCGCGGGCCGCGGAGGCGGGCGGGAACGGCGGTACGACGTGGTCGAAGAAGCCGTCGTTCTCGTCGTAGGTGAGGAAGACGGCGGTGCGGCTCCACACGTCGGGGTCGGCCGTGAGCGCGTCGAGCACCTGCGAGACGTACCAGGCGCCGTAGTTCGCGGGCCAGTTGGGGTGTTCGCAGAAGGCCTCGGGGGCGGCGATCCAGGAGACCTGGGGCAGGTCGCCCGCCAGCACGTCGGCCTTGAGCCGGTCGAAGTAGCCGTCGCCGCCCTGTGCGTGGGTGCCGGTGCGGGCCTTCTCGTAGAGGGGGCTGCCCGGTTGGGCGTTGCGGTACTGGTTGAAGTAGAGCAGCGAGTTGTCGCCGTAGTTGCCGATGAAGGCGTCGCTCGTCCAGCCCCAGCCGCCGTTCGCGTCGAGGCCCGTGCCGGTGTCCTGGTAGACCTTCCAGGAGACGCCCGCCTTCTCCAGGATCTCCGGGAAGGTGGTCCAGCCGTAGCCCGCCTCCTCGTTGCCGAGGACCGGGCCGCCGCCCGTGCCGTCGTTGCCCGCCCAGCCCGTGTACATGTAGTAGCGGTTGGGGTCGGTGGAGCTGAGCATCGAGCAGTGGTACGCGTCGCAGACGGTGAACGCGTCGGCGAGCGCGTAGTGGAAGGGGATGTCCTCGCGGGTGAGGTACGCCATCGTGGTGGTGGTCTTCGCGGGGATCCAACGGTCGTAGTCGCCGCCGTCGAACGCCTGGTGGGTGCCCGACCAGCTGTGGTCGAGGTCCTGGATGAACTGCAGGCCGAGGTTGTCGGCGTCCGGCCGGAAGGGCAGCGTCTCGTGCCCCGAGGAGTCCGTCTGGTGGAAGACGTCCTTGCCGCTCGGCAGGGTGGCGGGGCGGGGGTCGCCGAAGCCGCGGACGCCCCGCAGGGTGCCGAAGTAGTGGTCGAAGGAACGGTTCTCCTGCATCAGGACGACGACGTGCTCGACATCCTTGAGCGTTCCGGTTCCCGCGGCGGCCGGGATGGCGGCCGCCCTTGCGATGCCACCGGTGATCATGGAGGCGGCGGCGGTGCCTCCCACGAGCTGGAGGAACCTTCGACGGTCGACGTTGGGCACGGATGCTTCTCCTGACGGTCCGTTGGGGGCGGCCGAGGCAGTGGGACTGCCTGCGCGAAGTGGCGCGCCGAGCAGGGTTTTCCGGCGTGTTCTGACAGGGGCGACGCGCACATGATGGTGACGCCCGGGACACACTGTCAATGCCGCGTGAACCCCGTCCCCCCGCCCCCGCACCCGCAGGACACCCCGGGTCCGCCGGGGGTACACCGGCGCACCGGGCCCGCCCGTCACAGGGCCGCGGGGCCGCCGTCCGTCACAGGACCGCAGGCGCTCCGTCCTTCGCGGGGCCGCGGGGCCGCCGTCCCTCACAGGACCGGCGGCCGCCCGGCCCTGGTCAGGCGCAGTACGGTGCGCCAGCGCATCGGCCTGCGCTCCCCGTGGCCGCCGCGCAGTCCCTCCCGCACCCCGGCGGCGCTGACGCGGAGCGCGTGCCGGCCGCGGACCCGGGCGAGCGTCAGGGCGGCCCAGGCCGCGAGGTTGAGCGGGATCAGGACGCGCGGGAGGTTGCGGCGGGCCAGCCAGACGCGGTTGCGGGCGGCCAGCCGGTAGAAGGCGTCGTGGCGCGCGGGGTCGGTGGCCGGATGGTGGACGACGACGTCGGGGGCGTAGCGGCCGGTGTACCCGAGGTCCCACATGCGCCAGGCCAGGTCCACGCCCTCGTGGAAGAGGAAGAAGTGGCCGGGCCAGCCGCCTGCGGCGTCGAAGGCGGCCCGCCGTACGAGGACGACGCCCTCGGCCATCACGGTGACGACGCCGGGCCGCGCCGGGTCGGATGCGCGCAGCCGCGGCACCCAGCGGCGCGCGGTGGCCCCGGTGTCCGGGTCGACGATGCGGGGCTGCACGTAGGCGAGGCCCGGGTCGCGTTCGAGCCGCTCGGCGAGCCGGGCGAGCGCGTCGTCGTCGGGCAGCACGGCGTCGTTGTCGAAGAAGATCAGGTAGTCGCCCTTGACCTCGTCCGCGCCGACGTTGCGGCCCGCGGGGATGCCGATGTTCTCCGGCAGGGCGACCGTGCGCACGCCGTCGGGGACGCCCGCGGGCTCGCACCCGTTGCCGACGACCACGGTGTCGAGTGCGACGCCCCGCTGGCCGAGCAGCGAGGACAGCGCCCGCGGGAACTCCTCGGGGCGATCGTTCATGGTCAGCACCACCGCCCCGACCGAGGGACGGACCGCACCGGCTTCCACAGGGCCCCCAACAGCCGGTGCACCGGCCGCTCATCTGCTCGTCATCGCATGGCCACCTCACTGTAGTGGTTACGCGGCGGGGCACCGACCGCGCGCGGGGCGCGGTCAGCGCGGGTCGCCGTGCGCCTGCTCCGAGAGGGACTCCCAGGCGCGCCAGGTCTCGACGCGGCTGTCGTACTCGGCGCTGATCCTGTCGACCTGGCCGCGGCCGAGGAAGAAGCGCAGCGGGGGGTTCGCGGAGTCGACGATCTCCAGAATGGGGCCGCGGGTCGCGGCGGGGTCGCCGACCATGCCGGGGCGCGTCCTGGCGGCGCGGGCGGCGCGGGCCGGCTCGTAGACGTCGATCGGGGTGGAGTGCACGGCGGAGCTGCCGCCCCAGTCGGTGCTGTAGCCGGTGGGCTCGACGATGGTGACGTGCACGCCGAACGGCGCCACCTCCTGGGCCAGTGACTGGCTGAACGCCTCCAGTCCCCACTTGGAGGCGTGGTACAGACCGAGGTTGGGGAAGGCCATCTGGCCCCCGATGGAGGAGACCTGGAGGAAGTGGCCGCTGCCCCGGGCCCGCAGGTGGGGCAGGGCCGCCTTGGTGACCCACAGCGCGCCGAAGAGGTTGGTCTCGATCTGGGCGCGCGCCTCCTCCTCGCTGACCTCCTCGATGGTGCCGAAGTGGCCGTATCCGGCGTTGTTGACGACGACGTCGAGGCGGCCGAAGTGGTCGTGCGCGCGGGCGACCGCCGCGTCCACGGCCGCCTTGTCGGTGACGTCGAGCACGAGGGGGAGCACCCGGTCGCCGTACGCGTCGGTCAGGGCCTTCAGGCTCGCGCTGTCCCGGGCGGTCGCGGCCACCCGGTCGCCGCGCTCCAGCGCGGCCTGGGCCCACTCGCGGCCGAAGCCCCTGGACGTGCCGGTGATGAGCCATACCTTCTCTGCGGCTGTCATGTGCGTGGTGTCCTCGCTGTGCGTGGTGGCCGGTGGTCGCCCCCGTGGTCCCCCCCTGCCTTTCTTGCCCCCATTGTCTCCTTCGAGGCCCGTCCGACCGTGCCGGAGTTCGCCCTCGTCACCTTCATGGGTCCGGCCGTACTGACCGTGCGGGTCTCCGGGGAGCTCGTCTGCGACACCGCGGACGAGCTGGTCCACGTCCTCGCCGCGTCCCTGAGCGCCAACGCGCGGCTGCGCGAGGTGCGGCTGGACTTCAGGGACCTGGTGTGGATCGAGTCGTCCGGTCCCGCGGCACTGCTCGCCGTCCGCCGTCGCACCGGAGCGGCCGGGGTCGCCCTGCACCTGGGCAACCGCCCCCAGGTGCTCGAACGCATGCTGTACCCCACGCACGTGCTGCACCACCTGACCGCGGTGCCCGGCAGGCCGAACGCCGGGGCCCGGGCGCACGGGGGCGCTGCGGACCCGGGCGGGGCCGGGGCCGCCCCGTGACCTGCGCGCCCGGCGCCCCTGGGGCGTTTGGCCGCGCGGTCAGCGCTCCTGGCCGGGGGCGGGCTCCGGCAGCAGGGGCGCGGCGGCGGCCGTGGCGCCGTCCCCGCCCTCGTGCTCCGCGCCCTCGTGCCCCGCCTCCGCGCCCGGCTCGGCGTCCGCCTCCGGGGCGACGGCCTCGGCGCGCACCACGTACGTACGGGCGACGAGGTCGCCGAGCCGCTGGTGGTGGCGGGTCGCCAGCATGCAGGCGAGTCCGACGAGGCCGAAAAGCGCGCCGTCGACCACCCACGCCACCCAACGGAGCAGGCAGGCACCCAGCGTGGGCCGCACGCCGTAGCGGTCCACCACCCTCAGGCGCAGGACGCGCATGGCCATCGTGGCGCCCTTGCGCCGCAGCAGCCAGACCTCGTTGGCGAGGCCGCCGAGCAGCGGCACCCCGATGAACGGAAGCAGGATGCCGTAGGCGAGCCAGAGCGCCAGGTGGTGGCCGCCCCGGAGGACACCGGTGTGCACGGCGAGGACGATGCAGGCCGCACTTGCGGCGGCGAGCACGAAGCCCCCCGCCGTCAGGATCAGCCTGTCGAGGACGAATTGCGCACAGCGACGGCCCACGAGCCGCGTGGGGTCCTGCTGTTCACTCACGCACCGAGTATCCCAGGGGCACACCGCACTGTCAGCCCGCGGGACGCACCCGGGGCGCATCGTCCCCGCGGACGAGAAGGACGGTGGCCGATGGGTCACGGGGCCGCGCGGCGCGTGGTCCCGCGGGCGGATTTACCGCGCGCGGGCCCGGTCGGCGCGGTGTCACCGGTGTGCGGGCCCGGCCGCTCGGGCACACCGGCTCACACAGTGCGGCCGAGCCCGCGCGCCGCGGACGCCAGAAGGAGACCCCATGCCGAAACACCGCAGCACACTCGCCCTGGGCACACTCGCCGCACTGCTCGCGGTGTCGGCCTGCGACGTCAGCGCCAAGGACGTCGGGGACGCCTCCCTGCGCACCCTGGTGGCGAAGCTGGGAGCCGGGATGTTCAAGTCCGAACACCACCCGGTGAAAGGCGGGTTGACGTGCAAGGCCGCGAAGGGGCACGCGTACGGCGTCAGCTGTACGGGCAGCGACACCTCGGGCAGGCCCCTGCGGCTCACCGTGGAGGCGGACCGCAGGCAGAGCGTGTCGCCCGGCGGGGACGAGCGCGTCACCGCCGAGCACATCGTCGGGACGGCCGACGGAAAGGTGGTGTTCCGCAGCACGTGCCTCGGCTCCGCGTGCTGACGGCCCACCGCGCCGGCCCGTGAGCCCGTCAGACGAAGACCGAGAGGTTCTTCGCCGTCAGCACCGACTGGTCGATCAGCAGTCTGCGCTCCACGACCTGCCAGCCGCCCGCGCCGGTCCTGCGCAGCCGGTCGCGCCGGCGCCCGACCAGGAAGTCGGTCTCGTCGGCGACCCTGTTGCGGTAGACGAGGAAGCGGCAGCTGACGTCGACCTCGGGCAGCACGTCGGTGGCGAGGCGCACGTTGGTCACGAGGTGCGACACCCGGGACACCGGCTCCTCCGCCCAGTGCTTTCCGGTCGCGAGCTGCGCCACGCGCAGCCGCACGGTCTCCTTGTCCTCGTCGAACCAGCACACCTCGGAGCCGTCGCGCGTGTTCTCGCGCCGCTCGACGTCGTCGTACGGGACGTTCATGCGCAGCGGCACGGCGTACCGGAAGTCGTCGGCGAGCAGGTCGAGCCACTCCTCGTACCTGCGCTCGTCGAGCAGGTCGGCCTCAAGGGTGAGGAAGTCGGTGACCTCGGCGGTGAGCAGCACGCGTTCCAGGGACCTCCCGTCAACGGACATCGCCCGCCTCCCCGGGTGCGGTGGTGGCGCGGTCGTCGGTTTCGGCGAGCTCCGCGAGCTCCCGCCACGGCAGGTTGTCCACGAACTCGGCCCAACGCCGGTAAAAGGCACGCGCGTTGACCTCGCCCGCGATGGCGTGGTGTGAGTGCACGGCGCGTTCGAGGCGGCTCGGCCTCTCCTCTCCCAGTCCTTGCTGGTAGTTGTACGGGTAGCGGCGGGCCACCACACCGCTGCTCGCGCTGGTGGCGTAGTCCCAGTTCTCCATGTCGTCCTGCTCGGTCATCCCGGCGGGCCCGCTGTAGCGCATGTAGTAGCGGCGCAGCCAGTCCCGCACGTGGTCGGGCGCGTCCTTGTCCACGAGGAACCACCGCCAGACCTCGGTCTCGGTGGCACTGAGCGGGTGGGCGACCAGGACGGAGCGCGGGAAGCCCGCGGCGAAGGACATGTTGGGGAAGAGGGTGGCCGGCCCGCGGCCGCCGAGCTGCCTGCCCTGCGCCCGCAGCCTGGCCTTCCGCGTCTCCCAGGCGCGCACGAAGTACGCGTGCAGCTCGGGCTCCTCGAACTCCGGGTAGGCGATCTCGTAGCCGAGGTTGTCGGATGCTCCGTGGCCCGTCCTGAACGAGGTCTTCATGCGGCCCTTGGAGAAGCCGCCCTCGTTCTGGCGTTCGCCGTGCCTGCGCTTGCCGCGCCCTCCAGGACCGATGCCGACGGCCTCGACGGAGGCGTGGGTGGAGGCTCCGTGGTAGGTGTCGCCGAGGAAGTTCTCCGAGACGAACTTCCAGTTGGACTTGATCCGCCACTTCAGCACGCCCCGGTAGACCTCGGTGCCGGCCTCGGTGCCGTCGAAGGCGTCGGCGAGGTTGTCGAGCCACCAGTGGAAGTCGCCGACGTACTCGTCGAAGGAGACGGCGTCCGGGTCCCAGTTGGCGAAGATGAGACCCTTGTAGTCGCGCACGTGCGGGCAGTGCACGAGGCCCCACTGCTCCTTGCGGAGCTTGTTGCTGTAGGCGGCCTTCATCTGCGGCACGCCGTGCAGGTCGCCCGGCGTCGAGACGAGCGAGCCGTCGATCGAGTACGACCAGGCGTGGTAGGGGCAGGTGAACTGCATGGTGTTGCCCTCGTCGTAGCGGCACACCCGCATGCCGCGGTGGCGGCAGGAGTTGAGCAGGACATGGAGCCCGCCCTTGTCGTCCCGGGTGAGCAGGACCGGGTCGGAACCCATCCACGAGGAGAAGTAGTCGCCCGGCTCGGGCACCTGGGTGGCGTGGCCGACGAACAGCCAGGCACGGGGGAAGAGGTGTTCCAACTCCCTGCGGTGGATCTCCTCGTTGATGAAGATCTCGCGGCTGATCTCGCCGTTCGCGGTGTCGACCAGGTCGCCGACCCGGCCGAAGTCCTCGGGGAAGACGGTACTCAACGGTGCCCCTCCTCGGTTGCGGCCGACGCGGGGCCGCCCGCGCGGGCCTGGGCGGATGCGTACAGCGCCGTACGGTCGGCCGGCAGCGGCGTCACCGAAGCGGCGAGGCGCGCGAGTTCGCCGCGGAACGCCTCGGCCGTATCGGCGGCGCGCCATGCCCGGCGTGCGGCGAGGCAGGCGCGCGGCCAGCCGAACGAGACCGCGGCGCGGAAGGATCCGTCCCGCTCGTAGACGGCGATGTCGCGGTCGCCCGCGCGGGTGGCGCAGCGCAGCACCTCGACGCGGTCGCCGGGGGAGACGGAGCCGACCATCTGCACCCTGACGCCGTGCTGGTCGGACCAGAAGTACGGGGCCGTGTCGTGGTGGGGGCGCGGCCCGCCGTCCCCGGTACGCAGCAGGTCGCGGGCGACCAGCTCGGCCTGCTCGGTCGCGTTGGTCCAGTGCTCGGCCCGCCGGTGCGCCCCGGTGCGCCTGTCGTACCAGCGGGCCACGTCGCCCACGGCGTACGTGCGGCCATGGCCCACGACCGCGCAGTGCTCGTCGGTGACGACGCCGTCGACGAGCTGCACGCCCGAGCCGTCGAGCCACGCGGTGTCGGGGACGCAGCCGATGCCGGCGACCACGGTGCCCGCCTCGTGGGCGGTGCCGTCGGCCAGGGTGACGCGCACGTCGCCCTGCGCACCCTCGACGCGCGCGACGGCGGAGCCCGTGCGCACCCGTACGCCGTTGCGCTCGTGCAGGTCCGCGAGCAGCGCGCCGACGCGCGGGCCGAGCACCCGGGCGAACGGGGCCGCGTCGGCCTCCACCAGGGTGACAGGGCAGCCGACCGCGGCCGCAGAAGCGGCCACCTCGGCGCCCACGAAGCCGCCGCCCACGACCACCACGGGCTCGCGGGCCGCGAACCGCTCGCGCAGCGCGGCGCTGTCGCCCGCCTCGCGCACGGTGTGCACGAGGCGGCCCGCGGCCCCCGGCAGGGTGCGGGGGCGCACTCCCGTCGCGATCACCAGCGCGTCGTAGGGCAGCTCGTCGCCGTCGGACAGGGCGAGCACCCGGCGGCCGGTGTCGAGCGCGGTGGCCCGTGTGGCGGAGCGCAGCGTGAACGCCCCGGCGTCCTCCGGTCTGAGCAGGCCGATGTCGTCGCGGTCGCGCGTGCCGGTCAACAGCTCCTTGGACAGGGGCGGCTTGTCGTACGGGTCCCCCGACTCGGCGCCCACGACGGTCAGTTCGCCGGTGAAGCCGCAGGAGCGCAGCGCCTGGGCGGTGCGGACGCCGCCCACCGAGGCGCCGACGACGACCACGCGGCCGAGGGCCCAGGGCCCCGAGTCACCCGTCATCGTCGACCAGCCGGATCGCTTCGGCGGGGCAACTGCGGGCGGCCTCCGCCGCGTCGGCCTGCTCCCCGGCGGACACGTCGTCACGCAGGACGACCACGAGACCGTCGTCGTCGAGGTCGAAGTGGTCCGCGTCGGCCATGACGCAGTTGCCGTAGCCCTGACACCTGCCCACATCCACCGTGATGCGCAAGAGGACGACCTCCTCGTTTCCCGGCATCGGTTCAATGGTTCAGTGGTTGAACCGCAGTGCACCTTAGGAACGCTCGTCCGGGGTGTCAACGGTTCGCGCACGGACCGGTGGCGGACCGGCCGACGGGCCGAGGGGGTTGGCGCGCCCCGGGCGCGTACTGCCGCATAGGCTGTGGCCAGGAGCCGACGAAGGAGGGGCCGTGGCCGCCAGACCGAAGGGGCAGCAGGCTCAGGGCCCCGCGACGGCGGCGATCGACGCCTTCCGGCCGGTGCCGGGCACGGGCAGGACCTCGACGAGGATCGTCCAGCAGATCCGTGCGCTGATCCGCAGCGGCGAACTGCCCGTCGGCGCGCGCCTTCCGGCGGAGCGCGACCTGTGCGACCGGCTGAGCGTGAGCCGGCTGACCCTGCGCGAGGCGCTGCGCGCGCTGGAGGTCAACGGCCTGGTCGAGGTGCGGACAGGGGCCTACGGCGGCGCCTTCGTCACGGCCCCCACGGCGGACCGCGCCGGCGCCGGCATCACCGACCTGCTCAGCACGTCGGGGCTGTCCGCCGCGCAGGTCACCGAGGCCCGCATCGCCTTCGAACTCGGCATCGTCCCGCTCGTGTGCGCCCGCGCCACCCAGGACGACCTGGACGAGCTGCGGCGCCTGTGCGACGAGGCCGAGGAGGCCCGGCACCTCGGCAGCTACAGCGTGGAGATGTCCTTCGGATTCCACCTCCGGGTGGCGGGCGCGACCCACAACCCGGCGGTCGGGATGCTGATGGAGTCCTTCCGCGAGGCGATCCTGATGTCCATGCGCGAGGCCCACCACGAGGGCACCCAGGGCGTCGCGGAGCACCGCGCGTACGTCGACGCGGTCGAGCGGCGCGACCAGCGGCTCGTGCGCCGGGTACTCGCCGACCACCTCCAGCGGACGGCCGACGCCGTCTCCGACTGAGGGCCCGGCACCGGGGCGCGCGCGGTGGCGCGGTGACACCGCCGCCGAGGAAAAGGCGTCTCGCGCTTATTGACGGCCCGGAAGGCCCGGTGGCACGGTGGCCGACCGGAAGAAGAAAATTCTTCAGAGCAGAAGAGTGTGTGGGTCGACCCGCTCCCCGCGCGCGAACTGCACGGTCATGAAGTGATCCCTCAGTCGTCGCGCAGAAGGGACTCCCCCGATGCAGTCCACGGCACCGTCATCCTCACCCGGCCGTTCCCCCTCGCCCGCCCCGCGGCCCGCCCGGGTCGGCGTGGTCGGCGCGGGCCCCATGGGCACCGCCCTCATCACCCACCTCGTCCGCGCCGGGTACCGCGTCGACTGCCACGACCTGCGCCCCGACGCCCTGGCGCGGGCCGGGGAAGCGGGCGCGGAGCCCGCGTCCGACGCCGCGGAACTCGCCGCGCGCAGCGGCCTCGTCCTCACCTTCCTGCCGGGCCCCGAGCAGGTGCGCGAGGTCGCGCTCGGCCCTTCCCGCGGGGTGCTCGCGGGGCTGCCGCCCGGCGGCCTGATGCTGGACATGTCGACGTGCGGGCCCGCGACGGCCGAGGAGTTGGGCCCGCGGTTCGCCCGTGCGGGACGGCGCTTCGTGGACTGCCCGGTGAGCAGGAAGGCGCCGGACATGACGGTGCTCGTCGGCGGCGCTCCCGGCGTGCTCGGCCCGGCCGAGGAGGTGCTGCGGGCCGTGTCCCGCACCGTCGTGCACTGCGGGAGGCCGGGCGCGGGGTACGCGGTCAAGCTGCTCAACCAGCACGTCAAGTACGCCTGGTACCTCGCGTCCGTCGAAGCCCTCGCCGTCGCACGGGGTCTCGGGCTCGACCCGGCGGCCGCCGCGGACGCGGTCGGGCAGTGCAGCGGCGGCGAGTCGGGGCTCGGCACGGCCGCCGCGTACTTCAGGGGTGACACCCGGTTCGTGGCCACCCGGGCGCCCGCCACCACCATCGCCAAGGACATGGCGCTGGCGCGCGGGATGGCCCGGCGCACCGGGGTGCCCACCGGGACGCTCGACGCGGCGGCCGACTTCTTCGCCCGGGTGCTGGAGACCCCCTACCGCGACCTGCCCTACCCGGAGAGCAGCGCACTGCTCGAAGACCCGGAGGACACGGCCGAGCGGAGGCCCGTATGACCAGCGTGCAGCGCCCGGTGGGCAGCGCACCGGGCACCGGCAGCCGGGTGCCCGGCAGACGGTGGTGGCTGTTCTCGCCGGCTGTCGTCGTCATCTGGATCGTCGGGATGCTCGACAAGACGGGCGTCGGCATCATCGTGGCCGACGACCGGTTCCTCTCGGACATGCACCTCGCGGGAAGACACGGTCTGATCGGCCTGCTCACCACGGTGACCCTGCTGTTCTACGGGGCGTCGATGCCGGTGTGGGGCCTGCTGATCGACCGGTTCGGGCCGCGCAGGTGCGCCCTGGTCGGCATGGTGTTCTGGGGCCTGGCCACGCTGGCGGCCGGGCTGTCCACCGATGTGGCGCTGCTCCTTGTCGCGCGGGCCGCGCTCGGGGTCGCCGAGGGCTTCCTGTGGCCCATGTCCAATGCCCTGACGGCCCGTTGGTTCCCGCACTCCGAGCGCAGCAGAGCCAAGGCCGTGTGGATCGGGGGCATCAACGCGGGTTTCGCGCTGTCCGGCTTCGTGGTGACCGGTGCGATCGCGGTGAGCTCGTGGCGCGGCGCGTTCCTCCTGCTGACGCTCCTCGCGCTCGTGGTGTGCGTGCCCGTGGCGTGGTTCCTGCTGCACGACGACCCGGCGCACGAGCCCCGACTCAGCCCGCAGGAGCGCGCGTTCATCATCCGGGGCGGCGGCGGGGCAAACGCGGAGGCCGACGTCCCCTGCGGCGCCGCGCCGGGGCGGGCCGCCCGCAGCGAACTGCGGCTGTGGCCCTTCTGGGTGAGCGCCGGCGTATGGATCACCAACAACATCGGTGTGTACGGCCTCGCCAGCTGGTTCCCCACCTACCTCAAGGACGAGCAGCACCTCGCATCCGGCAGTGCGAGCGCCTGCATCGCGCTGGCCTTCGCGCTGTGCATCGCCGCGGGCCCCGTGGTGGGCCTCGGGATGGACAGGACGGGCCGCAAGGCGGTCTGGACGCTCGGCGGGTTCGTCACCGCGGCGCTGTGCCTGGTGGTGGCGAGCACGGTCACCGTCCTGCCGGTGCAGCTGTGCGCGGTGATCGTGGCCATTATCGGCATCGAGGGGTTCACCACCCTCGCGGCGCAGGGCGTGCTCCACAACATCGCCCCCGCGCGCTCGATGGGCAGGGCGGCGGGGCTGATGATCGGCATCGGCAACTTCGTCGGAGCCTTCGGCTCCACCGTCATGGGCTTCCTCGTGGACGAGGGCGGCTTCGACAGCGCGTTCGCCTTCCTGATCGCCGCGTTCGCGGTCGGCGGCGGCGCGAGCCTGGTGCTCCACCGCGCCCACTACTGACGGCGGCACAGGTCCCCGCGCGAAGGCCGCGGGGCCGCGCGGCGCGCGCCCCGCCCGGAGAACCGCCGGGCAGGCTCTGGGCGGACCACCGCACGCGGGCCGCGCGCCGCACCGTCGCCGGCTCCCGCACAACTCCCCCGCCGCGGCCCCCCGTTGCACGGGCACGGCCCCGGTAGAGACCGGGCCGTGCCACGCGCTCCACGGAACGGCGCGGGCTAGAACAGCCCGGAGACCGCGCTGGTGTCGACGACGACCGGTGCCGTTATGACACCGGAGGTGTTGACGAGCGGGCCGGCCACCGAGGCCACGCCGCTGACGGTGGCGACGACGCCCTGGACGGTGTCGCCGAGGCTCAGACCGCCGAGGCCGCCGGACACCTGGTCCAGGTCGGCGTCGGAGATCTCCTGGGTACGAAGCTGTGACGTCGATTCCGCCATGGCTCCTCCTTCGTGTGAAGAATCGGATGGTTTTATGGTGCTCCCACGAGAAGGAGACCCATTTTCCGAAAGGGAATTCCGGGCCCGCCCATGGAAAACCGTCGGGCCACGTCCCCCACCGGTCAGCCGACATCACTTTCCGACAGGCGGCGCTACCTCTCGATCGCGGCCATACAAGCACGTCCAGGCCCCAGGAACCACTCGCGGGAACCCTTTTTCCGCACGGGAGGCCACGGGGTGTGACGGAGTCCGAAATCCGCTCTGCTTTCGGCTCGCGCATGTCCGGAATTCCTCATCCTCAGGGCGGAGAAGGCAGCCGGAAGAATTCCCGCGGGTCCTCGGGCGTCATGCCCGTGGAGGAGTGGAAAGACGCCCGCGGTGACATGCCTCACACCGCAGCGCACGGTCGGTCACCGGTGCGCACGGCGGCGCGTCCCGTCGCTGCCGCGCTCAGTCGACGAGGCCGGACTCCCAGGCCCAGATGGCGAGTTCCGTCCTGTTGCGCAGCCCGCGGCGGCTCCTGGCCTCGGTGAGCACGGCCTTCACGCTGGACAGGGAGAGGCCGAGGGCGTCGGCGATCTCCGCGTTCGTCAGGCCGCGCGCCACGGCACGTACGACGGCCGCCTCCCGTTCCGGGAGGTCGGGCGGGCCCGCGGGCGCACGGCGCCTCGGGTGCCCCGCCGCCGACCGCAGCAGCCGCGCGGCCACGGACGGGGAGATCAGGGCGCCGTCGCCGGCCGCCGTGCGCACGGCGTCGACGAGGAACTGCGGCTCGGCGTCCTTGAGGACGATCCCGCTCGCCCCCGCGCCGATCGCGGCGTACACCGTCTCGTCGTCGTCGAACGTGGTGACGATGACGACCCGCGTCGGCGGCTCGTCCTGCGCGAGCAGCTCCGTCACGCGCAGGCCGTCCATCACGGGCATCCTGATGTCCACGAGCGCCACGTCGGGACGGAGTTCCCTGGCGAGCCGCACGGCCTCCTCGCCGTTGGCCGCCTCGCCCACGACGTCGATGTCGCTCTCCCGGGAGAGGATCATGCGGAAGCCTGCGCACACCATCGCCTGGTCGTCGGCGATGATGATCCTCAGTGTCATGGTCGGCCTCTCGGTCCGGTCGGGAACAGCGGCCCCTCGCGGGGCGGTGCCAGCGGGATGCGGACCTCCACCCGCCATCGGCCGCCGTCGCGCGGCCCTGCCGTGCAGCTCCCGCCGAATGCCGCCACCCGCTCCGCCATGCCGGAGAGCCCGTGTCCCGTGTGCCCGAAATCCCCGCCGCGACCCGGCCCCCGCGCACCGTCGTCGGCCACAGCGCCGTCGGCCACAGCCTCGTCGGCCACACCGTCGTTGGCGATGTCGAGCCGCAGGACCGCGCGGCCGCGGGAGCGGACCACGCGGGCGGTGAGGGTCACCTCCGTGGCGCCGGGTGCGTGCCGCCGCACGTTGGTGAGCGCCTCCACGGTGACGCGCCGGACCACGGCGGCGACGGGCCTGGTCTCCTCGGGCCCCGCGTCCAGGTCCTGGTCGAGCAGGAGGCGGGCGCGCGGCTCGGTGCGCGCGGGCGCCGCCACGGCGTCGCGCAGGGTGCCGGGCGCGGGCTCCGTCTTGAGCAGGCCCACCAACTGCCGCATGGCGCGCAGGGCCTCGGCGCCCGCCCCCTCGATCTGCGCGTACCCGGAGACGTCGGGCTTCGACTGCCCCTCGTCGGCCCCCGCGTCCCGCGCGGAGAGCCGGGCGGCCTTGGCGAGCACGACGATGCCCGTCACATGGTGGGCGACGACGTCGTGCAGGTCGCGGGCGAGCGCTGCGCGCTGCGCCGCCACGGCCCCGGCCAGGTCCGTGTCCCTGCGCCGGTCCGCGTCGCGCAGGAGCAGCCCGATCCCCGCGGCGGCCGCCCAGAGCACCGCGGCGCCCGCTGCCGCCGGCCGCCCCGCGTCCCCGCCGGGATCGGCGAACGCGGCGAGTCCTGCGGCCGTGCCGCACGCGGTGACCAGGGCCGCGCACGGCCCGGCCGGGAGCCTGCGGGCGGCGGCGCCCGCGAACAGCGCGAGCGCGACGACCTCGCACGCGCACGACCGGTGGCCCGAGGCGAAGGACCGGTCGGCGGCTGCCAGGAGGGCGGTGCTCGCGAGGGAGGCGCCCGCGGCCCAGGCCGCGAGGCGCGCGAGCCGCTCGGGGAAGCGCCTGCGCACCAGCGCGAGCAGGCCGATCGCGGGGCCGACCGAGGGCAGCAGCGCGACCAGCGGCTGCCGCCACCCGCCGGTCGGTGGCGCCGTGAGCCGCGTCGTCAGCAGGGCGTCGGCCACGGCAGCCAGCACGAGGGCGCCGATCTCGGCGGCCAGCGGGCCCTGGCGTGCGAGACCTCTCGACGTGTCCATGCGTCCCCTTCCCTGCCTGCTGTCTCGCGGCCGGGGCCCGGGGGCGACCGCGAGGCCGTCCCGCGCCCCGAGTGGTTCAGGCCCCGGACGGTACGGCGCGGGCGGGCACGGGGACGGGGCGGGGGCCGAAGCGGTTGTCGCCGTGTGTGCCGTCGAGGGCGCACATCACGATCAGCACGACGGCGCCGATGAACGGGATGAGCAGCAGCAGCTGCCACCATCCGCTGCGGTCGGTGTCGTGCAGCCTGCGGGCACACACCGCCAGGCTGGGGACGAGGGTGGCGAGGCCGTACAGCATGGTGAGGTACTGGTGGTGGATCGCCAGGTCGATCAGGCCGAGCACGATCCCCGCGAGCACGTTGAACAGGACGAACATCCAGTACTCCGCGCGGCTCGCCCGGCCGCTGAAGACCGCGTACTTCCCGAGGACCTCGACATACCAGTGCATCGGACGACCTCCGTCATGTCGCCGCACGGCTCTCGCGGACCGCGCGTGCTGTGTTCTGGCCGCCCACCGGCGGCTGGACGATGAGGCCGGTGCCCCCAAGCCCCGTGTGCAAACGGTGACTTGGGGCGCGGGTTCCCTCGCCCGGCGGATCTCATCCTGAGGTGTGCCACCCGTGGACCACACTGGCCTTTCGGCCGGCGCGGCCTCCGCCCGCAGGACGAGGCGGCCCCGGGCACACCGTCCGGGGCGGCGAGGGCCCGGCCCCTGCGGGCCCCCCGGCACGCCGGGATGCCGCGCCCCGGCATACGCGCGGCGTCCCGGCGGTTGCACCTGCATGCCCAACATCACCGGTGTGCTCGCCCGGGTCGTCGTGGACGACCTCGACTCCGCGCTCGTGCTCTACCGCGCCCTGGCGGGCGGCGAGGAGCCGGTGCGCTTTCGCTTCCGGACGGTCGAACTGGCGCGCGTAGGGCCGTTCCTGCTGCTCAGCGGCGACACGGCGGCCTACGGCGACCGGGTGGCGACTCTGCTGGTGCGAGAGCTCGAACCGGTCGTGCGGGAGGTCCTGAGGACCGGGGGCGAGATCGTCGAAGGCCCCTCACCCGCCCCGAACGGGCGGCGGCTCATCGCCCGGCACGCCGACGGCGCCGTCTTCGAGTACATCGAGGACGGCGCCTGACGGGGCCGGACGCCCCGCCCGGGGTGACCGGGGAACTCCCCTGGTCACGGCGGCTCCTCAGCCACCGAAGCGGTCGGTGAGCCAGTGGGCGACATAGGTGAAGGTCTCGGAGACGGTGTCCCCGAACTCGCCCGGGGTGCTCGCGCAGGCCGTGCACGGGGTGAAGCCGTGGGAGGCGCCCTTGACGAAGACCAGGGTCCTGTCCTTCGCGTGCGTGGCGTTGTCGTAGTACATCTCGGACGGCACGAGCCAGTAGTGGCCGGTCATCGACATGATCAGCAGGGGGCTCGCGATGCCCCTGACGTTGGAGACGGTCGCGGTGTTGGTGGAAGACCAGTCGATGCCGCTGATGGAGTCGGCCGTCAGCTTCGGCGCCGGGGCGCGGATCGCCGCGACGGAGAGGAACGAGTCGGCGGTGAAGCCGCCCTTGCTCGCGTCCCAGGCCTCGTTGCCCGCGGGGTCCGCGGTGGGGACCCGCAGCGAGCGCACGACCTGGGGGGCGCCGCCGTCCGGGTGCTGCGGCGAGATCACCGGGTACCTGCCCCTGGTGTGCGCGAGCAGGGAGGTGTCGGCCTCCCACAGGCGCGCGCCGTCCCTGCCGACCGGCATCGGCGTGTCGTCGCTGTACTGGCCCGTGCCCGCGGCGACCCGCGCCCGCAGCTTCTCGGCCTGCGCGACGAGGCCCGCCTCGCGCCGGGCCTGGCCCGTCAGGTAGCGGCCGGTGAAGGCGGCACCGTAGTGCGAAGAGCCGGTGGCCGCGTAGCCGTTGCGCGGGTCGAACATGTCGCGGGACGCGTCACGCACGCGCAGGTCGCGCTCGCTGACCACGGACGCGTCGAGGGCGGTGAGGTCGGAGAAGGCGATGCCGGGGATGGCGTCGAGCAGCACCACGCCGTCAGCGGGCGGCAGATGCGCCAGGTCGTCGCCGCAGGGGTCGAGCCTGGCGGCCGCCTGGCACGCGGCGAGCCCGTTCTGCGCCACGTTCTGGTAGTACGACATGATCGCGCCGCCGCCGCTCCAGCCGACGAGCACGACCTTGTGCACGCCGGGCAGGCCGCGCAGGTAGCTGACGCTCGCCGAGGTGTCGAGGGCGAGCCCGTCCCAGTCGGCAGCCGCCTGGTCCGCGTACTGCGACTTGACGCACAGGACGGTGAAGCCGCGCCGGGCGAGCTGCACGCAGGGGACGCTGCCGATGAAGTCGTCGTTCTCGTGGGTGAGGAAGAGCGCGGTGGACTCGTGCGGGTCGGGCGAGGTGGGCCGGTACAGCGCGCCGATCACCTGCTCCTTGCCGAGCAGTACGGTCGAGGTGGTGTACGGGACGGTCCTTGCGGCGGCCGGGGCACTCGGCACGGCCTGCGCGGACGAGACGAGCAGCGGCGCGACGAGCAGGGCACAGGCGGCGACGGCCGCGAGGACGAACCTGCGCGCTCTGCGCCTGACGTGGCGGGCGTCATGGGCGGTCATGGGGTGCACCTCCGTGGCGTGTGCGGCTCCCGGTGGCGCGGTGGGCTGCCGCGGTCGAAGGGGTCGTGCGGCGGGCGGATCGAGTCTCCTATTGGCCTTATGGTCAGTCAATAGGACGAACACAGCCGCGTACCGGCCCGGCGCCCCGGCACCGCGCGGGGACGTCCCGGCCCGACGCCGCGCAGGGACATGCCGGCCCCCGCCCCGGCCCCGCGCGGAAACGCAGCCCCCGTCCCGAAAGGCGCGGCCTCAGACGTCGAGGACCAGGCGCGGCGACCGGGCGCGCGAGACACAGGGGTAGAGCACGCCGGGCCCGGCGCCGACGTCGTCGCGGTGCTCGGGCTCCCCCTCCAGGACCCTGACCTCGCAGCTGCCGCAGACGCCCTCACGGCAGCCGGACGGCACCGGATGGCCGGTGCGGGTGAGCGCGTCCAGCAGGGACTCGCCCGCCGGCACCTCGAAGGACTGCCCCGACCTCGCGCACACCGCGGTGAACGGCGCATCGGGGGCGAACTCCCGGCGCGCGGGCCGGAAGCGCTCGGTGTGCAGCGCCACCGGGTCGAAGACCGCCTCGGCCGCGGCCAGCATGGCGGCGGGGCCGCAGCAGTAGACGGCACCGCCCGGGCCCAGCGCGGCGGCGAGCGCGGCCAGGTCGGGGCGCGGCTCCCGCCGGGTCTCGACCACGGTGGCCGCGTCCCCGCCCACGGCGCGCACCTCGTCGAGGAACGGCATCGCCGCGCGGGAGCGTCCCGTGTACACGAGGCGCGCGGGGACGCCGGCCGCGACGGCCGCGCGGAGCATCGGCAGGACGGCGGTGATGCCGATGCCGCCCGCGAGGAAGACGTACTCCCGGGCGGGCAGGAGCGGGAAGTTGTTGCGCGGCAGGGAGATGTCGAGCGTGCGGCCGGGCCGCAGGTATCGGTGGATGTAGTCGGAGCCGCCGCGGCTCAGGCGCTCGTGCCGCACGGCGAGGCGGTAGCGGCCGCGGTCCGCGGGGTCGCCGCACAGGGAGTACTGCCGGGTGAGCCAGTTGGGCAGCGGCAGGTCGATGTGGGCCCCGGGCTCCCAGGGCGCGAGCGCGCCGCTGAGAGTGAGGGCGACCACGCCGTCCGCGACGGGCTCGACGCGGTCGAGGACGGCCTGCTGGGTGGTGGGCATGGCGATCCGTTCAGTACAGCGTGCGGTAGGAGGCTTCGAGTGCCTCTCCGAGCACCTCGGGCGGGACGTCGACCTTCAGCTGGGCCGCCGCCATCTCCCCCGCGGAGGGCAGTTCGGCGGCGAGCGCCTGGCTCGCCGGGTCCCACAGCCGGGAGCGCACCAGCGCGCGCCCGCAGTGGAAGTACGCCTCCTCGACCTCGACCACGATCGCCAGCAGCGGCTCGCTCGCCTCGGTCTGCATCCGCGCGAGCACCTCGGGCTCGTCGGTGGGGTACGCCCTGCCGTTGACGCGGAGCGTCTCGCGCACGCCCGGGACGAGGAAGAGGAGGCCGACGCCGTCGTTCTCCGCGAGGTTGCGGAACGAGTCGGCGATCTTGTTGCCCGGCCGGTCGGGGAGGGCGAGCGTGTGCTCGTCGAGCACCTTCACGAACCCCGGGTAGTCGCCGCGGGGCGAGCAGTCCGCGCGCCCCGAGGCGTCGGACGTGGCGAGCGCGGCGAACGGCGAGTGCGCGATGAACATGCGGATCTGGTCGTCCACATGGTCGATGATCTTGTTCGCCACCATCGGGTCGGGCTCGCCGAGCCTGGCGCGTACCTCGTCCGGCGGCAGCCGGCGCGGCCTCAGCGCGGTACGGGACATCGCGTTCTCCTTTCCCTCGGGCTCCCAGGGCAGACCTCCGGCAACGCACAGGAGGTTCTTCCCTGCTCAGACAGCTATTGTGAGCAATAGCTCGCAGATTCGGTACTCGCTTTGCGCGGACCGGGAAGGGACAGGCGCCATGCCGGCACGACAGCCGCTGCACCCGCGCAAACAGCCGAAGCAGGCGCGCGGGGAACTCACCCGGCAGCGCATCCTCACCGCGGCTGCTCAGGTTTTCGCCGAGTACGGCTTCGCCGCGGGGACCACCAACCGCATCGCCGAACGGGCGTGCGTCTCGATCGGGTCGCTGTACCAGTACTACCCGAACAAGGACGCCATCCTGGTCGAGCTCGTCGTACGGCACCTCGACGCCGGGGAGGACGCCCTGCGCCGCGGCCAGGAGCAGACGCTGCCCGACACCCTGGAGGGCGCGATGCGCCTCTTCGTACGGATCGCCGTGGACAACCACCTCGACGACCCCCAACTCCTGCGCGTGATGGCCGAGGAGGCTCCTCGCGCCCCCGAACTTTTGCGCAAGGTAAGGGAGTACGAGGAGGCCAGGGTCGCCTACACCCGCGACCTGCTCACCGGCTACCCCGAAGTGCGCGTCGCCGACCCGGAGATGGCCGCACGCATCGCCGTGAGCACGGTCGAACTCGTCGTGCACAAGGTCATCGCCTTGGGCGAGGCCGTGGACCTGCGCGTCTTCGAGGACGAACTCGTCACCATGCTGACGCGCTACCTCGCGCCCGCGCGGTGACCCGCGTGCGGTGACGCGCGGGGCCACCGCGCGGGCGCGTCACCGCACGCGCGCGGTCACCGCCCCCGCAGGTTCGCGGCCAGGATGGCGACGTCGTCGCGGCCGTCGGGGGGGAACGTTGTCAGGAGGTGGTCGCAGAGGCCTTCGGGATCCTTCGGGGCCGTGGCGACCGCGTCGGAGAGCCGGGTGAGACCCTCGTCGAGGCTCTGGTCCCTGCGCTCGATCAGGCCGTCCGTCACCAGGACGAGGTCCGTGCCGGGTGCGGCGACGACCTCGACGGGCTCCGGGTTGGGCAGCGCGAGGCCGAGGAGCGGGCCGTGGTCGGTGATCTCGCGCACCGTGCCGTCCGGGTCGCGCAGCAGCGGCGGGATGTGGCCCGCGTTGGCGATCCGCAGCACGTCGGAGCCGTCGGGGACCTGGACCGTGCACAGCGTCACCGAGGTCAGCGGGTCGTGGGTGGCGAGGATGCGCTCCAGCCGCCGGTGGATCTCGTGGGGCGCGTGCCCGTCGAGCGCGTAGGCCCGCAGGGCGTGGCGCACCTGGCCCATCACCATGGCCGCCTCCAGAGAGTGGCCCGCCACGTCGCCGACCGCGAGCACCAGGCCCGTGGGCGTCCGCACCGCCTCGTAGAAGTCACCGCCGATCTCGGCGTGCCGGCTGGCCGGCGCGTACCGCACGGCGAGCCGCGCGCGGCTCGTGGGCGGCAGCGCCTCCGGCAGGAAGCTGCGCTGGAGCGTCAGGGCGAGCGTGCGCTCCTCGTCGTAGGCGCGCAGCGCTTCGAGCGCGAGCGCGGTGGTGTGGGTGAGCTGGGTCAGCAGGTCGCGGTCGTGCGGCGTGCTGACCGCCGCGGCGGGCACCACCACGGCGGCCGGGGGCCGGCCCGGCTTGGTGCGCGCGAACGCGACGGCGAGGTCGCCGCCGTCCTCCCGTACGGCCGCGGGCAGCGGCCATCCGGCGCGCGGGACGGTGTCGACGGCGGCGCCCACCCGGTCGGCGAGGCTGTGCCGCCAGGTACCCGGCGCCTCGGGGACGGTCGGCAGCTCCCGCGCGGGGGCGCCCGACGCGGTCGTGGCGAGGTGGGTCACCGAGCCGTCCGACGCGGTGAGGAAGGCGTCGGCCGCGGTGTCGAGGAGGCGCGAGGCGCCCTCGGCCGCGGCCTGCGCGAGGCCGACCGCGGTGGTCGCCCCGTACAGGCTGAGCGTGGTCTCGTTGAGCCGGGCCAGCCTGGCCGCGAGCGCCTCGGCGCGGTGCCGCGCGCGGGTGTAGCGCAGGGCGGCCGTGAGGGTGGCGAGGAGCTCGTCGGGGGCGATCGGCTCGGTGAGGTACGCGTCGGCGCCCCGGTTGAGGCCCTGGGTGCGGTCGGACGCGCTGATCGCGGAGGCCGATATGTGGATCACCGGCAGGTAGGCGGTGCCCGGGTCGGCCTTGATGCGCTCGCAGACCTCGTAGCCGGTCATGTCGGGCAGCCGCACGTCGACGAGCGCGGCCTCGGGCCGCGGGTCGCAGGCGGCGAGCACGGCGAGCCCCTCGGCGCCGTCCGCCGCCTCCACGACGCGGTGCCCCGCCCTGCGCAGCGTCGTGCCGAGGACGTAGCGGTTGGTCGGGTTGTCGTCGACGACGAGTACGAGCGCGGGGCGCTCGTCCTGGATCCTCTGCATGGTCATCGCTCCCCCCGGTCTCCGGCCGTGGCATCAGGGATGCCGTCGGGCGCCGCCGCGCGGCCTGCTCCGTCCCCGCCCGCTGTCGGCGCGAGGCCGAGCGCCTCGGCGATCCGCACGGCGGTCAGATGGGTCTTGCTCAGGACGGCGCGGGCCCGGGTCAGGCGTGAGCGGTCGAGGGCCTCCTGGTTGGCCGAGGTGAGCACGACGACGGGGACCTGGTGGAGGGCGGGCACCGCGGCGATCTGTTCGAGCAGCTGGTAGCCGTCGGGTGCGGGCATGGCGAGGTCGACGAGGACGGCGTCCGGCATGGTGGTGCGGATCGTGCGCAGCGCCGTCCTGCTGTCGGTCACCGTCGTCGTGTGCTCGGCCAGCGGGTCGAGGGTGGACACGAGGACCCGGAGGAAGTCGGCGTCGTCGTCGATGAGGACGACGCTGCGCAGCAGCGGCCCCTCGGGCAGGGCCGCGGGCAGGCCGTGCGCCGGCAGGTCGGCGGGGAGCGCGACGGTGACCCGGGTGCCGCGGCCGACCTCGCTGTCGAGCGTGAGGCTCCCGCCGAGCAGTTCCGTCAGCCTACGCGCGTAGGGCAGGCCGAGCCCGGTGCCGGAGCGGCCGCGCTGATGGGGCCCTCGCACCTGGTAGAACTCCTCGAAGACCTGGTCGAGCTGGTCCTCGGGGATGCCGACACCGGTGTCGGTGACGGTGAAGACGGCCCAGGGCGCGCCGTCCCTGGTGCGGGCCTCGACGGAGAGCCGCACGGTGCCCTCCGCGGTGAACTTCAGGCCGTTGGACAGTATGTTCCGCAGGATCCGCAGCAGCATCACCTCGTCGGTGACGAGGCGCCCGGGGAACGCGGCGTCCTCGATGTCGAGGGCCACGCCCTCGGTCGCGGCGGGCGCGAGCGTCCCGCGCAGCTGGTGCAGCACGGTGCGCAGGTCCACCTCGGTGCGCTGCGGTTCGAGCCGGCCCGACTCGGCCTTCGCGGTGTCGAGCAGCTCCTCCACGAGCGCGAGCAGGGTGCTCCCCGAGCCCGCGATCAGGGAGACCTGCTTGCTCTGCTCCTCGGAGAGCGGCTCGGCGTCCGCGGCGAGCAGCACCTGCGCGAGCGCGATCACCGCGTTGACCGGGGTGCGCAGCTCGTGGCTGACATTGGCCCAGAAGCGGCCCTTCGCCGCGCTCGCAAGGCGCAGCCTGCGGCTCCTGTCCTCCAGGTCCGCGTAGAGCGCGACGACGCCGCGGTTGGTCTCCTCCAGCTCGGTGGAGAGCTCGGAGTACAGCGCGAGCACGCCCTTGTTGGTCTCCTCCAGCTCCTCGTTGAGGCGCCGGAGCTGGTCGCGCTGCGCGCGGACCTCCTGGAGAGCCGCGAGCAGTGCCCGGTTCTGTTCGTTCAGTTCTTCACTCATATCGGTGTCGCGCACCCCGGCACACTCCTCCCGCGCACGGGCCGCCGCCCGTACGGGGTCGGCGGCTGCCGGCGCGTGCTGCCCGAGCAGCAGATGCCGCGGCTCCGGTACGCACACGTCGAGGAGGCGGCCTGCGGCGGCCAGAACGTGTGCGCTCGGCGCGCGATCCTCCTCCCAGCGGAGGCGGACGCCGATGACGCCCGGGTCTCCGCTTCTGTGGACGAACTCCGCGGTCAGCCCGGTGGCTGCGAGGAGCTCGGCGCCCGCCTCACTCATGAGGGTGACGAGGCGGACCCGTTCCGCCTCCCCCACTCCCAGGACGCGGCAAACCGTCTGCCCGTACCGCCGCAGCCGAAACAGGTCGCCGTGCGCGACGAGCGCGAGCGTGCCGAGGCTCCGCTCCCGCACGGGGCTGCTCACCTGCGGGCCGCTTTCAGGGCCAGCACGCCGACGTCGTCCCTGCGGCCCCCTGCCTCCCGCAGGATCTGGGCACTGACGACGGTCGCGCGGCGGGCGAAGAGGCCGGGGAAGGCGCGCGGCTCCCAGCGGTCGCTCAGCCCGTCCGTGTGCAGGACGAGGACACTGCCCGCGGGGAAGGGGGCGGTGAACGGGCGCATCCGGGGCAGATGGTGACCGACGATGCCCGGCGCGGAGAGCAGGGAGGTACGCCGGTCGTCGCGGACCAGCACGGTGCTGACGTTGCCGACGCCGCAGAAGTCGACACGCCCCGCGGCGAGGTCGACAGCGGCCACCGCGACCGCGGCGCCCCTGGTGCCCCGCAGCGCGCGGTGCAGGTCGTCGAGTATCCGCGCCGGCTGGGTGTGCGGGCTGTCGCGGAACGCCTCGCGCGCGGCGTTCGCCGCGCGCGCCGCCTGGGGTCCGTGCCCGAGGCCGTCGCACATCATCGCGACCACGGGCTCTGGGGCGTCCGCTGCCTCCGCCTCTTTCTCTGCCCCTTCCTCGGCCTCCTCGGCCGGGGGCCGCGTCCCCGCCGTGCGGATCGCCCAGGTGTCCCCGCAGACCTCCTCGCCGCCGATGGGCCGGGTGAGACCGCCCGTGTCGATCCCGGCGGGCGGCGGCGACGGCACCCGTCCTTCCGCCCAGAACTGGGCGAGTACGGTCGTCCCCCGGCCCCGCACGGTGTGGATGTCGAAGACGTCGGCGAGCCGCACGATCGACCCGAGGCCGAGCCCGAGCGAGCCCGTCGACGAGGTGCCGTCCACCATGACACGGGCCACGTCGGCGATACCGGGACCGGTGTCGGTGGCCACGAACTCCACGGCCGCCAGGGGCCCGGCGCGCACCACCCGCAGCGCGACGGAGCCGTCCGTGGCGTGCTTCTGCAGATTGGTCGCCGCCTCGGTCACGGCAAGCTCCACCGCGGAGCCCCTGGACCCGTCGAGGCCGACCCGGTGGGCGAGCCGCGCGGCCTCGCGCCGCGCGGCCATGGGCAGGCCGACGTCCACCCGCAGCCAGGTGATGTCCTCGGCCTGTGCCAGGATCCGGCCCGTCACCTGGCCCACTTCACGATCGTGATGCGGGTGCCGCCGCCGACCGCGGTGTCGAGCTCGAACTCGTCGGCGAGCCGCTTGGCGCCGCTCAGCCCGAGGCCCATGCCGTCGCCCGAGCTCCAGCCGTCGGTCAGCGCCAGGTCCACGTCGGCGATGCCGGGGCCCTCGTCGCTGAAGCGCAGCCTGATGCCGGTGCGGCCCTGCGCCTCCAGGGTCCCCGCGACCATGTGCCCGCCGCCGCCGTGCACCAGGGTGTTGCGCGCGAGTTCGCTCGTCGCCGTCACCAGCTTGGTCTGATCGACGAGGGAGAGCCCGGCCTGCTGCGCGAGGGCACGGACCAGCTGGCGCGCCCTGACGACCCCCGCGCTGCTGTCGAGGGGGACGCGCTCCCCCTGCTCGGGGGTGCCTGCTGGGGCACCGCCGCTCACGCGGGGTCCTGTGCCGCGTTCGCGTCCCTGCGCAGGACGGCGAGCCCCGCCTCCAGGTTGAGCGCCGTGCGCACGCCGCCGAGGGAGAGCCCCAGCTCCACGAGGGTGATGGCCACGGCGGGCCGCATGCCCACGACGACGGTCTGCGCGCCGAGGATCTTCGACATCGCCGCGACGGTCGCCAGCATGCGGCCGACGAAGGAGTCGACGATCTCCAGGCCCGAGATGTCGATCACCACACCGCGCGCACCCGTGTCCACGATCCGCGTCGACAGGTCCTCCTGGAGGTCGAGCACGACGGTGTCCTCCAGGTCGACCTGGATGGAGACCAGGAGGACGTCCCCGATCCGCAGGATCGGCACCCGCTCGCTCACAGCAGACCTCCGTGCCTCTCGGTGAGCTTCCTGTCCCGCTCGATGGCGGAGAGCGCGTGGCGCAGGGCGTCCGCGAGGGTCGCCTTGGTCGGGATGTCGCCGAACTCGATGCCGAGCGCGACAATGGTCTGCGCGATCTGCGGCCTGATGCCGGAGATGACGCAGTCCGCGCCCATCATCCTGGCGGCCACCACCGTCTTCAGCAGGTGCTGCGCCACCTGCGTGTCCACGGCGGGCACACCGGTGATGTCGATGATCGCGTGGGCCGAGTCGTAGTCGAGCAGGGCCTGGAGCAGCCGCTCCATCACCACCTGCGTACGGGCCGAGTCGAGGGTGCCCACGAGCGGCACCGCGACCACGCCGTCCCACAGCTTGACGACCGGGGTCGACAGTTCGAGCAGCTGGTCGGCCTGCGAGGAGATGATCTCCTCGCGCGTCCTCGCGTGCGCCTCGACGGTGAAGAGGCCCAGGTCGTCGAGGAGCCGGGAGAACTGGAGGTAGGCCCGCACGTCGTCGGGGCCGGCGTCCGTGCCCGCGGCCAGCGCCCCTTCGAGCACCTCCTTCAGGGCGAAGACGCTGAAGGCCGTCTCGGTCGGGCTGAAGCCCTCCCTCGCCCGGTTGCGGGACAGCTCCGCCAGGAGGCTGCGCACCTCGGCGAAGGCCTCACCGCGTGAGGCCAGGCCGCCCGCCCTGATGCCCTCGACCACGGCCGCGTAGAGCTCGGTCAGCTCCTGTTCGAGCTCGGTCGTGCTGACGCGGCCCTCCAGCGTCGCACCCACCGTCCGTACCCATTGGGCGGTGAACGCGTCGCCCTGCGCGCCCAGGAGGTCCACCAGCCGTTGTGCTTCACCGTCGGGGGTCACGTCCACGCTCCTCGTATCGTCGGCCGATGCTACGGCACCCCCTGGTGATCACCGGGGGCGGAACCATGGGCGGGGAGGCGGGACGCGCGGGGTCAAGGGGCCGGGACTCCGGACGGGTGGCGCGCCGTTCACCCGAAAGAGAATGCCGGAACGCATGGATCCGCCGGGACACCCCTCGATATTCTTGCAGCCTCCTCGGTGAATATCGGAAGCCACCGGGCCGTCGGCATTGTTCAGCTGGAGGACTCCATGAGCGCACTGCTGGACCAGAAATACGCGAAACTCTTCTTCCTGCTGGACTCGGACGGCGACGGCGTGATCGCCGAGGACGATTTCGAGCTGATGGCCGAGCGCGTCGTCATCGCCTTCGGCGAGCAGGACACGGTGAGGGGCGAGGAGTACGCGGAGCGGATGGCGCACTACTGGCGCGCCCTGCGCGCCGCCGCCGACACCGACGGCGAAGGACAGGTCGACGAGGGCGAGTTCGGGCGGGCCCTGCGCCGGGTCAGCGACGACTTCGACACCCTGGTCGCGCCGCTCTACGAGGCGGGCTTCCGGCTGGCCGACCGGGACGGCGACGGCCTCGTGGCCAAGCGGGACTTCGGCACGTTCATGGTCGCGGTCGGCGTCCCCGAGGACGCCGCGTACACCGCGTTCGACGCGCTGGCCGACGCGGAGGGCCGGCTCAGCAGGGCCGCCCTGATGGCCGCCGCGGCCGAGTACTACCGCGGCGCCGAGCCCTCGGCAGGCGCGGGCCACCTCCTCTTCGGCGCCCTGTGAGGCGCCAGGCGTCCGGCGGCGCCCGATGAGCACGGAGCGCGGCGCCGACGCGCCGCCCGCCGCGGGCCCTGGCATTCCGCGGCTGATCGACGTCCTTTTCGAAGGGCGTTTCGGAGAGCTGCACGAGCCCTGGGCCAAGGTGTTCTCGCGCGACGAATTCCGCTACCGCGAAGGACTGTCCACGGAAAAGCGCTCCGAAATCGCCTACGAGCGTTTACGCGCCGTCAATGCGGAAATCGATTCCGTCGAGGAAATGGTCGCGGCGACGGACCGCCTCACGGCGCTGCACGAGTGGCTGGGCGCGGTCGACGGCACGCTCGCCACCCTGGCGACCATCCACTACAACCTGTTCATCGGCAGCCTGCTGCGCCTCGACCCCGGCGGCTCGGTGGACCGCACGCCGTACACCCGGCTGGCCAGGTACGGGACGGTCCTGATCACCGAGCTCGGCTACGGAAACAACGCGGCGGCCCTGGAGACGACGGCGACCCACCGCCCCGAGAGCGACACGTTCGTCCTGCACACGCCGTCGCAAGCAGCGGCGAAGTTCATGCCGAACACCGGTCGCGCGGGCGGCCCCAAGAGCGGCCTGGTCGCCGCGCGGCTGCTCGCCGGGGGCCAGGACCGCGGGGTCTTCCTCTTCCTCGTGCCCCTGCGCGACGAGCGGGGGCCGCTGCCCGGCGTCCGGATCCGGCCGCTGTCCGAGAGCCCGGGCTCGGCGGTCGACCACTGCCTCACCTCGTTCGACCGGGTGGTGCTCGGCCGCGCCGCACTCCTCGCGGGCGACCACGGGGAGCTGGCGGCGGACGGCGGCTTCCGCAGCCCGACGGGCAGTCGCCGCCGCCGGTTCCTGCGCTCCGTCCAGCGCGTCACCACGGGCAAGCTCTGCCTGAGCGCGGCGGCGCTCGGCGGGGCGCGCTCCGGTCTCGTCATCGCCGTGCGCCACGCCCACCGGCGGCGCACCTTCGCGCCGGGCGGGCGGTACGACGTCCCGGTGTTCGCCCACCGCTGCCACCAGAGCAGGCTGCTCGGGGCGACGGCGCGGGCGTACGCCGCGACGTTCCTGCTGCGCGCGGCGACCCGCGCCCTCACCGCGGCGGAGGACGCGGAGGACGACGCCGCCGACGGCACACGGGCGGCGGGGGCCGAGGTGCTGGTGGCCGCGGCGAAGGGCTGGATCACCTGGCAGGCGAGGGACATCGCGATCGAGTGCCGGGAGCGCTGCGGCGCGCAGGGCCTGCTCTCCGCCAACCGGCTCGCCGACCTGATCCTGCCGATCGAGGGCACGGTCACCGCCGAGGGCGACAACCTGGTCGTCTGGACCAAGGCGGGAGCCGACATGCTGACGGGCCGCGGCTACCGGCCGCCGCTGCGCCCCGCCCCAGAGGGGGCGGGGCGCGGCGGGCCGTGGGGTGGGCCCGACCGGCTGCTCGCTCTGCTCGTCCACCGCGAGCTGCGGTGCTTCGCCGAGGCGCGCAGGCGGCTCGGGGAACCGGCCGCAGACGCGTTCGACCGGTGGAACCACGCGGTGGAGCCCGCGCTCGCCCTCGTCGACGCGTACGCGACCCGGCGGGCCGCAGAGGCGTTCCTCGCCGCCGCCTGCGCGGTGACGGACGAGCCCACCCGGGACACCCTGCTGCTGCTGTTCCGGCTGTTCGCCCTGGAGCGGCTCGCCCCGCACACGGGGCCGCTGCTCGCGGACGGGCTGCTCGACGCCGCGGCCGTACACGGCCTGGCCGCCGAGGCCGACCGGGCCGTCGCCGCACTCGCCCCGCACGCGCTCGCCCTGGTGGAGGCGTTCGCCGTGCCCGACGCCGTGCTCCAGGCACCCATCGCCCTGCCGGACGACGGCGTCCCGCCGGGGCTCAGGCGCGGCTGACCGATGGGCCGCCCGAGGCGAGGAGCGCCATGAGCGACGCGTTCACCCGGGAGCCGCCGTGGGACCCGCGGCGTTTCCCGCCCGCGGCACGGGCGCCGCGCGCCGTGCAGACCGTACGGCTGCTGCTCGACCCGCAGGGGTACGGGCGGGCGCTGCGCCGGCGGTTCGGACCGGTGTTCAGCCTGCGTACGTACCCCTACCGCGGCGGCCTGGTGTGCGCGGCGGGCGCGGCGGCCAACCGGGAGGTGCTCACCGACCACGAGCGGTTCACCGGCGGGGACGCCGCGGCCCTGCTGGCGCCCGCGGTCGGCGCCGGCTCGCTGATCTGCACCCCGCCGCCCGCGCACCTGCGCCACCGCAGGCTGCTGCTGCCGCCCTTCCACGGGGCGCGGATCGCGGGCTGGGCCGAGCGGGTGCGCGAGCTGGTGCACGCCCGGCTGCCCGCGCTGCTCACCGGCGGCGGTGTGCCGGTGCGGCCCTGGGCGCAGCGGCTGACGCTCGACGTGGTGCTGCGGGTGGTGTTCGGGCTCGAAGACCCGGTCAGGGCGGCCGCGTTCCGGCGCGCGGTGGACGCGTTCGTCGCCTCGGACAACGTCGCGGTGCTGTTCCTGCCCGCGCCGCTGCGGCGCGACCTCGGGCCGCTCTCGCCCGGCGGCCGCTTCCACCGGCTGCGCGCGTCCGTACGGGAGTTGATCGGCGCGGAGATCGCCGCGCGCCGGGCCGCGCCCGACCGCGACGAGCGCGACGACGTGCTGTCCCTGCTGCTCGGCGCGCGCGGGGAAGGGCCGGGCGGCGGACCGGACGACGCGCACCTGCTCGACGAGCTGACCGGGCTGGTGCTCGCCGGGTACGAGACCACCGCGACCACCATCGCCTGGACGCTGCACCTGCTCGCCCACCACCCCGCCGTACGCGACGCGTTGGCCGACGATCTCGACGCGGGCTCGGACCGGCTGCTCAAGGCGGTCGTCCGGGAGTCCGAGCGGCTGCGGCCCGCCGTGCACAACGCCATGCGCACCGCCGCGCACGACACGGAGCTCGGCGGGCACCCGGTGCCGCGCCACGCGTTCGTCGCCGCGCTGTTCCCCCTCACGCACCTCGACCCTGACCTGTGGCCGGAGCCCGACGCCTTCCGGCCCGAACGGCACCTGGGCGCCGACCCCGCGCCGTACACGCTGACGCCCTTCGGCGGCGGTCTGCGCCGCTGCATCGGGATGGCGCTCGCCCGGCTGGAAACCGAGACGGTGGTGCGCGAGGTGCTCGCCGCGGCGCTGCCGGAACCTGCGGGCCCCCAGGAGCGGGCGCGGCTGATGTCCGTCACCCTCGTCCCCGCCCGGGGCGGCCGGGTCAGGCTCAGGCCGCGACGGCCGGCGTGAGGCGGCCGGAAGAGGGCCGGCGCCCGTCCCCGCGGCGGGACAAGGCGGTGGGGCCCGGCCCGCACCCGGGCCTCGGTCCCTTCGTCACAGGCGTGTCGCCCGGCCCAGCAGGCGGTCGATGTTCTCGCGGCTGCGCGTGTCGGTGGGGGTCTGGACGACGAGGCGGACGCCGGGGTGGTCGGTCAGTTCCATGCCGGTGGCGCGCAGGCTCGCCTCGCCGATCCCTGTGATGCCGTAGCGCTTGTCGCACAGACGCGGTGGAGCGACGTCGTGCGTGGCCCAGAGCCGGGAGAACAGCGGGCTGGCGGCGCACAGAAGGGTGACGAGGTCCTGCCATCGCGGGTCGCCCGCGTTCTGGCTGTAGCGGTAGCGGAACCCTGCCACGGCCTCGGGCGCCCGCTCGTCGCGGTTGGCGATGTGGTACTCCCCCTCCGGTGCCGCGAAGAGGTGCCAGAGGGTGTTGCGCCTGCCGGGCGGGGCACTGACCAGAGCGGGGTGCAGGGCCGCGTATGCGCGGTTCCAGCGCAGCACGTCGGTGCGGGCGTCGACCACCATGGCGGGCAACGGGTCCAGGGCCTCCAGGACGGTGTCGAGGTGGCCGGGGAGCTCGGACGGCGGAGCGCCGGTGACCGGGGGCCGGGGGACCTCCGCCAGACGGTAGAGGTGGTCGCGCTCGGCGGCGTCCAGGAACAGCGTGCGGGCCACCGCGTCGAGCACCTGGGAGCTGACGTTGATCGGCCGCCCCTGCTCCAGCCACGTGTACCAGGTGATGCCGACACCCGCGAGCTGGGCGACCTCCTCGCGGCGCAGTCCGGGGGTGCGCCGCCGGGCTCCCGGGAGGATGCCGACGTCCTCGGGTGAGACCCGCGCGCGTCGTGAGCGCAGGAACTCCCGCAATTCGGTCCGGTTCGTGGTCCTCGGCACAGGTCCACTGTGCCAGAGCCGAAAGGCGCCGGCGCGGTGCTGTCAGTACCAGTATCAGCAGGCTCTTGGCCCCGGTGTCCGCACAGGGCGCAGGCTCGTACCGCCTGTGTTCCCCAGGTTCCCCAGGGCGTTCCCTGCGGAACGGCCACCCGGACGAACGGACGACGAGTTCCATGAGCAACGCATTCCACAACAAGGTCGCGGTCGTGACGGGTGGAAGTGCCGGTATCGGGCACGCCACCGCACGGAAGATCACCGAGGGGAGCGGAACCGTCTACATCACGGGACGGGACCAGGACGCCGTGGCGGCGGCGGCCGCGGACCTGCCGGGTGATGCCGTCGGGGTGCGGGCCGACTCGCGCTCGGCCGACGACCTCGACCGGCTCTTCGCGCAGGTGGAGCGGCGCAGCGGCCGGCTGGACGCACTGGTCGTCAACGCGGCGGCGATCGCGACCGCGCCGCTCGGAACCATCACCGAGGACGTCATCAGGACGGTCTTCGACGTCAACATCACCGGCACGATCATGACCGTCCAGAAGGCGCTGCCGCTGCTGGCGGACGGTGGCGTCATCGTCCTCACCGGCTCGATGGCCGCGCACAAGGCGTCGGGCGGGCGGAGCCTCTACGCGGCCTCCAAGGCCGGGGTCCGCGCCCTCGCCCGCACCTGGGCCCTCGAGCTGACCCCCCGCGGCATCCGGGTGAACGTGGTGAGCCCGGGCCCGACGGACACGCCCGGTGTCGCACAGCTGGCCGCCACCGCCGAGGAACGCGAGGCGCTCATCGCCACGATGGGCACCGGGACCCCGATGACCCGGGCCGGCACCGCGGAAGAGGTCGCCGCCGTCATCGCCTTCGTCGCCTCGGACGCGGCCTCCCACGTCAACGGCGCCGACTACCAGGTCGACGGCGGTTACGGCCAGGTCTGACACCCCACGCGGCCGTCACCGGGGCCGGCATCCGCGAGGCCTGGCCGTACCGGACGGGCGCCCCCCGTGCGGTAGCGTGCTGTGTCCGTGGTACCGGAACCGGTTTCGGCGGCTCAGGGTGGAGGGTGTACCGATGCGACGGGTGACGCTTGCCGACGTGGCGCGTGCCGCGGGGGTCGCGAAGGCCACCGCCTCGCGGGCGCTGTCGGCGGACAACCCGGAGGTCGGCGCCGCCACCCGGGTGCGGATCAGGGAGATCGCCGCGGAGCTCGGCTACCAGCCGAGCGCGGTGGCGCAGGCGCTGAGCACCGGGCGGGTACGCCTGATCGTGCTGTTCGTCCCCGCGGCCGAGCCCGGCTGGGCGCAGGTGCTCGCAGGGGCCATGGCAGAGGCGGAGCGCCGGGGCTACCAGGTGCTGGTACGGCCGCTCGGGGCCGACGCCCCGCGGGAGCAGTCGGGGCTGCCCGTCGACGGCGCCGTGCTGGTCGGCCCCGCGCGGGTGCCTGCGGGCTGGGACGCGTCCCGGCCGGTGGTCGTCGTCGACGAGGACCTCTTTGACGCCGGAGCGACGGTGGTGCGGACGGCCAACTGGAGCGCCGGCTACCAGGCGGGGCGCCATCTGATCGAGCAGCAGCGCAGGTCGGCGCTTGTCCTGGTGCCGCACCACCGCGCGGGCGGCGTCCAGGCGCGCGCGGCGGGCTGCCAGGCCGCCTTCGCCGAGGCCGGGGCGGAGCTCCCCTCCGGCCGGGTCGTCGAGGCCGGCCGGGACGCGGACCCGGGGGCGGGCCTCGACGCGGCGCTCGGCCGGGGGGTGCGCCCCGACGGGGTGTTCGCCTGCACCGACGAGACCGCCGTGGCCGCGCTGGGCTCGCTCGGCCGCGCGGGCCTGCGCGTCCCCGGCGACGTGGCCCTTGTCTGCTTCGGCGACGAGAGCCTCGCCGGGCAGGCCGGTCCCTCACTGGCCGTGATACCGCGCCCGGCGGCCGAACTCGGCGCCCGCGCGGTGCAGTTGCTCGTCCGCGCGATCGAGGGAGCGGCCGAGCCCGCGGAGGTGCACGAGCTGCCGGTGCGGCTGGTCCCCGGCGCCCCGCACGACCGCCCCCAGCCCGCCGCCGGTGGATCCGTCTCCGCCCGGCCTTGACCTGTGCCGCCGCGTCCGACACACTTCCGAAACGTTCCGGAACCGGTTCCGGACATCTGGAGGAGGTCCTGCGGTGGCAACGTCGACGCCGGGGCTCATAGCCGTACTCATCGTCTCGGTTGCCCTGCTCGTAGTCCTGATCAACTCCCGGCTCAAGCTGCACCCCTTCATCGCCCTGCTGGTGGTGTCGGTCGGGGTCGGCCTGGCGGCGGGAGAACCCGTCGCCAGGATCGCCGGGTCCATCGAGTCGGGTGCGGGCGGGATCCTCGGCAATGTCGGCATCACGCTGGCGCTCGGCGCCATGCTGGGGCGCCTCCTCGCGGACTCCAGTGCCACGGAGGTGATCGCCGCGCTGGTGGTGCGCCGCTCCACACCGCGCACGGTGCCGTGGCTGATGAGTGCCGCGGCGTTCGTCATCGGCATCCCCATGTTCTTCGAGGTCGGCCTGATCGTGCTGCTGCCGCTGGTGTTCAGCGTGGCCGACCGGATGCGCAGGCAGGGGCACACCCGCTACTCGCCCTACACCATGCTGGTGATCCCCACGATCGCCGTGCTCGCGACCCTGCACGGTGTGGTGCCGCCCCACCCGGGCCCGCTGACCGCCGTGGCCGGGCTCCACGCGGACCTGGGCAAGACGATCCTGCTCGGGCTCGTCTGCGCGGTGCCGACCGTCGTTCTGGCCGGGCCGCTGTTCGCGACCTGGATGGCCCGGCGGATCGACGTGCACCCCGACCAGGCGCTGGTCGACCAGTTCGTCCGCCACCGCGCCGAGGACGAAGGCCCGGCCCCGGCGCGGCCCGCGCCGTCCTCAGGCGGCGACGCGGCAGGGCGGCGGCCCGTGCCCGTCGCCTGGGCGGTCACCTGCATCCTGGTCCCCGTGGCGCTGATGCTGCTGCGCACCGTCGCGGAGGTGGCGCTGCCCGAGGGCAACCACGTGCGCAACGCGACGCTCCTCGTGGGCGAGCCCGTCGTCGCGATGCTCATCGGCTTCCTCGTCGCGCTGTTCGCGCTGGCGCTGGCCCGGGGCAGGTCGGGGGACGACGTGCGCCGGTCCCTCACGGAGAGCCTCAAGGCCGTGGTCGGCATCCTGCTGATCATCGGGGGCGGCGGCGCCTTCAACCAGGTGCTTGAGGACACGGGCATCAGCCACGCCATCGCCACCGCCGCCGGCGGCGCCCACCTCAACGTGGTGCTGCTCGGCTGGCTGCTCGCGCTGCTCCTCTCCGCGTCCACCGGATCCGCGACGGTGGGCATCGTCTCCTCGACCGGCATCGTCGCCCCGCTGGTGGCCTCCTCGGACAGCTGGCACACCTCGCTGGTCGTCCTCGCCATCGGCGCGGGCTCGATCGGCCTCAACTACGTGAACCACGCCGGATTCTGGCTGGTCAAGGAGTCCTTCGGCATGGACATGGGCCAGGCCACGAAGATCCACACGACCACGCAGACCCTGGTCAGTGTGTTCGGCCTCGGCATGACCCTCCTGCTCGCCGCGTTCGTGTAGCGCCGGGCGCGCGGGGGCGGCGCGCCAGGCCCGCGGCGAGGGCGGCGGCGAGGGCCGCCGCGGCGACGGGCCCGTCGGCGGCCAGCAGGGCGAGGGTGGCGAGGGCCGCCGCGGCGGCCGCCCAGCGGGCCGGGCCGCGCAGGAGGCGCGTCGCCGCGGCGCAGCTGACCAGGTAGACGAGGAGGAAGAACGCGGTCGGCAGGGCGACGAGCAGCGACACGTCCATCAGGTGCAGCGCGGAGAGGCCGAGCAGGACGGCGCCGAAGGCGGCGGCGCCGACCGTGAGCAGCGGCCCCGACGAGCCGCGCGCGTGGCCGCCGTCGGCCGGGCGCAGCAGGTGCTCGGCGGTGGCGGCGGCGCCCGCCAGGTAGGCGTTGGTGACACCGAGCGTCAGCAGCAGCGCCGTCCCCGCCGTGAGCCAGGGGCCCGCGGGGCCCACACCGGCCGCGAGGAGCGCGGCGAGCGGTGTGTCCGTGGCGGCGCCCTGACCCAGTACGGCCTGGAGCGCGACGGCCAGGGACAGATAGACGGCCGAGGTGATCACGAAGGCGGCGGCGATGACCCGCGGCAGCCTGCGGGGCGCGTCCCTCAGCCGCGCGGTCAGCGGGGCCGCGGCCTCCCAGCCGACGAACGCCAGCATCAGATGGCCCGCCGCGCCCGCCACACCGCCCAAGCCGTGGGCGAGGAACGGGTGCCAGTGGGCCGCGTCCGCGCGGTGGGCGCTCGCGGCGACGGCGACGACGAGGAGCGCGAGCAGCAGCCCCACCAGGGGGAGTTGGACACGGGCCCCGCTGGAGGCGCCGGTCAGCCGCAGGACGAGGACGAGGGCGAGCAGCGCACCGGCGAAGGCGGTGCCGAGGCCGGGGCGGCCGACCGCCGCCGCCAGGTACTGGCCGCCGATCAGGCAGACCACCGGGGCGCCGGTGATCACACCGAGGCAGAACGCCCAGCCTGCGGTGCGGCCTGCGGCGGGCCCGAGCCCCGCCGCCGCGTAGCCCGCGACCCCGGCGCGCGAGCCGAAGGCGGTGCCGAGCCGGCTGAAGACGAAGGCAAGCAGCGCGGACAGGGCGAGCAGCACGCCCCAGGCGAGGACGGCCGCGGCGCCCGCCTGCCGCGCGGCGAGCCCCGGCAGGAGCAGCAGGCTCGGCCCGAGGAGCGCGCCGACGTAGAGGGCGGTGGCACGCGGCACGGTGAGCACGCCCCCGCCCGCTGCCGCCCGGCCGGGCCGGGGGGCGGCGGCGGGCGCGGCCTTGGCGGTCCCGGGGTGCGCGGCGGGCGCGGCGGGCGCGGTCCCGGCGCGCCCGTCCGAAGCGGCGCCCGGGTGCGCGGCCGAAGCGGCGCCCGGGTGCGCGGCCCGTGCCGCGTGAGCTGTCTCGGCGTACGGCCGGGGGGCGGGGGGTCGGCCGGGCGTTGCGTTCATGGTGGCAGCATGCACCGGGAGGCGCGGCATGCGATGCCTGATTCGGCCGCACGGGCCGGGCCGCACGCAATGGAGTGCGGCGTGGGCGGCCGTATGCTGCATCGCATGCCGTCACCTCAGTACGACCGGGTGGACCGGGCGATCCTGGACCACCTCCAGCGCTTCGGGCGCACGCCCAACATCGACCTGGCCGAGGCGGTCGGGCTGTCCCCCTCGGCCTGCCTGCGCCGCACGAAGGCGCTGGAGGAGGCCGGGCTGATCACCGGCTACCGGGCCGAGCTCGACCACGAGCGGCTCGGCCTCGGGCTGACCGCGTTCGTGGCGCTCAAGGTGGCGGGACACTCGCGCGCCACCTCCCGCGCGGTGGAGGAGGGGCTGGCGGCCATACCCGCGGTGGTGGCCTGCCATGTGGTCTCCGGCGAGGCCGACTTCTTGGTGGAGGCGGTGCTTCCGGACCTCGCCGCCTACGAGCGCGTGCTGCTCGACGAGATCCTCGCCGTCCCCCATGTGGTCGACGCCCGCAGCACGTTCGCCATCCGCACCGTCCTGTCCCGGGGCCCGCTCCCCCTCGACGACTGGCCCCGGCGCAGGCAGCGCAACCGCTGACCGCGGGCCGCGCGGCGCGGGCGGCCGCCGCGCGGCGTACGGTCGGGCGGCGGGCGCCGGGGTCAGGCCAGCGGGATGCCGGGGGTGGGCAGGGGGCCGCGGGTGGCGCAGCGGGCAGCGGTGCCGCGTGCGGGGAGGGTGGCCTGCTCCCAGGCCAGGATGGAGGCGTAGGACTGCGGCGCGGTCCTGTGCAGGGTGATGTCGTGCCCGGAGCGCACCAGCATCGCGCTGAAGCAGGCGCCCGTGAAGTTGCCCGCCTCGTGCTGGTAGAACTCGGTGGTCGAGGTGCAGCCGAGGTCCGTGCCCGCGGTGCCGTCGACGTCGGGCGTGCAGTAGTGGTTGTCCTTGTTGCCGTCGACGAGCAGCACCGGCACGGTGATCTTCTTCATCAGGGCGCCGAGGTCGGCCGGGCGGGTGGTCAACTCGGTCTGGCTGACGACGTCTTCGGTGGCCTGGTCGGCCGCGACGACCCGGGGGTCGGCGAGCGGCGGGTAGTAGAGGATGGCGGCGCGCTGCCCCGGCTTGCTGGTCACGTAGCCGTCGTCGAGCGACGCGAAGCGGGAGAGGTGGTTCGCGGAGTAGAACACGGTGGGCTGGGCGTCCGCGACGATGGAGCTGGTGGCGTGGCCAGAGCCGGTGAGGACGACGGCGTCCACGTCGCCGTGCTCGGCTGTCTCCTCGATGAGCTGGGCGGAGCCGAAGCTGTGGCCGACCGCCATCACGGAGGCGTAGTGGCGGCCGAGCGCACCGGCGCGCACCTGGCCGATGACCTGGTGGATGCTGTCGGATATCGCGGGGAAGGTCAGCTCGGTCGAGGCGGGCCGCGAGCTCGCGCCGTCGCCGAGCTCGTCGATGGCGAGGGTCGCGTAGCCGAGCCGGCCTGCGCGCTCGACATACGAGTACGTGCCGTTCTTGTACGGGAAGTCCCAGTACGTGTGGTTGTACGTGGCGCCGTGCACGAGGAGTTGGACGGTGTCGACGGCGCCGGTGCGCGGCGCGCAGTACTGCGCCGCGATCTTCTGCGCCGAGCCGTCCGGCAGGGTCACGGGGAAGGACACGTCGCGGCAGCTCGTACCGGGGTGGGGCGATGCGGCGCCGGGCTCGGCGGCGACGGCGGGCGATGCGGCGGCGAACGCCGCGGCGAACGCGGCGAGCAGGCCGGCGATGCGGCGGGTGAGTGAGGTTGCCATGCGGACATCCCTGCCACAGACCCCTGGCCGCCATTCAAAGGGAATGACCAAAATACCTTTACGGAACGACCCCTTGCGGCGCCGCGCCCCGCGGCCCTCCTGCGCGTCGGCGCCGTGCACGCACCGACCGGCGGGGGCGGGCGCGCTCCCCGCACCCCGCCATGGCCGTGCGCTCAGCGCCCCGCGGGGAAGACCGCGGGCTTGGCCGGGGTGTAGAGCCAGGTGTCGAAGAAGCCCTTCAGATCCTGGCCCGACAGGCGCTCGGCCAGCTGCCTGAACTCGGCGATGGTGCCGTTGCCGTAGCGGTGCAGCGCGGGCCACGCTTTCAGCAGCGCGCGGAACGCGTGGTCGCCGATGGTGTCGCGCAGCGCCTGGATCGCGACGGCGCCCCGGTCGTAGACGGCGTCGTCGAACTGCTTGTCGGGGCCCGGGTCGCCGGGCTTCACCGTCCAGAAGGGGTCGTCGGCCGGGTGGCTGTCGTACACCTTCTGCGCCAGCTCCTGCGGGGTGCCCTTGCCCTCGTGCTCGGCCCAGAGGTACTCGGCGTACCCGGCGAAGCCCTCGTTGAGCCAGATGTCCGACCAGCGGGCCAGGGACACGTCGTCGCCCCACCACTGGTGGGCGAGTTCGTGGGCGACGACGGAGGTGTCGGGGGCGGTGGCGAAGAAGGACGGGCTGTAGAAGACGCGGGTCTGCGACTCCAGCGCGAAGCGCGAGGTGACGTCCGGGACGTAGCCGCCCGCCGCGTCGAAGGGGTACGGGCCGAAGTAGCCGCTCAGGAAGTCGATGATCTCGCCGGTGCGCTCCACACTGGCCTGCGCCGACTTCCGCACGGCCGGGTCGAGCGCGGTGCTGTAGGCGTTGAGCACCGGGACCCCGGTGCGGGTGCGGCTGCGGGTGATGTCGAAGTGCCCGACGGCGAGGGTGGCCAGGTAGGTGGCCTGCGGCCGGTCCTGCCTCCAGTGGTACGACGTGCTGCCGCCCTTGGTCCTGGTCGAGAGCAACAGGCCGTTGCTGATGGCCTGTTCGCCCTTGGGCACCCGGACGGTGACGTCGTAGGTCGCCTTGTCGAGGGGGTGGTCGTTGCTGGGGAACCACCACCAGGCGGACTCGGGCTCGTTGGCGGCGACACCGCCGTCCGGGGTGCGCTGCCAGGACGTGAAGCCGTACTTCTGCACGGTGGACGGCACGCCGGTGTAGGTGACGGCGACGGTCATGCGGTGGCCGCGCGGCACGGTGTGCGCGGGGGTGATGACGAGTTCCTGCTCGCCGCTCGTGGTGAAGCGGGCGGGGCGGCCGTCGACGCGCACGGAGCTGACGTCGAGCGCGAAGTCGAGGTCGAAGCGGGTGAGGCTCTGGGTGGCGGTCGCGGTGACGACGGCGGTGCCGGAGAGCCGGTCGGCCGCGGGCCGGTAGTCGAGGTCGAGGTCGTAGTGCGAGACGTCGTAGCCGCCGTTGCCGTACGTGGGGTAGTACGGGTCGCCGATGCCGGGCGCTCCCGGTCCTGGCGCCGGTCCCGCCGCCGCTGCCGCGGTGGCGGGCAGGGCGAGGCAGAGTCCGAGGGTGAGTGCGGTGGACGCGATGGCTCTCGTGCGCACGAAGGTTCCTCCAGCGTGGGCGTGTCCATGACCTGGGGGTGGCAGGTACACGCCGAAACCCTAGCCCGGAGGCACCCTCCCTACCAGCAGGCGTCACCGCGGACGCGCCCCGCCGGGTCCCGGGTGAGGGGACCCCGGCGGGACGGCACGGTCCGTCAGCCGCCGCCGTATCTGCGGTGGCCGATGTGCCACACATAGGACGCGGCGATCCCTTCGACGGCCCGCGCGTGCACGGCCCCCGGCCCGCCCGCCGCGGCGAGTCCGGCGATCCCGGCCCTCGCCTTCCCGGCCTGGGCCTCGCACAGCGCGCAGACCGCGGCGAACGCCTCGTCGAGCCCGTACCCCTCGGCCGCGGCGAGCAGTGCGGGCAGCCCGAACGGCTCGGCGCCGCCTGCCCGCGCCTTCTCCCGGTCGTACGACGCCAGGTCGTTGATCCAGCCCGCGAGGTCGGCGACCGCCGACTCCAGCTCCCGCACCGGGGCCGACTCCCTCACCGCGGACGGCAGTTCGTAGCCGAGTACGGGCTCGGCCAGCGCCGTGACCGTCGCGACGAACACGGTGTGCGGGCGCATCGCGCGGTACTCGGGGACGGCCGTGCGCCCGCCGGCGGCCAGCGCGTGCGCCTCCCACACCAGCCCGTACAGGCTGTCCCGCACGGCGGCGGCGACGCGCAGGAACCCCTCGGGCGCCGCCCGTTCGCCGAGCCGCGCCAGCACGTCGGCGAGCGCCGCGCAGAACACGTCGCCCCCGCCCGGCGGTTGCCGCCCGTTGAGCACATGGACCGTGTCCGCGACCCGTGCGACGAGCGCCCCCGGGTCGGCCGCGCCGGTCTGCTCGCCGTACGCGTCGTCGAAGGCGGTCAGCCACAGCAGCAGGTCGGCGCAGAGTGCGAGCCCCGCAGGATCGGCGCCGGGGAAGGTGCGCGCCACCCCGTGCCCGGTGATGTCGCACAGCGCGACCCGCGCGCGCTCCGACGCGACCAGTGGGTACGTCGCCAGCCACCGCTCCAACTGCCCCGCCGTGTCGGCCGCGTGGGGGCTGACCGGGAAGGGCCCGGGGAACGAAGCCGTGAGGTCGGGCATCGGCCGGGTCCAGGACCCCGCCGTCACGCGGCCCGCCGCCCCGCCACGGGCCCGCGGGCCTCGGCGACCATGTGCAGGCTCGACGGGTGCACGGTGATCTCGCCGACCGGCCGCACGTCCTCCCCCGCCGTGGGCCGCAGCCGCCACCGCGACGCGATCACGGCGGCGATGACCGTCGCCTCCGTCACGGCGAACGCGTCGCCC
Source organism: Streptomyces sp. NPDC047002 (assembly GCF_040704505.1). Lineage (NCBI taxonomy): Bacteria > Bacillati > Actinomycetota > Actinomycetes > Kitasatosporales > Streptomycetaceae > Streptomyces > Streptomyces sp. NPDC047002. The sequence goes on from NZ_JBEYWC010000023.1 coordinate 91,809, forward strand.
ATGCACATCCGCTTGCCGGCGCCGAACGGGATGAACGCGTTCTTCGGCGGCTGCGGGCGCTCGGGCGACCACCTGCCCGGGTCGAAGCGGTCCGGGTCCGGGTAGACCGCCGGGTCCCGGTGGAGGGCGTAGGGGCTCCAGATCACGTCCGTGCCCGCGGGCAGTTCGATCCCGCCGAGCCGCACGTCCGAGGTGGCCTGCCGGGTCACGAGCCAGCCGGGGCTGTACATCCGCAGGGTCTCGTTGACGCACATCCTGGTGAAGGCCAGGCGCGGGATGTGATCGAAGGTGATCCGCTCCCCCGCCAGCACCGAGTCGACCTCCTCGTGCAGCCGCCGCTCCAACGCCGGGTTGCGGCCCAGCTCGTGGAACATCCACGCCATCACGACGGCCGTGGTCTCGGAACCCGCGGCGAGCACCCCGGTGACCTCGGAGAGTATGTCGTCCTCGGCCAGCGGCTCGCCGTCCTCGTCCCGCTCGCCGAGCAGCAGCGACACCACGTCGTCGTACGCCCCGGGGTCGGCCCTGTGCTCCTCGATGATCTCGGCGACGGCCTGCCGCATCACCCGGCTCGACTCCTCCACCTGCCGGTTGCGCCGGGTGGGCAGCCGTTCGAGCAGTGGTACGGGGAGCAGCGCGCGGCGCAGCGCCGCCATGAACACCGCGTCCACACTGTGCAGGATGTTCAGGGCCGGCAGCCGCTCGGGCCGCGAGGAGAACAGCGCGGCCATGACGACGCCCTGCGTCATCAGCTGCATCTCGGTCTTCAGGTCGAGCGTCTCGCCCTCGCCCCAGGCGCCGACGGCAGGCTCGACGGTCTCGCGCATCGTGTCGACATAGCCGGCGATCTTCTCCCGGTGGAACTTCGGCTGCACCAGGCGCCGCCGCACCAGGTGCGGCTTGCCCTCGGCGACCGGGAGCGCGTCCTTCCCGAACAGCTTGAGCTTCTCGAACAGCAAACCCTTGGTGAACTGGCCCGACTTGACCGTGAGCATCTCGTGGATCATCTCGGGCGAGTTGATGACCGTCATCTTCTTCGGGCCGAAGGTGACCCGCACCGCGGGCCCGTAGGCCCGCAACTGCCTGATGAACGCGAGCCGGTCCCGCAGGAGCGGCATCACGTGTCCGAGCAGCGGCAGCCCGCCGGGCGCCCTGCGCACCACCTCGGCGGCCGTCTCCGCGCCGTCGGTCCTACCCCCGGTCCTCGTGCCCATGTCGTGTCCCCTCTCCTGTGCCGCTGCCGCCGTGTCCTGCCGTGCCGCCGTGCCCTGCCGCCGCAGCTCAGCCATGGCGCTGCCCCAACAGGTGCCGGGCCGAGAGCACTTCGGCCTCGATCATGGCCAGCGGCGCATACAGGGTCTTGTCGTGCCACAGCGGCGGGTGGCGGTGGTCTGCGCCCGGCGCGCACACCGCGTCCAGGTACGCGCGCGCCGCGGCGAGCGCGGGCCCGTCCGGTGCTTCGGCCCGCAGCAGGATCTTCACCGCGTACGCGGTCTCCTCCGCCGTGCCGCCCCACACGCCCCAGGAGCCGTCCTCGCGCTGCTCGGCGACGACCCGGGCCGCGGCCCGTGCCACCGCCGCTTCCGCGTGCGCGCCGCCGTGGCCGGCGAGCGCGGTCACGGTCCGCTCCGTGGCGTAGTACGGGGAGGCGTGCCACTTGTCGGGCCAGAGCCCGTCGGGCTGCTGGACCGAGACCAACCAGTCGGCAAGGCCCGCCCGTTCCGCGGCCACCGCGCCCCGGTCGCGCTCCGCTGCCGCGGTGAGCGCCTGGAGCGCGTGGGCGTTGGCGGTGACGGACCCGGTGTCCTCGCCGAGGTAGCAGTCGTAGTGGGTCCCGTTGTGGAACAGTGCGAGCGGCTCGGGACCGAACGGGAGACCGAGGCGGGCCGCCGTCAGCACCGCCATCGCGGTGTCGTCGGCGTCGATCATCAGGCCGGGGGCGCCGCGCACGCCCGCGGCGTCCCAGATGCGCTCCACCCAGCCGCGGGCCGCCCACCGTCCCGCGCCGTCCAGCAGCCCCGCGCGGGAGAGCGCGGCGGCCACCCAGAGCCGCTCGAAGACGGTGATCGGCGCGGCCTCGGGGAACAGGTGGCCGTATCTGCGCCCCACTTCCCGCAGTTCGCGCACCGCGGCAGAGGCGAGCACCCCGGGCGCCGGCACCCGGTCGCCCGGGCGCTGCACCGCGGGCGACGACCGGTCGGCCCAGGCCGCGGTGGCCGCGGGCGAGCTGCCCAGCAGACAGTCCAGCGAACCCGGTTCGGGGACGAGGGCATCCACGAGCCGGGCGCCGAGGCCCTCGAAGGTGTGGTGGAACTTGACCGGCAGCTCGCCCACCGCCGCGTACTTCGCTGCGACGTACTGCGGCGCCTGGGCGTGGTAGCCGCCCGGCACCGGCAGCCCCGGCCCGCGGTGCCAGGGCCCGAGGTGCTCGGAACCTGCGGCCTCGGGGCTCGCGAGGTGCTCCCCGATCCGGTCCACCAGCGCGGGCACCAGGATCTCGGCGGCCGCGGTGTCGGGCCAGGGCCCGGCCTTGGGCAGCCCCCGCAGGGCGCCGAGGCCGCGGGCGGCGGCCGCGCACACCCGACCGGACAGCTCGGCGGAAGCGGTCTGCCTGCGGGCGACCGCAAGCAGCGCCTCCACCGCGCTGAGCGTGGGCACCAGCCGGTAGGACTCCGCGCCCTCGCCCCAACTGCCGTCGTCCGCCTGCTCGTCCAGCAGATAGGCGATGCGCCGCTCGTCCCCCGTCAGCCAGGGGGCGTACGAGACGACGCGAGCCGTCTCGTACAGCGAGGGGCGCACGGCACCCCACGCGTCCTGGTCGACCGAGGCAACCAGCCGGGCCGCCTGCCCGTCGACCCCCCGGGCGACCGCTGTGCCGCCGTGCGTCTCCATCCGTCTCTCCTTCCGCACGCTCACACCTGCCGAACCGTCGCCGTCCGCGCCAACTCGCGTAGACACGCGATGGCCTGACGGGTGAAGGGGGCGTCGTCCAGTGCCCTGAGCGCCTGCGCGCGGCGCTCCTCGATCATCTCCTCGACGGCCTCGCGCGCCCCGGTCTCCTTGAGGACGCGCCGGACCTCCTTGGCCTGGCGCTTCGTCAGGCCCGGGTCGCCCACCAGGGTGTGCAGCACCTCCAACTGGTCCTGATCCGCGGCCCGTACGGCCTGGGCCATCAGGACCGTCGCCTTGCCCTCGCGCAGGTCGTCGAGGGCCGGCTTCCCGGTGGTCCCGGGGTCGCCGAACACACCGAGCAGGTCGTCGCGCAGCTGGAACGCCTCGCCGAGCGGAATCCCGAACGCGCTGCACGCGTCGAGGACTTCGGGCGAGCCGCCGGCCAGGGCCGCCCCGATCTGGAGGGGCCGCTCCATCGTGTACTTGGCCGTCTTGTAGCGGATGACGTGCAGCGCGGCGTCCACGTCACCGCTCGGCCTGCGGCCCGTGGTGCACAGGTCGAGCAACTGCCCGTACATCACCTCGCTGCGCATCTCCGAGACGAGCGGCAGGACTTCGGCGAGTCGGCCCGGTTCGAGGCCCGCGGTGTGCAAGAGTTCGTCGGACCAGACGAGCGCCAGGTCCCCGAGGAGCACGGCGGCACCCATGCCGTGAGCCTCGGCCCTGGCACCCGGGCCCCCACTGTCGGTGTAAGCTGCCGCCAGGGCCCGGTGCGCGGAGGGTTGGCCACGACGCGTGTCGCTGTCGTCCATCACGTCGTCGTGGACAAGCGCGAAGACCTGGAAGAGTTCGAGGCTCGCGGCTGCGCGTATGGCGGTTTCGAGGGCTTCGCGCCCAGGTCCCGCCGCGTACCAGCCGTAGGCGCAGAGTATTGATCTGATGCGTTTCCCACCCGTGAGCAGATCGCGCAACGTGGTGGTCAGATAAGGCAGTTCGCCACCGGGAGCACCACGCTCCTTGGCGTCGAGGAAGCCGCGCAGCACGGCGTCCACCCGTTGTCTCAGCGCTGCGACTTCCGGTATTCGCTCACCGGACAGTGTGTCGGTGGTCAACGGAACGATCCCCTTTCGGTCAAGAACCGTGGGTAGCGGTTCCCCACTCGCGCAGAGGACAGGCCGGGGCATGCGTTCTCCCAGAGATGGCCGTGCGGGTGCCGGCCGGTGTGTGGACCGGCCGGCACCGCGTCATCGTGACGAGCGGGGCAGTTCAGGGAGTGGTCGACAGCTGGGTGGGCGCCGTGGGTGTGGCCCCGTTGCCGCTGTCCTGGGCGCTGCGACTCCAGGGGGTTGCCCCGTCGGCGTCCGGCGTCAGCGGTGTGAAACGTGCGGGCAGTGCGGTGAGGGTCCTGTGGATGGTTCCCTCGCTGTAGGTCAGCTCCTCCACGGGGACGGCGAGCGAGATGTCCGGCAGGTACGTGGCGAGCCGTTCGATCGCGGCGGTGGCGATCAGCAGCGCGAGATCGCGCGCCGGGCAGGCGTGCGGCCCCGCGGCGAAGGCCAGGTGCGCCTTGTTGCCCGACCGGTAGCCGTCAGCGGAGACGCCCGCGTGGGGACAGGTGTTGGCCGCGGCGTACGAGACCATCACGGGCGATCCCGCAGGGATCCGCACCCCGTGCAGGACGGTGTCCCTGCGCGCCGTGTGGAAGCTGTAGTTGGCGACGGGGGAGTCGTTCCACAGGGCGTCGTCGATGGCGTGCTGCACCGGCAGGCTGCCGGTGGTGAGCGTGCCGAAGTAGCGGTCGTCGCTGAGCATGCGCACGCAGGTGTTCGCGATCAGGTTCGCGGTGGGCTCGTTGCCCGCACCGAGCGTGAGCAGGATCTGGTTGGTGGCCTCCTCCCTGCTCAGGCCGTTGGGGTGGTCGATGAACCACGACGTGAGGTCGTGGCCGCGCCGGCCGGCCTTCAGCTCGTACAGCGTGTTGAGGTACATGCCGAACGCCTGGGCGCCCTGGCCGATCCGCTCGGGGTCGGAGCTCACCATCGCGGCCAGCATCTCGACCAGTTGCGGCCCGTACACGTCGTCCATGCCGAACAGGCTGTTGAAGACCATGAGCGGCAGCTGCCGCGCGTACTGGCCGACGAGGTCGACGTGCCCGGCGTCGGCGAACCCGCTGAGCAGGGTGTCGGCGTGACGGAACGTCATGGTGCGCACTTCGTGCGGGTCGAGCAGCGCGAAGCAGTCCGTGATCACCTTGCGCAGGTAGGCGTGGTGGTCGCCGTCCGCGAACGTCACGTTGGGGCGCCACTGGGCCGGCTGGCTGATCGAGCTGTTCTCCGGGACGCGGGACTGCCAGGGACGGGTGTCCTTGGACCAGGTCTCCGTGTCGCCCAGGAGGTCGAGCGCCGCGCGGTAGTCGGTGACCAGGTACACCACGAAGCCGGGCGCCGCCTCCGCCAGGCCCACCGGGCCCTGGGCCCGCAGCAGTTCGTAGCTGCGCTGCGGGTCCGCCGCGTGCTCGGGCCCCCACAGGCACACGGGGGCTGTGTCAATTGTGCTGGTCACGAGGTCTGTTCTCCGGCGCGCGCGATGGAATGGGCGGTGAGCTCTATGAGGGCGTTGAGGCTGCTGTTGGTCTGCCTGGCATCGCACATGACGAGCGGGGTGTCCGGGGCAAGGTCGAGCTTTGCCCTGAGGATCTCCAGACTGTAATCGGGTGAGTCGGGGAAGACATTCACCGCGACGGCGTACGGCAAACCGCGCTCCTCGATGAGATCCATCACTTCGAAGGAGGCGTCGAGACGGCGGGTGTCCACGAGGACAAGCGCGCCGAGCGCGCCGAGGGCTATGCCCTTCCACAGCGGCAGGAACCGGCGCTGGCCCGGGGTGCCGTACAGGTACAGCACGATCTTGTCGCCCGGCAGGGTGAGGCGGCCGAAGTCGATGGCGACGGTCGTCGTGGTCTTGTTGCGCAGCCCGACGAGGCTGAGGTCGTCGGTGGCCGCCGCGGCGTCCGTCATGACCTCTTCGGTGTGGAGTGTCGGGATCTCCGACAGGGTCCTGATGGCGGTGGTCTTGCCGACACCGAGGTGCCCCGCCACCAGGATCTTCACCCGGCGGTGCGCGCCCTCCGGAAGGTAGACGGGCCGCTGCGTCGCGCCGCCCGGGTCGCCGGGCAGCGTCGAGGGGGCGGCGTGCGCGCCGTGCCCGGTCCCCGCCGGCCCTGTGGTCTGCCCCGGCGCGGTCGCCTGTGGGCTAGACCAGGAGTGCTCGGAGTCCACTCAAAACCTCTTCCATGACTTCCTTGGACGGGCGGTCCGCGTTCGCGGCGGCCGTGGCGGCGTCCGACACGGGGACACTGCCCTTGAGCTGACCGTCGGTGACGAGCTGTTCTGCGACGACGATGCCGACGCTCACCGGGAGGCCGAGGTATCCGGCGATCTCCATGACGGTGAGTGAGCCGCCTTCCAGCAGCTCCACGACCCGCTGGTGCACCGCCGTGTGATAGGGGGCGAGGGGGATGCCGGTCGCGCGGAGGGCGGTCAGGGTGTCGATGGTGCTACCGACGGGCGAGCCGCCGGTCCCGGTCGCCAGATAAGCGGGCAGCAGCCTTCGCTGTTCCTGGCCCCGGCTCATGACGCACTGTCATCGGAACGCAGGGGCACGGACATGAGCTGTTCGCCGAGCTTCTTGGCCTGCCGCGCCATGGTGTGCGCGACGACGCCCATCGGCATGTCCGCGTCACCGGAGACCGCGATCAGCGTGTTCGTCCTGGTCCCGGCCGGCATCACCATGTAGGTGCCGTACGCGTTCTGCACCGTGACGGTCTCCACCGGGGTCCGCTCGGGCGCGCCGAGCGCCGTGTTGGCGGCGGAGCGCGAGGCGGCGTGCAGGGCGGAGGTCATGGCGGCGATGCCGTCGGCCTCGTCCCTCGCGAGCTCGGACGACCTGGCCACGACCATGCCGTCGAGGGTCATGATCAGGGCGTGCCGCACGCCCTTGATCTCCGCGATCGGGTTCAGGTACCAGGCGGATTGCTCGGCCTGCTGGTGGGGGGTGCTCACAGAGTCTCCTCCGGGTCGGTGTGGGCTCGGCCGCTGGCCAGCCCTTCCTCGAACTGGCTCCAGGTGTCGCGGACGCGCTCGGGGTCGAGATCGCGGGCGGTGGGCGCTGTGGCCTCGCTCTCCACCGCGCGGGCGGGCTCACGCCTGCGCCGCTGCGGCAGTTCGGGGGCCGCGGCTGCCGCGGTCGGCACCGGGGCGGGGGCTGCGGGAGCGGCGGGCGCCGCGGGTTCAGGCCGCTTGGGGACCTGTGGCGGTACTGCGGGCAGGGGTGCCATGGCCGAGAGGGGTTCCGCCTCCTCGTCGATCGTCGTCAGCAGGTTCGGGGGAATCGAGAGCACGGCCCGGACACCGCCGTACGGGGAGGGGTTGTCGATGGACACGTGGAAGCCGTAGTCGGCGACCAGCCGGCCGATCGCGGCGAAGCCCTGCGAGGGCGGGTCGCCGAGTTCGGTGAGCATGATGTTCTGCTGCTCGTCGCCCGAGATCATCCGGGTGCCGTGGCGTACCGCCTCCGCGGTCATGCCCTTGCCCGCGTCGTCGACGGTCACGCAGACGCTGCCGTTCTCCGTCTGGAGCAGGCTGACGTCCACGACGAGGTCGTCGCGCGAGTGTTCGAGGGCGTTGGCCATCAGCTCGGCCACCGCGACGGCGACGGGCTCGGCGGCCCGGCCGACGATGGCGATGTTGGACGCGTGCATCCGCGTGCTGATCTTCACGCGGTCGAAGCCGCGCAGGCGGGAGGAGGCGCCGGTGACGATCTCGGCGACGTAGGTGTCCTTGCGGACGTGCCCCGGCCAGGCGCCGCAGACGATGGCGGCCTTCTGGATCAGGCGCAGGTTCTGCTCGTTGAGGTGATCGGCGGCGAGCAGCCTGCGGGTCAGGCTGCGTGGTGCGCTGAACTCGTGCTGGAGCGCGTCGATCTCGGTCTGGAGGCGGTACGAGAGCGCCTGCATGTCCTGGCTCGCGCCGCGCAGTGCGGCACGGGCGGCGGCGTCGACGCGGCGGCGCTCCTTGAGCACCGTCTCCCTGAACAGGTCGAGGACGGGGGCGAACGGGTCCGCTGCCCCTTCTCCGCCGTCCCCCGCGCCGGCCTGCTCCTTGGCCGCCGGCGGGTGCAGGGGCCCGGGGACCGGGTGGTGGGAGCTGATCAGGTGCAGCGCGAGGGCGGGGAGCCTGCGGGAGACCAGGTGGTCGAGTTCCTCGTGGAACCCCCTCCCCCGGGTCTCCACGGACTGGACGCGGGCTTCCACCGCCCGGGTCCGCGCTTCTGCGGCCAGGGCCCTGGCGTCGGCGGCCTGGGCGGCCGACGCGAGTTCCTGCGCTCTGCGGGTCTGCTTACGGCGCGATCGTGCGAGCCTCAGCGCGACAACGACCATGACGACGGTCGCGACGCCGAGCAGTACGGCGGCTACGGATATCGAGCTCACTAGTGAGGGTCCTAGAGGGTTGGGCTGAGCTTCCGGTCGTCCCTGACCAGGGGCCAAGCAGCGGTCGGCGACGGCGCAAGGCGTCCGGAGCCACTGCTCCCTCGATGGCAAGCGCTCAAGGTGTCCTTCGCAATATGAGCGTCCTATGAGGTCGTGTGCCCCGGACGGGCATAGTGCGGGGACTCCTGGGGACCCTCGAATGCCCTACGTCAAACGGTCGTCAGTGTACGGAGGTTGATCCTCTCACGCACCCGGCGGAGCGTCTCCGCGACGGCCGGGACCCGTACGGTTCCGACAGCGGCCGAACACACTGTGATCGTGCGGCGACGGCCCGTCAGCGATTGTCCGACGATGCGTCAGAAACGTGTCGGAGCCGTATCGGTAGTGTGCACTCCCCCGGTGACCGATTGCCAGGGCGCGCCCGTACGTGCCGAAGGTGTCGGTTGGCGCGCGGGCGGCCCGCGGCCGCTTCCCGCCTCCGGCCGTTTCCCGACGCCCGAAAGTCGGCCGGAAAACGATGTTTTGACGTCGCGTCAGCTCCGCGCGCGGGCGTGCAGCGACCCGGCGAGCCGCGGGCCGAGCCACCGCTTGAGCCTGCGCAGGGACTCGATGCGCCCGGCCGCGCTGTCCAGCCGGTAGTAGAGCTGCGGCGGGACGTACGGCAGCAGCGGCGAGTGCCGCTGGCCGAGCAGCGCGAACATCCGCTCGGGCGGGAGCCGCAGATAGCGCGGCAGCTCCTCGTACCAGCGGGCGCTGTAGCGCGCCGCGCTCTGCACGGAGAGCAGCTCCGCCCTGCGGACGTTCTCGTAGCGGGTGAGCGCGGCGTCGAGCCCGGCGCCGCCCGCGGCCGGTGCCGCCCCTCCCGCGTGCAGCGACGCCGTCAGCGCGAGGGCGTCCTCCAGGGCGAGGGAGGTGCCGGCGCCGATCGAGTAGTGGGTCGTGTGGGCGGCGTCGCCGAGCAGCACGACGTTGCCCCGGTGCCAGGTGCGGTTGGTCAGGGTGCGGAAGGCCAGCCACTGCGCGGGGGCGCCCGCGCCGCCTCCCCTGCCGGTCAGCGGGTGCCCTTCGAGCACGTCGGAGAAGAGGTCGCCGAGCAGGGCGAGGCCCTCGGCCTCCGTGCGCCGGTCGAGGCCGAGGCCGCGCCAGGTCTCGGGCGCACACTCCACGACGACCGTGCTGGCGTCCGCGCTGAAGCGGTACGCGTAGCACCAGATCCAGCCATGCGGCGTCTCGACGAAGGAGAAGGTGAATGCGTCGAAGACCTGGGTGGTGCCCAGCCAGATGTAGGGGTTGCGGCCGATGGCCACCTCCGTGCCGAAATGCCCGGCCCAGCGGGTGCGCAGCGCGCTGCGCACCCCGTCGGCCGCGACGACGAGGCCGGCGCCCGCCGCGCCGTCCGCGATCTCGCCCGGCTCGGCCTCGCGCCCGTGCACGACACGGACCCCCAGGTCGCGGGCGCGCCCGGCGAGCAGGTCGAGCAGCCGGTGGCGGCCGATTCCGAACCCCTCGTCCCCGTGGTGCCTGGTCGTCGCCCCCCTGAGGTGGGCGACACCGTCGCTCCAGCGCACCGAGGCGTCCTCGACGGCGCGCGCGGAGACGGGGTCGCCCGCGCGCAGCTTGTCCAGCAGGCCCGCCCAGTAGGTGACGCCCCAGCCGTAGGTGGAGCCCGCCGGGTCGCGCTCGTACACGGTGATGTCGTGGCCACCGTCCCGCAGTTTCATCAGGATCGAGAAGTAGAGGCCGGCGGGCCCGCCGCCGACGCAGACGACCTTCACACGCACTCCCGGTTTCACATCGAGCGACGCTTCGGTGACGCACCGTAGCAGCGCGGCGGCGCGGGACCGATCCGGACGGAGCGGTGTGTTCCGCGACGGATCCGTCGGAGCGGTGTGTTCCGGGCGCCGGAGTCGTTGCCGAGGCGTGCCCTGCGCGGCTTTCCCCGCACAGGTTGTTCCGCCATACTTCCGGCCGTGGAGCAGCGCAGCGATACGAACGTCCAGCCCGTGGTGGCCGGGGCCGCCACGGACCCGGCCCAGGTGCCCGGCCTCGTGAACCTCCGCGCCCCCGAGGCGGCCCCGGAGGCAGAGGAGAGCGGGCAGGAGGCGCAGGCCGCCGGCCCGGGGCAGCCCGGCAGCACGCCCGGGGCCGCGGCGGCCGGTGACGGCACGGGGCCCGCCGACGCGTCCCGCGCACAAGGACCGGAGGCGGCCGCCGGAGCCGCGGACGAAGGGGCCGGTGCGGACGGCGAGCCGGCCGCCGCCGAGGACCGGGACGGGCCGGGCGCCGACGCGTCCCCCGGGCCGGACGGCGGCCCGTCCCTGGAAGCCGCCGACCGCCGGTCCTCCATCGTGGCCGGCCGCGCCGGCGTCCGCTTCACCCTGGACGACCAGGAGGCCGACTTCCGCTGGGACGAGATCGGGGCGGTCGAGGTCGCCGTCCCCCGCTTCGGCAAGCGGCTGAGCGTGGTCGTCCACACCCGCACCCACCGGTCGTACGAGGCCGACGCCGAGGCCCCGGCCCGCGGCGTGCTCAAGGAGTGGGCCGAGCGGCTCGACGCCGTGCTCGACGCGTACTTCGAAGAGGACGGGCAGGACGAGCCCGGCGGGGACGCCGAGCCGGAGCAGCAGAAGCCGCAGCAGCCGGGTGAGCGGGAGGCGCGGCAGAAGCCGGAGAAGGACAGCGTCTGAGCCGGGCGGCGCACCCGCCCCGGGCGCCCGGACCCCAGGAGCCCTGACCCCGGGCGCTCAGAACCGGGCGAGCGCGTCCTCGATCACCATGTCCACGAAGGCCAGCGCGTCCCTTCGGCGCCCGAGCGGCGTGGGGTAGCGCCCGCCGCGCCCCTCGCCGCGCCGGCTGCGCAGGCACTCGTCGACGACCCGGTGCCACGCGGCCCCGAACGCGGTCCTCGCGTACTCCCCCGCCGCCGTCTTCGACGCCACCTCGCCCCTGGCGAGCGCCAGATGGGCCCTGCTGACGCCCAGCACGCCCCACGCGGCCGCCCGCGCGCCGAGGCAGGCGAGCCCCTCCTGGCCGAGCGGGCGCGAGCCGCGCTCCCACCACGGCCGCCAGTACCGCGCCAGGCTGTCGCGCGCCCACAGGGCGAGTTCGCCCGGCGACGTGTCCACCGTCAGGTCCCGCGCCTCGGGGCCGCGCATCGTCACCCCGTACCGCGAGAGGACCTGCCAGGTGGCGGGCTGCCTGCCGTGCCCGACCGCGGGCAGCAGGCCGCCCCGGTGCGCGTACGGGCCGGGCGCCGCGTTTGACGGGTCGTCGGCGAGCTGGTCCCAGGTGACGTAGGGCCCCTCGAAGAACGGCCGCCGCACCCGGGCGGCGAGGTGCGCGTGCGCCCGCTGGAGCGCCGCGGTCTGCGCGGGCGACGGCGGCACGGCGGAGACCGCGACGAAGTCGATGTCCCCGCGCGGGCGCACGAAGTCGTCGAGCGCGACGGAACCCGTCAGGTACAGGCCCTGGACCAGCCCTGGCGCCGCAGCGTCGGCCAGCGACAGGTAGGCGCGCACCACCTCGCGCACCAGGGGCGGCACCGCCGCGGCACAGGGCCGCCGCCCGCCGTCCTGCCGCGAAGGATCCGTGTGCGGCGCCATGGCCGTGAACTCCCCTCAGGCCCGGGCATCTCGCCCGGCCGTGCCGATTTCGCCGCCCGTGACGCCGTACGGCGTCACGGCTTGCGGGCCACCGCCGCGTACATCGACACGGCCTCGTCCGAGGTGCCGGGCACGGTCGTGCCGTCCGGGCGCCAGTTGTGCGGGGTCACCACGCCGGGCTCCACCACGTCGAGCCCGTCGAAGAAGCGGGTCACCTCGTCGAGCGAGCGCAGCTGCGCGGGTATGCCGCCCTTGCGGTAGACCTCGACCACCTCGGCCCACATCTCGGGGGCGAAGTGGTCGGTGCAGTGCGAGATCGCCAGATAGCTGCCGGGGGCCAGCCGGTCGACGAGGTGGCGCACGATCTCGTACGGCTTGTTCTCGTCCGGCACGAAGTGCAGCAGCGCGTTGAGCGAGAGGCCGACCGGCTGCGACAGGTCGAGCGTCTCGTGCAGCTCGGCCGCCCCGACGATCGACTCGGGGGTGCGCACGTCCGCCTGGATGTACGCCGTGCGGCCCTCGGGCGTGCTGCGCATCAGCGCCTCCGCGTGCCGCAGCACCACCGGGTCGTAGTCCGCGTACACGACCCGGGAGTCGGGCGCCACCTCCTGCGCCACCTGGTGCAGGTTGGGGCGGGTCGGGATGCCCGTGCCGATGTCGAGGAACTGCCTGATGCCCGCCTCGCCCGCCAGGAAGCGCGTGGCGCGGTGCATGAACGACCTGTTCACCCGGGCAGTGGTCTTGATGGTCGGAAAGACCTCGAGAACCTTGTTCCCGGCGATCTCGTCCGCCTCGTAGTAGTCCTTGCCCTGGAGGTAGAAGTCGTACATCCGCGCCGGATGCGGCTTGCTGGTGTCGATGTCGTCGAGCGACGCCTGGTCGAGGTCGGTCATCTGGTCCGTCCGTTTCTGGTGATGCCCCGGTGGTGCGCCTACAGCAGGAAGTCGGCAAGGCCATTCTTCGCGCCTTCGACGAAGCACGCCATGGCATCGTCCGAACAAATCAGGGCGGGCCCGTCCGGGTCCGTGGACTGGCGCACCGCCACCCGGCCGTCGGCGAGCTGCTTCGTCTCGACGCAACTCCCGCCGTTCGGACCGCTCCAGGGCTTCTCCCAGCCGTCGGCACCCAGGTCGTCGGACGGCATGCCGTTGTAGATCTCGCGCATCACAGCTCCTTGCGTAGGGTCCGGAGGAAGGCCTTCGTCTCGGCGACGGAGGCCGCACGCGCCGACAGGCTGTCGAGCACTTCCAGGTAGGCGGCGCTGTCGGGGCGCCGGTCCAGATAGACGGCGCCGGTCAGGTTCTCGGTGTAGACGACGTCGGGGAGCTCCGTGACGTCGAAGCGGAAGAGGTGGAAGGGGCCGAACGCGCCCAGGTGCGGCCCGATGGCGAACGGCATCAGCTGGAGCGTCACGTTCGGCAGGGCCATGGCGTCGAGCAGCCGGTCGACCTGGTCCCGCATCACCTCGGGCGAGTCGCCGACCGGGCGCCGCAGCACGGACTCCTCCAGCAGGATCCACAGCACGGGCGCGCCGGCCTTCGTCAGCAGCTGCTGCCGCTTGACGCGCAGCGCGACCCGCCGGTCGAGCTCCTCGGGGCTGCGGTGCACACCGGCGCCGAGCACACCGCGGGCGTACTCCTCGGTCTGCAACAGCCCCGGCACGTAGTGCGGTTCGTACGTCCTGATCAGGCTGGCCTCGTCCTCAAGGCTCACGTAGGCGCTGAACCAGCCGGGCACGGCGTCCCGGTAGCGGTGCCACCAGCCGGGTTTGTTGGCCGCCTTGACCAGCTCCACGAACTGCTCCGCGTCGCTGCCGCGCACCCCGTACGCGTCCAGGAGCAGCCGTACGTACGGGAGTTTGAAGCCGACCTCGGAGTTCTCCATCCGCCGGATGGTCAGCGGGGTCACGTCGAGCACGGCGGCCGCGGCCTCGCGGGACACGCCGGCGCCCTCCCGCAGCGCGAGCAGGCGCTTGCCCAGGACGATCCGCAGGACGGTCGGCGAACTGCCGCTGCCCGCGGAGCCGGAGACGGCCGGGACCGCCCGGACATCGCTCACCACGCCGTCACCACCTGACACCACCTCACCCGTCCGAGTCTGACAGGTGCTCCGTGAGCAATCCAGGGAGCAGACAAGCATTCTGAAATTATCAGACAGTCGGTTGCGGCGTGACCGAGTCAGCGCGCATAGTGAGCGCGTGGTGCGTATCAAGGAACACAGTGCACAGCAGCAACGCGCGGGCCGACCGGTGGAGTTGTCCTCGCCCGCCGCGTTATCCGACGCCCGCCCGGGTGCGCTCACGCACGTGTATCCGCGCAGACCTGCCTCGGTCGGCGCCGCGCGGCGCCGGGTGCGCGCACAGCTGGCGGAGGGCGGCGTGCCGCGCGAGCTGTGCGAGCTCGCGGAGCTCGTGGTGTCCGAGCTGGTCACCAACGCGGTGCTGCGCACGGAGGGTTCCGAGGTGAGCTGCACGGCCCGGGTGTACGCGAGAGGCGTGCGCGTGGAGGTGCGGGACGCGGGTCCTGCCGCCGGGATGCCGGCGGGCCACGGCATGTTCCTCGTCGAGAAGGTGGCCAGGGCGTGGGGCGCCGAACCGGAACCCGGCGGCCGGGGGCGCACGGTCTGGGCCACCGTCGGCCTCGCGGGTCCGGCGCCGGCCGGGGCCGTGACGTGAAGGGCGGAGGCGACCGGTGACGCACCCACGGCGCACGCACGGGCGGGACGGCGGCGGGGCATCCGCGCCGGGCCCCGACCGCGGGGACCGCCCGGAACGAGCCGGGCAACCCGATCGGCCCGACTCCTCAGGGCGCCCCGGACACCCCGATCGGCCCGGGCGCCCCGACTGCTCGGCGCTCGCGGGCGAGCGCGCGGCGGCGGACGGCGGCGAGGACCTCGCTCCCGGGCGTGAGGGACTCGACCCCGTACCCGACTACGACGGCCTCGCGGAGGAACTCGTCGACCGGGTCGCCCAGGACGGCGCGCTGACCGCGGCGGCCCAGCGGCTGCCGGGGGCGCACACGCGCAGACGGCTCGCCCGGTGCCGGGCGGCGAACACGGCGGCGCTGCGGGAGATCCTCGACGAGCACGGCTGGCCCACGGCCCGCCTGGTGGGCGCAGAGGCGTCCACGGCGGCCCTGATGATCCTGCTGCACGCCGACGACCTGCCGCTCCAGCTGCGGTGCCGCGACCTGATCACGACGGCGGTCGAGCGCGGCCAGTGCCCGCCGATCCACGCCGCGTACGCCACGGACCACTGCGCGGTCGAGCTGGGCAGGCCCCAGCCGTACGGCACCCGCTACTCACCGCTCGGGCGGCCCTTCCCCGTCGCCGACCCCGACGGAGTCGACGCGCGCCGCGCCGCGGTGGGCCTCGCCACCATGGAGGCCGAGCGCCGGGCGCTCGCCGAGATCCAGCTGCGCCATCTCAGCCGCGCGTCCGCGTGAGGGGCGCGCCGGGCCTGGCGCACCCCACCCCGCGGGTCAGGACATGATGTCCTTGCGGGCGAAACCGCGGAACGCCAGCGCGAACAGGACCAGCGCGTACGCCACGGAGACCGCGGCACCCTTCAGCATGCCGGACCATTCCAGCTGCGGCTGGAGCGCGTCGATCCAGGCGAACTGCCAGTGCGCGGGCAGGAACGCGCGCCAGTCGCCGAGCGCGGTGACGGCGTCGAGCACATTGCCGATGATGGTCAGGCCGACCGCACCCCCGACCGCGCCGAGCGGCGCGTCGGTCCGGGTGGACAGCGCGAACGCGAGGCCCGCCGTGACCAGTTGGGACACCAGCACATACGCGGCGACCAGCGCGAGCCTGGTCAGCGCGAGGCCCGGCGGCAGCGCACCGCCGGTGGGCAGTTCGAGCGGGCCCCAGCCGTAGGCCGCGGTGCCGACCGCGAGCGCGACAAGCGGCAGCAGCACGATCGCCGCCGCGCTCATCCACAGGCCCACGGCGAGCTTGCTGACGAGCAGCCGCGCGCGGGGCACGGGCGCCGCCAGCAGATACCTCAGCGAGGACCAGCCCGCCTCCGATGCGACGGTGTCCCCGCAGAACAGCGCGACCGGCACCACCAGCAGGAAGCCCGCCGACACGAACAGCGCGGTCGCCGCGAAGTTCGCGCCCGACCTGGTGGCCGTGTCCATCAGCGTGACCCGGCCGCCCGCCCCCGGCGTGCCGCCGATCGCGAACGCCGCGGCCAGCACGAACGGCAGCAGCCCCAGCACCAGGCCCGTCACGAGCGTCCTGCGGCGCCTCAACTGCCGTACGGACTCCACCGCGACGGGCAGCGTGCGGCGGGCCAGGTACCCGGGGGCCGACTCTCCCCGCGCGCTCACGCGGAACCTCCTCGGACGACGGGCTCGGGCCCTGGGGCGGTGAACTCGCCCGCGCCCTCGGAGATGAGGGTGAGGAACGCGTCCTCAAGGCGCCGGTACGGCCCGACGCCCGTCAGCCGCAGGCCGAGCCCGAGCGCCTCGGCGAGCAGTGTGTTCGTCGTCGCGCCGTCGAGCCGTACGAGCAGGCCGCCGTCGGCGCGCACGGCGGATGCGACCCCGGGCAGCGCGGCGATCCGCTCGACGGCCGCAGCGGGCACCTCGCCCGCCACGCCGACGAGCAGCGTGTCCCCCGAGCCGGTGATCTCCGCGACGGGGCCCGCCTGCACGAGCCGCCCGCGGTGCATCACGACCAGGTGCGTGCAGGTCTGCTCCACCTCGGAGAGCAGGTGGCTCGAGACGATGACGGTGCGCCCGCCCGCCGCGTACCGGGTCATCACGTCGCGCATCTCGCGGATCTGCGGCGGGTCGAGGCCGTTGGTCGGCTCGTCGAGGATCAGCAGCTCCGGCAGGCCCAGCATGGCCTGCGCGATCGCGAGGCGCTGCCGCATGCCCTGCGAGTACGTGCGCACGGCGCGGGAGAGCGCGTCCCCGAGGCCCGCGATCTCCAGCGCCTCGTCGAGGTGCGCGTCCGCGGCGGGGCGTCCCGTGGCGCGCCAGTACAGCTCCAGGTTGGCCCGGCCGGTCAGGTGCGGCAGGAAGCCCGCGCCCTCCACGAACGCGCCGACCCGGGAGAGCACCGGCGCACCGGGCCGCACCGCGTGGCCGAAGACCCGGATCTCGCCGGCGTCGGGCGTGATGAGGCCCATCAGCATGCGCAGCGTGGTGGTCTTGCCCGCGCCGTTGGGCCCGAGCAGGCCGAGGACCTGGCCCCTCTCGACCAGGAACGACAGGTCGCGCACGGCGTACCGGTCGGCGGAGCGCGCGTAGCGCTTCGTCAGGCCGGTGATCCGCAGCGGTACGCCGGCGAGTTCAGGCAGCGGCGGCGGCGCCGCGCTCCCGCGCCGCCCGGCGAGCAGCACGGCCGCCGCGGCGACGAGTCCTGCGAGCGGCAGGCCCCACACCCACCGGGGCAGCGGGGCCGCGCCCGTGGTGAGCGCGGGGTCCGTGGGGACGGCGATGCCGCCGCCGAGGAGCGAGACCCGGTACGTGGCGGGCTCGGCGGGCGAGGCGTAGCCGAGGTCGGTGGCGGCGAACACGACGCGCAGCCGGTGCCCTGCGGCGACCTGGTGGTCGACCGCGGGCAGCGCCACGTCGACCGTCCTGCCGTCGCGCGCGCCGTCGGCCCGTACGGGCGCGACGAGTTGGGAGGGCAGCACCTGCTGCCCGCCGCCGGGCGCGACGTCGTAGACCTTGCCGAAGAGGACGGCGCTGCCCGTGCTCGACGCGACGCGCAGCCGGACGGTCGGCGCGCCGGTGATCCGCAGCGCGTGCCCGAGCGGGGCGGAGACGAACTAGGCGTACTGGCCGGGGAAGTCGAACGACAGCCCGAGCCCGGCAGCGGCCGGCCCGCTCGCCGCGCCCGCACCGCCCCCGCCGGACCCGTCCCCACCGCCGGACCCGTCCCCGGAGTCCGAACCGCCCCCGGAGCCTCCGCCGCCATCCCCGCCTTCCCCGCCGTCAGAACCGCCCCCGGCATCCGAACCGCCCCCGGCCCCGGTCCCTGCCCCGGTGGCGAACGCGCCGAGACCGCCGCCGAGGCCCGGCACCGCGGAGACGGACGGCGGGTTGCCGCCCGCCGGGTTGGCGAACGTCTGCGGCCCGCCGGCGAGCGGCACCCGCACCGGGTCGCCGCCGAGGCCCGGATAGCGGTCGGCCGCGGCGCCCCGCAGCCGCGCCGCGCCGTCCGTCGAGTCGATCCCGCCGGTCCTGCTGACCCGGAACGCGGGGCCCGGGTCGGCGCCCTTGTCCTGCTTCAGGTAGCGGTCGAACCAGGAGGCCACGCGCGCCTGGATGCGGCCCGTCTCCTGGTCGCCGCCGTCGTGGCCGCCCGCGCTCCAGTCGACGGCGACCGGCGCCCCGTTGCGGCGCAGCGCCTTCGCCATCGCGTCGGCCTGGCCGAGCGGGAACAGCGAGTCCGTCTGGCCCTGCACGATCAGGGCGGGCACGTCGATGCGGTCCGCGACGGCCGAGGGGCTGCGCCGTTCGAGCAGCGCACGGTCGGCGGCCGTCGGCGTGCCGGAGACGGCGACCCGGTCGTACAGCGCGCACAGGCTCGCCTCGAAGCGCGTGCAGCCGCCGCCCGAGGAGAAGAAGATCCCGGCCCACAGCTTCTTGAAGACGCCGCCCGGCATCAGCGCGTCGGCGAGGTTCCCGTACGTGAGCTCGGGCGCGATCGCGTCGACCCGCCTGTCGTGGCCCGCGGCCAGCAGCGAGATCGCGCCGCCGTACGACGCGCCGGTCACGCCGACCCGCGGGTCCCCCGGCCCGTCGAGCCGCACCTGCGGCTGCCTGGCGAGCCAGTCGATCAGCCGCGAGACGTCCTTCACCTCGTACGCGGGGTCGTTGAGCCCGATCTTCCCCGTCGACCTGCCGAAGCCGCGCGACGACCACGTCAGGACCGCGTACCCGCCTCGCGCGAGGCCCTCGGCCTGCGCCCGCACATCGTCCTTGCTGCCGCCGAAGCCGTGCGCGAGCAGCACGGCGGGCCGCCGGCCCGCGTCCTCGCCCGCGACGAAGAAGGAGGTGTCGATCCGCGCGCCCGGCATCTCCATGACCCGGTCCGTACGCTGCACGGCGGCCTCCCCGCCGCCCGCGGCCACCGCGGTCCACGTCCCCGCCACCACCACGACGAGCACGGCGAGCACCACAAGCCCCCACCCCCGCCGGCCCCTCCACATCTCCATGCCGCAACCCTAGACGCGCCACACCGCAGGACACGTCCTCAGCCCCGCACGACGGGCACCCGCTCCGCACGGTCCGCAAGCAGCGCCGCAACATGGTCGGCGCAGCCACGCGCCGCGGCGGCCATCGCACCGCGCGTCATCCCCGCGACGTGCGGCGTGAGCAGCGCGTTCGGCAGCCCGAAGAGGGGCGAGGCGAAGGCCGCGTGCTCGTACTCGAAGGTGTCGACGGCCGCCGCGGCGAGCGGGTGCGCCGGATCCGCGAAGGCGTCGGCCAGGGCTCTTTCGTCGACGATGCCACCCCTTGCGGTGTTCAGCAGGATCGATCCCGGCCGCATCAGCGCCAGTTCGGCCCCTCCGAGCAGGCCGTACGTCCCGGGGCCGAGCGGAACGTGCAGAGAGACCACATCACTCGTGGCCAGCAGCCCGGCGAGGGACTCGGCCCTGTCCACGGGGTCGCCCGACGCCCGGTCATGACGCCGCGTCCAGGCCCGCACGGCCATCCCGAGAGCCGCCGCACGCCCGGCCAGAGCGCGTGCCGTCCTGCCGAGGCCCACCAGGCCAAGGGTCAGCTCCGCCAGTTCGGGTACCTCGCCCGCCGGGGCGCTCCACCGCCCGCCGTGCGACGCCTCGTTGAGCGTGGGGAGCCTCCTGGCCAGGGCGAGGAGCTGGGACAGGGCGAACTCCGCCACTGCGGTCGCGTTGGAGCCCGGTGTGTGGGTCACCGCCACGCCGTGCCGGGCGGCGGCTGCCAGGTCCACATGGTCCGTGCCCGCCCCGGCCCTGCCGATCACCCGCAGCCGCGCGGCCGGCGCCCGGCCCGCCGCCGCCGCGAGGAACGCCTCCCGCATCGGCACGCCCGCGCGGGACTTGACCGCGTGGTGCCCGGCCCCGTCGGCCCGCACCGCGGCCGCGGTCAGCTCCGCCTCGTCGAACGGGTCGAAGTCGGTGAACTCCACCCGGCCGCCCCACTCCTGGCGTACCGCGCCCGGATCGGCGACGCGCCGCAGATTCAGTGTGACAGCCAGCCCGTGGCCGAGGAACCGCTCCAGTTCGCACCCCAGCAGGCCCCCGGGTGCCGCGTCCACCAAGAGCACCCGGGGCCGTTCCGCCGTCTCCACCGAGTGCCTCCTCGCACGGTCCGGCGTCCCGCCGGGCCCGCCGCCTGCGGCAAGCCTACAGTCGGACGGCCGGCAGGACCCGAGGCCCGTCGCCCACCGGGGGGATCCGAAGCCGTCAGGCGTTCGATGCTGCGCGCGGTCTAGGCGCGGCGGGGCGGGGTGACGCCGTCGAACCAGTTGGGCGCGGTGAACTCCTCGTCCTCCCGCGCGCCGTCGACGCGGATGGTGCTCAGCTCCGCGACCTGGCCCGCGGTGAGGGGGACATGGGCCGACGCGGCGTTCTTCTCCAGGTAGGCGACGCGGCGGGTGCCCGGGATGGGCACGACGTCGTCGCCCTGGTGGAGCAGCCAGGCGAGGGCGACCTGTCCCGGCTCGGCCCCGACGTCGGCGGCGATGCGGCACACGAGCGCGAGGGCGCGCTGATTGGCGTCGAAGTTCTCCTCGGAGAACCACGGCATCCGGCGGCGGTGGTCGCCCTCGGCCATCTCGTCGCGGGTGGTGAGCGTCGCGGTCAGGGCGCCGCGGCCCAGCGGGCTGTAGGGGACGATCGCGATGCCGTGCTCGCGGGCGGTCGGCAGGACCTCGTCCTCGATGCCCCGCTGCCACAGGGACCACTCGGTCTGCAGCGCCGCGATCGGGTGGACGGCCGCGGCGCGGCGCAGCGTGTCGGCTCCCGCTTCGGACAGGCCGAGGTGGCGGACCTTGCCCTCGGCCACCAGTTCGGCCATCGCCTCGACGGTGTCCTCGATCGGGGTCGTGGGGTCGATCCGGTGTGCGTAGTACAGGTCGATGTGGTCGGTGCCGAGCCGGCGCAGCGACTGCTCGACCTGGCCGCGCAGGTAGGCGCGGGTGCCGTCGATGCGGCCCGGGGTGGTGTCCGTCGGCGGCACGATGCCGAACTTGGTGGCCACCACGAAGGCGTCTCGCCGCCCCTTCAGCGCCCGGCCGAGGATCTCCTCGCTCGGTCCGTAGACGTCGGCGGTGTCGATGAGGGTGACGCCCAGCTCGGCCGCCCGGTCGAGGATGCCGCGCGCCGCCAGGTCCTTGTCGTAGTCGCTCTGGCCGTAGAAGTCCCCGAAGCTCATCGCGCCGTAGCCGACGGCTCCGACGGCGGGTCCCCCGGGACCGAGGTGGCGTACGGGGAGGATTGCGGACATGGGAAACACCTTCCTGGGAGGGAGGAGGCATCGCGAGGGGCCGGTGGCCCCGGCGCGACGGCCTGTCTCCCCGAACTGTATGTCCTCACCTGAGGACATACCAAAATGCCTGGTGGCGGCGTACGAGAGCGGGCCGCGGTCGTGCGCTCATCGGGGGTGGTCCCTGGTGCTGGTCGGGCGGGTGACGCGGAGGAAGTCGAGGAGTTCCGCGTCCCGTGAGCCCGCGGCCGCGGTGTACGTGAGGATGCGCAGGTCGGCGCCGGGGACCGTCAGGGTGTCGCAGTCCACGGTGATGTCGCCGACCGGATGGTGGACGACCTTCCGTGTCGCGTCGTGGCGGGCGACCGTGCCGCGTGCCCAGAGTTCGGCGAACTCCGGGCTCTCCGCCCTGAGGTCGGACACCAGCGCCGCCAGCTTCGCGTCCTTCGGATAGCGGCCGACGGCGGCCCGCAGGTCGGCGACGAGGTCGGCGCGGTACTGCCGGGTCTCGCTGAGCACATGGGCCGGATGGTCCCCGAAGCTCGCGTTGGTGTCCTCGCGGCGGAAGATCACCCGCAGCAGGTTCATGTCGTCCGCGGCCCGCCCCGAGGGGTCGCCCATCAGGGCCGCCCACAGCGGGGTCCAGGTGATCAGGGTCCAGTCGGCGGTGAACACGGCCAGCGCCTGGTCACCGAGGCGGGCGAGCAGCCGCTGCACCCCGGGAGGGATGAAGGCCGACACCGCGTCGGGCGCGGGCGGCCGGTGGCCGGCGAGGCCGTAGAAGTGGTCCCGCTCCTCCAGCGAGAGGCCCAGGCTCCGTGAGAGCGCCTCGATCACCTGGGCGGAGGGCCTTGCCCTGCCCTGTTCGAGCCGGACGACGTAGTCGACCGACAGGCCGGCGAGCGCCGCGATCTCCTCGCGGCGCAGGCCGGGCGTGCGGCGGCCCTGCGTGTCGACCATGCCGGCGTCGGCCGGCGACAGCCGCTGCCGCCAGGCGCGCAGCGCGCCGCCGAGCTGGACCAGCGAGGCATCCATGCGTCCGCCTTCCTCCTGGGTCGTCCGACCGGCCCTGGGTGGCGCGGCGCGGTCGGGGAACGGGTCTCAGCGGAAGTCGGTGGACTCCGAGAGTGCACGCCACTCGGTGACGCTGCCGGTCAGCTCCCCCGCGCGCTGCTCGAACGCGCCGATCGCGTCGGTGCCCGCCGCGAACCGCGCGGGCGGGTCGGCGGCCGCCGCCAGGGCGACGACGACAGGGCCGAACCTCTCCGGGTCGCCCTGC
>NZ_JBEYWC010000024.1:0-110242 GCF_040704505.1 Streptomyces sp. NPDC047002
AGCTAAGCCTTATTGCGCCGATGGTACTGCAAGGGGGACCTTGTGGGAGAGTAGGTCGCCGCCGAACAATCATTGAATAAAGAGGGAGGGCCCGCACCGGGTGGTGCGGGCCCTTTCTGCGTTTATGGCGTCTTCTGCGTTCAGCCAGGTCCATTTCTGCCCGTCCCGCCCCCCGGCCCCGTCAGAGCCGGCCCGTCGACTTCCACCGGCGCGCTGTCGAGGCTCGTGAGCAGGACGACCAGTGCCCCGGGTGCGGCCTGATGGAGCACCTCAGCTGTTGGGCCCCTCGCGTCCGTCTCGACCAGTTACGGGGGGCGGCGGGGCGGGCCGCGTCCATGGCGGCGTCCAGGCGCGGGATGTCCCCGACCCGTCCTGCCGACGTACGGCCGGTGTCGAGGACCACGAGGATCTGGCGGTCGGTTCGGGGCGCCAGGTGCGGACCGTCATCTCCGTCTGGCGCGCGGTGGCCCGTCAGTCGATGGAGCGTGTGTCGTCGCCCGGCACGTACGCGCGGAGGCTGTCGAACTCCGTTCGTCGAAGAGTGCTCCGCCGGTCTTTCCGGCGGCCGCGCAGCGCGGCAGGCCGAGCCGCCACCAGAGCGCGTCGAGCAGCACGATCACGAGGACGGCGGTCACGACGACCCCGGTGCGGCCGCCGGGGCCATGCCGGAGGCCGAATCGAAGTGGTCGCCGGCACTCACCCCGCGGCGGTCACCCTCTCAGCTGCCGGGGTGGCCGCCGCCGGGCGGCTGGGCTCCGTAGCCGGTGATGCCGGCGGCGCGGGTGAGCTTCAGGTCGAGGGCCTCGCGCCGGATGCGCCGGTCCACGTAGAGCAGGACGGTGACGCCCGCCGAGATCGGCAGGGTGACGGCGGACGCGATGACCGAGCCGATGGCGGTGATGACGACGTATGCCCAGCCGAAGTGCGGGGTGCCGCCCGCGAGCACGCTGTCGATCCCGGAACCGCCGTCGGCGACGGTCGCGACGAGGCTGAACGGCACGGCGACGATCAGGGAGACCAGGAGGGTGAGCACCCCGGTGAGGAGCAGGACGCCGAAGGTCCGCCACCAGGCGCCGCGCACCAGCTTCGCGGAGCGCCGCATGGACGCGGTCACGCCCTGGCGCTCCAGCATCAGCGCGGGGGAGGCCAGGCTGAAGCGGATCATCAGCCAGACGGCGACGGGGAGTGCGGCGAAACAGAGGAGCGTGGTCGTCGCGAGGCCCGCGTCGGTGTGGCTGGCGAGGCCGGGTACGAGGGCGACCGCCACGATCGCCGCGCCGATCAGCGGCAGCAGCAGCGTGAGCCCCAGCAGCTGGGGCAGGCGGGGCCGTGCCTCGCGCCAGGCGTCCTGGAAGGCCACGGGGCGGCCGAGGACGGAGCGGCTGACCACGACGGTGAGGACGGCCGTGGTGAAGAGGGTGCCGATCAGGGTGATGGCGATCGAGATCAGCGAGGTGACGAGCGTCGACTGGATGGCGTCGCCGAGCTGGTCGAGGGCCTCGGTGGGGGAGGCGGAGGGGTCGATCTCGGCCGGTGCGGAGGCCAGGAGGCGTTCGAGGAGGATGTCGCAGGTCCTGGTGACCACGGCGACCCCGACGGTCAGGCCGAGGACCGTGCGCCAGTGGCGGCGCAGGACGGACACGGAGCCGTCGAGGATCTCGCCGAGGCCGAGGGGGCGCAGCGGGATCACCCCGGGCTGCGCCGCCGGCGGCGGGCCGCCCCAGCCCGCGCCGCCGCCCCAGCCGGGGCCGCCGGCCGGACCGGGGCCGCCCCGGGCCTGGGCGCGCGGGGGCCCTGCCTGGGCGGGCACGGACGGCGGGGCGCCGGGCGGCGACCACTGGCCAGGCGGCGGCTGCTCGGCGGACCACTTGCCGGAGGATGCGCCCGGCTGGTCCGCGGGGGGTGGCGTGCCGTTCTCCTGGCCGTCGGACGGGGCAGATCCGGGCGAGGTCCAGCCCGGAGTGTCGTTCACGGTCGTCCACCTCGTGGCAGTGTCGTCGGTTGGGCACGGCGGTCCGGTGCTCTGGTGCGGCCCGTTGCTGCCGGTGACCGTCGGGTTGGTGGCCATCGTGCCACGCGGTACCCGGGGCCGGGCCAGAGGGCGGGCGCCCCGATGCGATCTCTTCGCGGCTTCATTGTCCCCGCCCGACCAGGCAGACTGGGCGAATGGCTGATCCGTACGCACCTGTCGCCGCCGACGCACCGTCCTCGCAGGTTCCGGCGCTCCGCTGGGACGAGCCGCCCGAGGGGCCGGTGCTCGTGCTGCTCGACCAGACGAGACTCCCCGCCGAGGAGGTCGAGCTCGTCTGCACCGACGTGCCGGCGCTGGTGGGGGCGATCCGCACGCTCGCCGTGCGGGGTGCGCCGCTGCTCGGCATCGCGGGGGCGTACGGGGTGGCGCTCGCGGCGGCCCGGGGCTTCGACGTGGAGGACGCGGCGCAGGCGCTGGCGCACGCGCGCCCCACCGCGGTCAATCTCGCCTACGGGGTGCGCCGGGCGCTCGCGGTGTACCGGAGCGCGCTGGCCGGCGGCGGGGACCTCGGCGCCGCGGCCGGAGCGGCGCTCGCCGAGGCGGAGCTGCTGCACCGGCAGGACGCGCAGAGCAGCGCGCGGATGGCCTCCGCGGGCCTCGCCCTGCTCGACGAGTTGCTTCCCGGCGGAAACCACCGGATCCTGACCCACTGCAACACCGGGGCGCTCGTCTCCGGTGGCGAGGGCACCGCGTTCGCGGTGGCGCTTGCGGCGCACCGGGCCGGGCGGCTCCAGCGGCTGTGGGTGGACGAGACCCGTCCGCTGCTCCAGGGGGCCAGGCTCACCGCCTACGAGGCGGCCCGCAGCGGGATGGCGTACACGCTGCTGACGGACAACGCGGCCGGGTCGCTGTTCGCGGCGGGCGAGGTGGACGCGGTGCTGATCGGCGCGGACCGGATCGCGGCGGACGGCTCCGTGGCGAACAAGGTGGGCAGCTATCCGCTCGCCGTGCTCGCCAGGTACCACCATGTGCCGTTCGTGGTGGTCGCGCCGACGACGACGATCGACCCTGACACCGCGGAGGGGGCGTCGATCGAGGTGGAGCAGCGTGCGGGGCAGGAGGTGACCGAGTTCGCGGTGCCTCCGGCCGCGGGCTCGGAGCCGGGGGCCGGGGTGCCGGTGGCCCCGCTCGGGACGCAGGCGTACAACCCGGCGTTCGACGTCACTCCGCCCGAGCTGGTGACGGCGCTCGTCACGGAGGACGGGGCGCTCTCCCCGGTGACCGGCAGTGGAATCGCTGACCTGTGTGCCAGGTCACGACAGGCAACGATGGGCTGATGGGATGATGTCGATATGAAGGGACGCGTCCTTGTCGTCGACGACGACACCGCACTCGCCGAGATGCTGGGCATTGTGCTGCGTGGTGAAGGGTTCGAACCGTCGTTCGTGGCGGACGGGGACAAGGCGCTTGCCGCGTTCCGCGAGACCAAGCCCGACCTGGTGCTGCTCGACCTGATGCTGCCCGGCAGGGACGGCATCGAGGTGTGCCGCCAGATCCGGGCGGAGTCCGGGGTCCCGGTGGTCATGCTCACGGCGAAGAGTGACACGGTCGACGTGGTCGTCGGCCTGGAGTCGGGGGCGGACGACTACATCGTCAAGCCCTTCAAGCCCAAGGAGCTCGTGGCCCGGATAAGGGCCCGCCTGCGCAGGTCGGAGGAGCCGGCGCCGGAGCAGCTGACCATCGGCGACCTGGTGATCGACGTGGCGGGCCACTCGGTGAAGCGCGAGGGCCAGTCCATCGCGCTCACCCCGCTGGAGTTCGACCTGCTGGTGGCGCTCGCCCGCAAGCCGTGGCAGGTCTTCACCCGCGAGGTGCTGCTCGAACAGGTCTGGGGCTACCGCCACGCCGCCGACACCCGCCTGGTGAACGTGCACGTCCAGCGGCTGCGCTCGAAGGTCGAGAAGGACCCGGAGCGGCCGGAGATCGTCGTGACCGTCCGCGGGGTCGGGTACAAGGCAGGACCGAACTGACATGACCGGCGGCAGCACCGCGCCGAAGGCCGGGCGTCCTGGGCGCGGCCGCCGCTTCCAGGGCGGCCGGCTCCTTCAGGACGCACCGGCGGGCGGCCCGGTGCTGCGGCTGGTCGTCCGGCTGCTGCGGCGCCCGCTGCTGCCGGTGATGCGGCTGTGGCGGCGCAACATCCAGCTCAGGGTCGTCGCCGCCACGCTGCTGATGTCGCTCGGCGTGGTGCTGCTGCTCGGCTTCGTGGTCATCGGGCAGGTGCGCAACGGCCTGGTGGAGGCGAAGGAGAAGGCCGCGCAGAGCCAGGCGGACGGCGGGTTCTCCGTCGCCCAGGAGAAGGCGGACGCCCCCTCGCCCGGCGGCAGGAGCGACGACGGCACGGGCTCCACGGTCGCGGGCACGAACTCCTGGCGCACGGACCTCGTGGAGCAGCTGGCGAGCGGCGGCCCCGGGGCGTTCAATGTGGTGGCGCTCAGCGCCGACCCGCTGCCCAAGCGGGCGCCGCGCACCTCCGGCGGCGTCGACCTGTCGTCCATCCCCGACGACCTGCGGCGGGCGGTCGCCGGGGGCACCGGCGAGTTCAAGACGTACGCGCAGATCAAGTACACGGACGCGTCGGCCGACCGGCAGCCGGAGCCGGCGCTGATCATCGGCAAGCGGCTCAACGACGTGGACCGCCACCCGTACGAGCTGTACTACCTGTTCCCGCTGACGCAGGAGGAGCAGTCGCTCAACCTCGTGAAGCGGACGCTGGCCACGGCGGGCCTCTTCGTGGTGGCGCTGCTCGGCGCGATCGCGTGGCTCGTGGTGCGGCAGGTGGTCACGCCGGTGCGGATGGCGGCGGGGATCGCCGAACGGCTGTCGACGGGGCTGCTGCACGAGCGGATGAAGGTCACAGGCGAGGACGACATCGCCCGGCTCGGCGAGGCGTTCAACAAGATGGCGCAGAACCTCCAGCTGAAGATCCAGCAGCTGGAGGAGTTGTCGAGGATGCAGCGGCGCTTCGTCTCGGACGTGTCGCACGAGCTGCGTACCCCGTTGACGACGGTGCGGATGGCCGCCGACATCATCCACGAGTCGCGCGGCGACTTCGACCCGGCGACGTCGCGCTCGGCGGAGCTGCTGGTGGGGCAGATCGACCGGTTCGAGTCGCTGCTCGCGGACCTGCTGGAGATCAGCAGGTTCGACGCGGGGGCGGCGGCGCTGGAGGCCGAGCCGATAGACCTGCGGGAAGTGGTGCGGCGGGTGATCGACGCGGCGGCGCCGCTGGCGGAGCGCAAGGGCTCCACGGTGCGGGTCCTCGGCGACGGGCAGCCCGTGGTCGCCGAGGCGGACGCCAGGCGGGTCGAGCGGGTGCTGCGCAACCTCGTGGTCAACGCCGTCGAGCACGGCGACGGCCGGGACGTCGTCGTACGGCTCGGCGCGGCGGGCGGGGCCGTCGCGGTCGCGGTGCGCGACTACGGCGTGGGGCTCAAGCCGGGCGAGGCGACGCGGGTCTTCAACCGGTTCTGGCGGGCCGACCCGGCGCGGGCCCGTACGACGGGCGGTACGGGCCTCGGCCTGTCGATCGCGGTGGAGGATGCGCGCCTGCACGGCGGCTGGCTCCAGGCGTGGGGCGAGCCCGGCGGCGGCTCGCAGTTCCGGCTCACGCTGCCGCGCACGGCGGACGAGCCGCTGCGGGGCTCCCCAATACCGCTGGAGCCCGAGGACTCCCGGGGCAACCGCGAGCGGGCCGCGGCCGTGGCGGACAAGAGCGTGCGGCGGGTCGCGAACACGGCGTTCCCGGTGCCGGGCGGCGGTGGCGCGCTGCCCGCACCGCCGGGCCAGGGCCGGCGCCCGACCGCCGTGGTGGACCCGGCGGCCCTGCCGGGCAGCGGCTCCCGCGTGGTCCCGAGGGCCACCGCGGACCGCCCCAGGGACGGCGGGGACGCCACAGACGCCGGGTCGCCGCCCCGCCGCCCCGACGGCGGCGCGGCCGGCCCCCCGGCGAGCAGCGGCACGACCGGCGCCGGCCGCTCGGCGCAGGACCCCTCTGTGCAGGGGGCTCCGGACGGCGAGGGCACGGACGGCGGCGGTCCTGCCGCGGAGGCTTCGGACGGCGGCGGCCCGGTCGTGCCCCCGTCGGGTGGCGGTGCTTCGGCGCAAGGACTTCCGGGGCCCGGGGACGCGGGCGCCGGTGATGCGGACGGTGACGACGGCGGGCCCGCCGTGACCGGGGGCGGCGGAGCCGGGGACCGGCACGGTGCCGTTGCCGGGGGGAGCGGGGAGCCGCGTGAGCGGGGTCCGGACGGGGCCGCGGGGGACGGCGGTCAGGACCGCAGGGCGGCGGCCGAGGGCGGGCGCGGCTCGGGCGCGGGGGGCGTGGACGGCGGCGGTTCCGTCGCGGGCGGTCGGACGGGTGGCGTGTCGGGTCGGGAAGGGGCGGGGCGTGGGCGGTGATCGCGTGCGACGCGTGCGGGTGCCGGCAGTGCTCGTGGTGCTGGTGATGGCGCTCGCGGGGTGCGCGTCCATCCCCGACAAGGGGGACGTGGAGCCGGTGAAGGCGTCCCCGCAGGACGAGTCCCAGGTGCGGGTGTACGCGGTGCCGCCCCCGCCGAACGCGTCGGCGGGGGACATCGTCGACGGGTTCCTCGAGGCGATGACCAGTGATGACCCCGGGTTCGCCATGGCCAGGAGGTATCTCGCCAAGGACGAGGCGCACGACTGGCAGCCGCAGAAGGTCACGACGGTGCTCGGCGAGGCGCCCGACCTGGAGGGGCCGGCCAAGCCGCCGTCCGCGGACCAGCCGGGACTGACGTACCAGATGCACGGGGAGCAGATCGCGACGGTCGACGAGGGGCACGTGTACCGGCCGTTGAAGCCCGCCGCGTACCAGCAGGCCCTGCACCTCATCCAGGAGAAGGTGGGCGACCACAAGGAGTGGCGCATCGACGCCCTGCCGCAGGGCCTCGTCCTCGGGGCGTCCGACTTCCAGCGCAACTACCGCCCCGTGGACACGTACTTCTTCGCGCGGGGGGACGGCTGGCTGGTGGCCGACCCCGTCTTCATCAGGCAGCGGATAGACCCGCTGACCCGGATGGATCCGATCACCCAGGCCGTGAACACGCTGCTGTCCGGGCCGACGGGCTGGCTGGAGCCGTCCGTCACGTCGTCATTCCCCGCGGGGACGCGGCTGGCCAAGGGCACCAGGACGCTCCAGTTCGACGACAGCAACGCGCTGACCGTGCCGCTGAGCGCCGCCGCGAAGAAGGCGTCGCCCGACGTGTGCAAGAAGATGGCCGCGCAGCTGTACTTCACGCTGCGGGACCTCACCTCGACCCGGGTCGGCCAGATCGCCCTGCGGGCCGGCGGCAGCGCGCTGTGCTCCGTGACCGGTGACGAGGCGCTGGCGTACGCGCCGGGGAACGCCTCTGGCCGGTCCGACGACGCGTTCTACGTCGACTCGGACGGCCGGCTCGCCCGCCTGCGGCCCGACGACAGGCACGGCAGCGACAAGGACAACCTCGTCCAAGGGCCGTTCGGCGACGGGGCGGTGAAGCTGGACGCGGTCGCCGTCGCCCGCGACGAGCGGACCGCGGCGGGCGTCGCGCAGGACGGCAAGTCGCTGTACGTCGCGTCGATCACGGGCAGTGGGGACGCCGGCGACCCGCTGGCCACCAGCGCGGGCAAGAAGGCGTCCGACCGGCTGTCGGCGCCGAGCTGGGACAGCCGCGGGGACCTGTGGGTCGCGGACAGGGACCCGGACCACGCGCGGCTGCTGCAGTTCGAGAACGGCGCGTCCTCGCCGGTCGAGGTGCGCGTGGACGGTCTCGGCGGGCGCAGGATCGAGGCCGTACGGCTCTCCTCGGACGGGGTGCGCATCGCGCTGCTGTTGACGCGGGGCGACCGGACGAGCCTGGAGATCGGGCGGGTCGACCGGACGGGCACCGGCGCCGACAGGACCCTGGCGGTGGAGGACCTGAAGTCGTTGACGCCGCAGATGGAGACCGTCACCGCGGTCTCCTGGGCGGGGCCGAGCCGCCTGGTGATCGTCGGCAAGGAGGCGGGCGGTGTGCAGCAGGTGCGGTTCGTCCAGGCCGACGGGTCGACCTCGGACGCGAGTGTGCTGCCAGGGCTGAACCAGGTGACGGCGATCGCCGCGGGCGACACCGACGCGAAGGCGCTGGTCGCCGACTCCGAGGACGCGGGCATCGTGCAGCTGCCCTCGGGCGGCAACTGGCAGGCCGTCGTGGACCACGGGGCGTCGCCGGTCTATCCGGGCTGACGCGCGGGCGTCCGCGGCGGGCCGCGGCCGACACCCGCGGTCACCGGCGCTGTCGCGTGTGTCGCGTGCGGCGCGGGTGCCCACGGCCCGGTTGTCCACAGGCGGTTGTCCACAGGGGTGGCCGGGGCGGCGCGGCAGCGGCACAGTGGTTGCCATGCGGGGCTGGTGGCGGGAAATCGGCGGCCTGGTGCTGCCGGTCGCGTGTGCGGGGTGCGGCAGTCCGAGGACGTCGCTGTGCGGGGAGTGCCGCCGGGAGCTGTACGGGGCGTGGCCGTGCCGGGTGCGGCCGTCGCCCGAGCCGCCGGGGCTGCCCCCGGTCTGCGCGGCGGCGCCGTACGAGGACGCCGTGCGTGCCGTGCTGCTCGCGCACAAGGAGCGGGGGGCGCTGGGGCTCGCCCAGCGGCTCGGACGGGCGCTGGCGGGCGCGGTGGACGCCGTGGCGCCCCCGGGGACGGGCACGGGGCCGCTGCTGCTCGTGCCCGTGCCGTCGACCTCGCGCGCGGTGGCGGCGCGCGGGCACGACGGCGTGCGCAGGGTCGCGGCCGCCGCCGCGGGCGAGCTGCGGCGCGCCGGGCGGGCCGCGCGGGTGCTGCCCGTGCTGCGGCAGCGGCGCGCGGTGGCCGACCAGGCGGGCCTCGCCGCGCACCAGCGGCTGGCGAATCTGGCGGGCGCGCTGGAGGTCGCGGGCGGCGGGGCACGGCTGCTGGGGGCGGGCCGGGTCGTGGTCGTCGACGACCTGGTGACGACGGGCGCCTCGCTCGCCGAGGCCGCCCGCGCGGTGCGTGCCGCGCGGGACGCGGAGGCCGGGGCGCCGCTGGCCGCCGCAGTGGTGGCCGCCTCTTCGGTCTCTTTCGAAATAAACCGGAACTGACCGGTTACTTACGCGATCGAAGGTAATGCCGGGGGAAAGTTGCCTGAAGGGGGGTACCTGCCGGTACCAGGTGCCGCGACCCCGTCCGGAGAGCTATGTTCGGTTGTGAGGAATGGCGCAAGCCGTGACTCGATGAATGCGCTGTTGCGCTCCGGCGTTTTCGGGGATCCTCCGGCGGGCACGGGTGGAAAACACACCGCCGGGGAGGAGGAGGTGGAAGTCGCCAAGTCCGAGGCTCCGGCGGCTGCCGGGGTCTGGTGCAACAAGGGGCGCCGCCGCAGCGAGGCGAGGCGCTCCGGGAACGGAGTTCTGCGTGGACATCGTCGTCAAGGGCCGCAAGACAGAGGTGCCGGAGCGGTTCCGGAAGCACGTGGCCGAGAAGCTGAAGCCGGAGAAGATCCAGAAGCTCGACGGCAAGGTCATCAGCCTCGACGTCGAGGTGTCCAAGGAGCACAACCCGCGCCAGGCGGACCGTTGCGACCGGGTGGAGATCACGCTCCGCTCGAAGGGGCCGGTGATCCGCGCCGAGGCGTGCGCGGGCGATCCGTACGCGGCGCTCGACCTCGCCACGGGCAAGCTGGAGGCGCGGCTGCGCAAGCAGCACGAGAAGCGCTACAACCGCCGCGGCACGGGCAGGCTCTCCGCCGCCGAGGTCGCGGACCGGGTCCCGGGTGTCGCGGAGTACAGCATGAACGGTGCCGCGTCGGCGGAGCCGGACGGCGGAGCGGCCGTGCAGACCAAGCGCATCGGCTCGCTCGAGGTGCAGGGCGACGGCCCGCTCGTCGTCCGGGAGAAGTACCACGCCGCAGCGCCGATGACGCTCGACCAGGCGCTTGAGGAGATGGAACTGGTCGGCCACGACTTCTACCTGTTCGTGGACTTCGACACGAAGGAGCCCAGCGTCGTCTACCGGCGCCACGCCTACGACTACGGCGTGATCCACCTCAGTACCGATCCCCTCGCGGCCCCCGAGACCGGTGGCGCCGGGGGCGCGCTCGGCGGCTGAGTCCGCAGTGACAGGAGCGGTGACAGGAGTGGTGCCCCCGAGGACCCGACGGGTCCTCGGGGGCACGCCCGTGCCGGACGGTGGCCCCGCCGCGAGGCCCGGGCATGGAATCATGGGTACGCAGGCCAACGGGCGGTCAGTGCAGTGAGGTTGGCCGCGTCAGCAAACTTGGGGCCACGGCCTTCAGGGGGAGGAACGATGGCGGACGGCTTCGGACCGGTGCTCGGGGCGCAGGGCCACGGGACGCCGGTCGACGGTGCCGAGCCCGACGAGCGCGACGCGTACGGCGCGTCCGGGAAGGAGCCCATCCGGGTCCTCGTCGTGGACGACCACGCCCTCTTCCGCCGCGGCCTCGAGATCGTCCTCGCGCAGGAGGAGGACATCCAGGTCGTGGGCGAGGCCGGGGACGGCGCAGAGGCCGTCGAGAAGGCGGCGGACCTGCTGCCCGACATCGTGCTGATGGATGTGCGCATGCCCAGGCGCGGCGGGATCGAGGCGTGCACCTCCATCAAGGAGGTCGCGCCGAGCGCGAAGATCATCATGCTGACGATCAGCGACGAGGAGGCCGACCTCTACGACGCCATCAAGGCGGGCGCCACCGGCTACCTCCTCAAGGAGATCTCCACCGACGAGGTCTCCACCGCGATCCGCGCCGTGGCCGACGGGCAGTCCCAGATCAGCCCCTCCATGGCGGCGAAGCTGCTCACCGAGTTCAAGTCGATGATCCAGCGCACCGACGAGCGCAGGCTGGTGCCGGCACCGCGCCTGACGGACCGCGAGCTCGAAGTGCTCAAGCTCGTCGCCACCGGGATGAACAACAGGGACATCGCGAAAGAGCTGTTCATCTCCGAGAACACCGTGAAGAACCACGTGCGCAACATCCTGGAGAAGCTGCAGCTGCACTCCCGGATGGAGGCCGTCGTCTACGCGATGCGCGAGAAGATCCTCGAAATCCGCTAGGGCGTGTCTGACAATTCCCGTCGTCGCGCGGCAGACGGGAATTGTCAGACAGGCCCCAGAGGCTCAGGCGACCGCGCGGGTCAGGTCGGCGGCGAGGCCGGGGGCGTCGACGCGCTCGATCCGCACCGCGTCGCAGCCGACCCACTCGGCGGCCTCCCGCAGGGCCTGCGCCATCGGCGCGACCGCCTTCGGACCGGCCAGCGAGACCTGCCGGGCGACGAGCGTGGTGCCGGAACGCGCCGGATCCACCCTGCCGACCAGCCTGCCGCCCGAGAGCAGGGGCATCGCGAAGTAGCCGTGGACGCGCTTGGGCTTGGGCACGTACGCCTCAAGGCGGTGGGCGAAGCCGAAGATCCGCTCCGTACGGGCGCGCTCCCACACGAGGGAGTCGAAGGGGGAGAGCAGCGTCGTCCTGTGCCGCCCGCGCGGGGGCGCGGCGAGCGCCTCGGGGTCGGCCCACGCCTGCCTGCCCCATCCCTGGACCGTCACCGGGACCAGGCCGGAGTCCGCGATCACCGCGTCGACCTGCTCGCCCTTGAGCCGGTGGTAGTCGGCGATGTCCGCGCGGGTGCCGACGCCGAGCGCCCTGCCCGCGAGGCGGACCAGCGGGCGCAGGCACTCCGCGTCGCTCAGGCCGTCGTGCAGCAGGGCCGCGGGGACCGCGCGCTCCGCGAGGTCGTAGACCCGCTTCCAGCCGCGCCTGCCCGTGCAGACCACCTCGCCGTACATCAGGGCGCGCTCGACGGCGATCTTCGCGTCCGACCAGTCCCACCACGGGCCGCCGTTCTTCGCGCCGCCCAGCTCCGTGGCGGTCAGCGGGCCCGCGTCGCGCAGCTGCTTGACCACCGTGTCGTACGCGCCGTCCGACAGATCGTGGTTCCAGTGCGGGCGGGCGCGGTACGCGCGGCGGCGGAACGCGAACAGCGGCCACTCCTCGATGGGCAGCACGCACGCCGCGTGCGACCAGTACTCGAAGGCGTGCGGCTCGGGGGAGGGGCCGCCGGGCGGCGCAGGCGTCCAGTACGCCCGCTCGACGGCCTCGCGGCCGACGGCGCCGAGGCGCGCGTAGGGCACCAGCTCGTGCGAGCGGGCGAGCACCGAGATCGTGTCCAGCTGGACGGCGCCGAGGGCGCGCAGCACGCCGCGCACGCCGCCGCGGCGGTCGGGCGCGCCGAGGAACCCCTGCGCGCGCAGGGCGATCCTGCGGGCCTCGTCGGCGGACAGCTCCACGGCGGACGGCCCGGTGGCGGGCGAGGCGGTCGTCATGCTCGGCAGCCTAGGGCGCCCCACTGACAATCGGGCCTGACCTGCGCGGCAGCCGGTCCGCGGGGTGCCGCCCGCGCCCGGCCTCAGGCGTGGGCGCGCTGCGCGGGCAGATAGGCGTGCGCCCCGGCCAGCCCCAGGTCGGAGGGGAGCAGTGAGCCGATCCACACGTCCCGCAGCACGCCGCGGCAAAGGAGCGCGGCCCGCAGGGTGCCCTCCACCACGAAGCCCGCCCGCTCGGCGACCGCGCGTGACGCGGTGTTGCCGGTCTCCGCACGCCATTCGAGGCGCTCGACGCCCTGCCCGAAGGCCCAGCGGGTCAGGGCGCCGACCGCCTCCGCCGTGTATCCGCTGCCCCGGTGCTCCGGCACGGCCCAGTACCCGACCTCCCAGGTGCCGCCCTGCCGGTGCAGGTCGACCGCGCCCAGGAGCGGGCCGCCGCCGCGCGGGAAGAAGCCGAAGGTGTAGGCCGTGTCCGTGCGCCAACCCTCCGTGGCGAGCTGCTCCACGAAGTACTCCGCGTGCTGCCGCTCGTAGGGGGAGGGCACGGCGACCCACCGCTGGATCTCCGGGTCCTGGCAGGCCGCGTGGACGGCGTCGACGTCGGCGCCGCTCAGGGCGCGCAGGATGAGGCGGTCCGAGCGGAGGCAGAGCGGGTCCATGAACGGATTATCGCCACGGCCCCGGCGGGCCGGGGAAGTCTTTTCCCGGTGGAC
The DNA here is from genome assembly GCF_040704505.1 of Streptomyces sp. NPDC047002. NCBI lineage: Bacteria > Bacillati > Actinomycetota > Actinomycetes > Kitasatosporales > Streptomycetaceae > Streptomyces > Streptomyces sp. NPDC047002. Next base: position 13,075 of record NZ_JBEYWC010000024.1, read on the forward strand.
CGGCACCTTGGGCAGCCCCCGGGCGTTCTTGTTGACGGGTGACGGTGGTCCCGCATCGCAGCGGCCCTCCCGGCGCGGGCCGGTCCTCGCTTACGATGGCCGATGCGGTGGGGCACGCCTGCCGTGCCCGCGCCCGTACACGACCCCCAGTGCCAGGCCCGACCGGCAAGGAGACCAGCCTCAGTGTCCGTCTTCAACAAGCTCATGCGTGCAGGCGAAGGCAAGATCCTGCGCAAACTGCACCGCATCGCGGACCAGGTCAACTCCATCGAAGAGGACTTCGTCAACCTCTCCGACGCCGAGTTGCGCGCGCTCACGGACGAGTACAAGGAGCGCATCGCCGAGGGGGAGAGCCTCGACGACATCCTGCCCGAGGCGTTCGCCACCGTGCGCGAGGCCGCCAAGCGGGTGCTCGGGCAGCGCCACTACGACGTGCAGCTGATGGGCGGTGCCGCCCTGCACCTCGGGTTCGTGTCCGAGATGAAGACCGGTGAGGGCAAGACGCTGGTCGGTACGCTCCCCGCGTATCTGAACGCGCTGTCCGGCAAGGGCGTGCACCTGATCACGGTCAACGACTACCTGGCCGAGCGCGACTCCGAGATGATGGGCCGCGTCCACAAGTTCCTCGGCCTGAGCGTCGGCTGCATCCTGGCGAACATGACGCCGGCGCAGCGCCGCGAGCAGTACGCCTGCGACATCACGTACGGCACGAACAACGAGTTCGGCTTCGACTACCTCCGCGACAACATGGCGTGGTCGCAGGACGAGCTGGTGCAGCGCGGCCACAACTACGCGATCGTCGACGAGGTCGACTCGATCCTGGTGGACGAGGCCCGTACGCCGCTGATCATCTCCGGCCCCGCCGACCAGGCCACGAAGTGGTACGGCGACTTCGCGAAGCTCGTGCTCAGGCTCACCAGGGGCGAGGCGGGCAACCAGCTCAAGGGCATCGAGGAGACCGGCGACTACGAGGTCGACGAGAAGAAGCGCACGGTCGCGATCCACGAGTCCGGGGTCACCAAGGTCGAGGACTGGCTGGGCATCGACAATCTCTACGAGTCGGTGAACACGCCCCTGGTCGGCTACCTGAACAACGCGATCAAGGCCAAGGAACTCTTCAAGAAGGACAAGGACTACGTCGTCATCGACGGCGAGGTCATGATCGTCGACGAGCACACCGGCCGCATCCTGGCCGGCCGCCGCTACAACGAGGGCATGCACCAGGCGATCGAGGCGAAGGAAGGGGTGGACATCAAGGACGAGAACCAGACACTCGCCACGATCACCCTCCAGAACTTCTTCCGCCTGTACGACAAGTTGTCCGGCATGACCGGTACGGCCATGACCGAGGCGGCCGAGTTCCACCAGATCTACAAGCTCGGCGTCGTGCCCATCCCGACGAACAAGCCGATGGTCCGCGCCGACCAGTCCGACCTGATCTACCGCACCGAGGTCGCGAAGTTCGCCGCCGTCGTCGACGACATCGAGGAGAAGCACGAGAAGGGGCAGCCGATCCTCGTCGGCACCACCTCGGTCGAGAAGTCCGAGTACCTCTCGCAGCAGCTCAACAAGCGCGGCATCCAGCACGAGGTGCTCAACGCGAAGCAGCACGACCGCGAGGCCACGATCGTCGCGCAGGCCGGCCGCAAGGGCGCCGTCACGGTCGCCACGAACATGGCGGGCCGCGGTACGGACATCAAGCTCGGCGGCAACCCCGACGACCTCGCGGAGGCCGAGCTGCGCCAGCGCGGCCTCGACCCCGTCGAGCACGTCGAGGAGTGGGCCGCGGCCCTCCCCGCGGCACTGGAGAAGGCCGAGCAGGCCGTGCGCGCGGAGTTCGAGGAGGTCAAGAGCCTCGGCGGGCTCTACGTGCTGGGCACGGAGCGCCACGAGTCGCGCCGCATCGACAACCAGCTGCGCGGCCGCTCGGGCCGTCAGGGCGACCCCGGCGAGTCCCGCTTCTACCTGTCGCTCGGCGACGACCTGATGCGGCTGTTCAAGGCGCAGATGGTCGAGCGCGTGATGTCCATGGCGAACGTCCCTGACGACGTCCCCATCGAGAACAAGATGGTGACGCGGGCCATCGCGTCCGCCCAGTCGCAGGTCGAGCAGCAGAACTTCGAGACCCGCAAGAACGTCCTCAAGTACGACGAGGTCCTCAACCGCCAGCGCGAGGTCATCTACGGCGAGCGCCGCCGCGTCCTGGAGGGCGAGGACCTCCAGGACCAGGTCAAGCACTTCATGGACGACACCATCGACGCCTACATCCAGGCGGAGACGGTGGAGGGCTTCGCAGAGGAGTGGGACCTCGACCGGCTGTGGGGCGCGTTCCGGCAGCTCTACCCGGTCAAGGTCACCGTGGAGGAGCTGGAGGACGAGATCGGGGACCGCGCGGGCCTCACCGCCGAGTTCATCGCCGAGTCGATCAAGGACGACATCCACGAGCAGTACGAGCAGCGCGAGGGACAGCTCGGCTCGGACATCATGCGGGAGCTGGAGCGCCGCGTGGTGCTCTCGGTCCTCGACCGCAAGTGGCGCGAGCACCTCTACGAGATGGACTACCTCCAGGAGGGCATCGGCCTGCGGGCCATGGCGCAGAAGGACCCGCTGGTCGAGTACCAGCGCGAGGGCTTCGACATGTTCAACGCCATGATGGAGGGCATCAAGGAGGAGTCCGTCGGCTACCTGTTCAACCTGGAGGTCCAGGTCGAGCAGCAGGTCGAGGAGGTCGAGCTGCCCGCGCAGGACGCCGCCCCCGCGGACGCCGAGCCGACGTCGCTGGTCAAGGAGGACGCGGTGCCCGCCGGCGCCCGCCCGGAGATCCGCGCCAAGGGCCTCGACAGCCCGCAGCGCCCCGACCGGCTGCACTTCTCCGCGCCGTCCGTGGACGGCGAGGGCGGTGTGGTCGAGGGCGAGTTCGAGCACGAGCCCGTGGGCGGTCCCACGCGCTCGACGGCGGACGGCATGACCCGCGCGGAGCGCCGCAAGGCGCAGCGCGGTGGCGGCGGCCGCCGCCGCAAGAAGTAGTCGGCGGGCCGCGCGAGCGGCTCCACGCCTCGGGCCGGACCGCGCCGCCACAGCGCGCGTCCGGCCCGGGGCGTGTGCGGCCCCCCGCGCCGTCCGGGCCCGCCGCCGCGCCCCTCAGGTCTCCGTGCGCGGCGGGCGCGGGCCGTCGATCTCGACCGCCGCGCAGCGCCAGCGCCGGTCGGGGGCGCGTTCCAGGCGGAAGGCCATCGCGCGCACACGGTCGCCCGAGGCGAGGGTCGCGAACGCCTCCACCGCGTCGGGTCCTGGGCGGAAGGCGCGGCAGCGGCGCACCACAGGCGTCGGCTGCCCGGGGCGCGGCCGCAGCGGGGTGGCAGGGGCGAGCCGTACGAGCTGTTCGTACGCCTCGCCCACGGTCCAGCCGAGCATCCAGTGCACAGGCCGCTCGCCGCTGAGCACCGCGAGCAGGCGCTCGGCGAACAGGCTGTGTGGCGGACGGAGCGGTGCCCTGCGCCCGGCGGGCCCCGCCCCGGGGCCGCGCGGGTCGCGCCGGGACGGCGGGCGCCGTGCGCTGATGACGCGCGCGGCGGACGCGTCGGACGTGCGCGCGATGTGCGTACGCCCCGGCACCGGCGTACGCCCCGGCATCGGCACGGTCTTCGTGGTGGTCATGCGAACGCCCCCGTTCTGCCACCGACCGGTCTACCGGTCGGTAACTTTGTGTTGCGCATCTTCTACGGGCAGTGACGAGGGGTGCGCAAGGTCCCCGGCACCGCGCGGCGGCGGCGCGCCGCGTCACCCGGGTGAGTGAACGCGGGGAGCGCGGGCACCGGAACCGCACGGTGCGCCGCGTCCCCGGCGCGACGCGCGATGGACGCGGGCGCCGCGCAGGCGTCACTCCGAGGGAGGACACCCGCACGTATCCTGGACACCGCCTCGACCAGCACAGAACCCCGCCGGCCCACACGAAAGCGGTCCCGCCCATGCGCGTCTACGTCCCCCTGACCCTCCCCGGGCTCGCCGAGGCGCACCGGACGGGCGAACTGGGCCCCGGCCCCCTCACGGCGTACGCGGTGACGCCGGGGCTGCGCGAGTGGTACGTCTCCGACGACATCGAGGAGCTGGAGTACGCGGCGCTCAACCGGGCGGCGGCGGCCTCGCTGCGCGCGCTCGCCACGGACCCGTCCGTGCAGCGGCGCCGGGTGGTGGTCGCCGCCGACGTGCCCGACAAGGACGCCCTCGCGGACCCGGACCGCGGCTTCGACGGCGGCTCGGTCGGCGAGGTGCGGATCGCCGCCGCCGTGCCGCTGGCCAAGGCGGCGGCCGTCCATGTCGACGCGGACGACGCGCACGACGACGTGTCGGCGGCGGCCGCCGCGCTCGGGGCCGCCGACCAGGGCGACGACGACGCGCAGTTCGTCGTGGACGGCGCCGAGGACCACGAGCTGCTCTGGTACGGCGTGCAGGAGATCCCCGGCCTCGTCGGCTGACTCGGCTGACCGTGCGGGAGGCCGTGGCCGGGCCCGGCCTCGGCCCGGCCGGAAGAGGCCGTGGCGCGGGGCCGCCGCGGCCCGTTGTCGTACCCCGTGGGTACGGTTTCGGGCATGGGGAATCACAGCGCGCATCTCGTCTGGGACTGGAACGGCACGCTTTTCGACGACATCGAGGCGGTCCTCGCCGCCACGAACGCGTCGTTCGCGGAGATCGGCATCGAGCCGCTCACCCTGGAGCGGTACCGCGAGCTGTACTGCGTACCGGTGCCGGTCTTCTACGAGCGGCTGGTCGGCAGGCGGCCGACCGAGGCCGAGTGGCTCGTGATGGACGCCGCCTTCCACCGCCACTACACGGCCCGCAGGTCCGCGTGCGGCCTCGCCGACGGCGCGGCCGAGCTGCTGGCCGCATGGTCGCTCGCGGGCCGCTCCCAGTCGCTGTGCAGCCTGTTCGCGCACGAGGAGCTGCTTTTGGTGGTCGGCGGCTTCGGCATCGACCGGCACTTCGTGCGGGTGGACGGCCGTACGGGCCCCTCGGGTGGCGGCAAGGCCGAGCAGATGGCCCGGCACGTGGCCGCGCTCGCCGCCTCCGGCGCGGTCTCCGTCGAGCACACGGTCGTGATCGGGGACGCCCTGGACGACGCCGTCGCGGCCCGGCACGTCGGGGCGCGCGCCGTGCTGTACACCGGCGGCTCCCACAGCAGGGCCGGCCTCGCGGCGGCCGGGGTGCCCGTCGTGGACACCCTCAAGGAGGCGGTCGAGACGGCGTACACGCTGGTGGGGTGAGGTGCGGCGAGGCGGGGGAAGCGCGCGGGGGCGGGCGGGGTGCCGGTGCGGGGGAGAGGGGCGCGGGGCCGTGCCGCTGTCCAGACCGGCAAAGTCCGCGCCCGCTTTTGTACACCTGTGGCGCGTGACGGCGTACCCGTTGCGGGAGATAGGGTCGGCCTGTGATCAGCGCGATATGCGGAGCGGGCACGGCCCCCTGCACGCGCCCGGAGCGCCGCGGCGGCCGGGCGGTCGCTGACATATCCGAGGCGGTCGGTGTACCCCCGGAGCCGGACGCGCGGCCCGATGTGGCCGAATTCGTCGCGGACATCTCTCATCGCGGCATAACGTCGACCCCGACCGGAAACACCGCGTCGTGGCGTTGTGTCGGTTCGTTCACCTACGTCACGCAACGGCGCGCGACAGGAGCCAGAGGACATGCAGACCAACCTGGACGAAGCCAAGACCGAGCTGCTCGCTCGGGCGGCACGGGTCGCTGACGGCCCGATGGGGCAGACCGCGGGCCCGGGCGGCCGGCGGCCGGACCGCGACCCCGTCGAGCCCGGCAGCGGCGGCAGGCAGGACCAGGACACGCTCCTCGGCTACCTCAGGCGCTACTACCTGCACACGGCCCCCGAGGATCTGGCGGGACGGGATCCGGTCGACGTCTACGGGGCGGCCGTCTCCCACTACCGGCTGGCCGAGAACCGGCCGCAGGGCACGGCGAACGTGCGGGTGCACACGCCGACCGTCGAGGAGAACGGCTGGACCTCGACGCACTCGGTGGTCGAGGTCGTCACGGACGACATGCCCTTCCTCGTCGACTCCGTCACCAACGAGCTGACCAGGGGCGGGCGGGGCATCCACCTTGTCATCCACCCGCAGATCGCCGTGCGCCGCGACGTGGCGGGCAGGCTGATCGAGATCCTGCCCGAGGGCACGGCGGCGCCCGAGGGCGCCCACGACACGCACAACGAGTCGTGGATCCACGTCGAGTTCGACCGGGAGACCGACCGCGAGGACCTCAACCAGATCACGGCGGGCCTGCTGCGCGTCCTGTCCGACGTGCGCGAGTCCGTCGAGGACTGGGAGAAGATGCGGGGCGCCGCGCTCCGCATCGCCGACGAACTGCCGGGCGAGCCCACCCCCGCCGACCTCGCGGAGGGCGAGGTCGAGGAGGCCAGGGAGCTGCTGCGCTGGCTCGCGGCCGACCACTTCACGTTCCTCGGCTACCGCGAGTACCGCCTCACCGACCCCGACGCGCTGGTCGCGGAGCCCGGCACCGGCCTCGGCGTCCTGCGCTCCGACCCGCGCCACCACGACGCGGAGGACCACCCGGCGAGCCCGTCGTTCAGCAGGCTGCCCGCGGGCGCCCGCGCCAAGGCGCGCGAGCACCGGCTGCTCATCCTCACCAAGGCCAACAGCCGCGCCACGGTGCACCGGCCCAGCTACCTCGACTACGTCGGCGTGAAGAAGTTCGACGCCGAGGGCAACGTGGTCGGCGAGCGCCGCTTCCTCGGCCTGTTCTCGTCCGCCGCGTACACCGAGTCGGTGCGCCGGGTGCCGGTGGTGCGGCGCAAGGTCGCCGAGGTCCTTCGGGGCGCGGGCTTCACGCCCAACAGCCACGACGGCCGCGACCTCATGCAGATCATGGAGACCTACCCGCGCGACGAGCTGTTCCAGACGCCCGTCGACGAGCTGCGCTCCATCACCACGAGCGTGCTGTACCTCCAGGAGCGCCGCAGGCTCCGGCTCTTCCTGCGCAAGGACGAGTACGGCCGCTACTACTCCGCGCTCGTCTACCTGCCGCGCGACCGCTACACGACAGGCGTGCGGCTGCGGCTGATCGACATCCTCAAGGAGGAACTCGGCGGCAGCAGCGTCGACTTCACCGCCTGGAACACCGAGTCCGTCCTCTCCAGGCTGCACTTCGTGGTCCGGGTCGAGCCGGGCACCGAGCTGAGCGAGCTGACGGACGCCGACGCCGAGCGGATCGAGACGCGCCTCGTGGAGGCCGCGCGCTCCTGGGCCGACGCCTTCGGCGAGGCGCTCAACGCCGAGTGCGGCGAGGAGCGCGCGGCCGAGCTGCTGCGCCGCTGGGGCGCGTCCTTCCCCGAGGGCTACAAGGCGGACCACACGCCGCGCGCCGCCGTCGCCGACCTGGTCCACCTGGAGGCGCTCGACACGGGCGAGCGCGACTTCGCGCTGTCGCTGTACGAACCGGTCGGCGCGGGGCCCGACGAGCGCCGCTTCAAGATCTACAGGACCGGCGACCAGGTCTCGCTGACCGCGGTCCTGCCGGTGCTCCAGCACCTCGGCGTCGAGGTCGTCGACGAGCGCCCCTACGAGCTGCGCTGCGCCGACCGCACCCGCGCGTGGATCTACGACTTCGGCCTCAGGATGCCCGTCGCGCCGGCCGGCGGCGGCTACCCGGCCGACGACGTGCGCACCCGCTTCCAGGAGGCGTTCGCCGCGGTCTGGACGGGCGCCGCGGAGAACGACGGGTTCAACTCGCTGGTGCTCGCCGCGGGGCTCACCTGGCGCCAGGCGATGGTGCTGCGCGCGTACGCCAAGTACCTGCGGCAGTCCGCCGCCACCTTCAGCCAGGACTACATGGAGGACACGCTCCGCCACAACGTCCACACCGCACGGCTGTTGGTCTCCCTCTTCGAGGCGCGCATGAAGCCGGAGCGGCAGAGCGCGGGCATCGAGCTGACCGAGGCGCTGACCGAGGAGCTCGACGCGGCGCTCGACCAGGTCGCGAGCCTCGACGAGGACCGCATCCTGCGCTCCTTCCTCAGCCTGGTCGACGCCACGCTGCGGACGAACTTCTTCCAGCGCACGGCCGACGGCACCCACCACGACTACGTGTCGATGAAGTTCGACCCGCAGGCCATCCCCGACCTGCCGGCGCCGCGGCCCGCCTTCGAGATCTGGGTGTACTCGCCGCGCGTCGAGGGCGTCCACCTGCGGTTCGGCAAGGTCGCCCGCGGCGGCCTGCGCTGGTCCGACCGGCGTGAGGACTTCCGCACGGAGATCCTCGGCCTGGTCAAGGCGCAGATGGTGAAGAACACCGTCATCGTGCCCGTCGGCGCGAAGGGCGGCTTCGTCGCCAAGCAGCTGCCCGATCCGGCGGCGGACCGCGACGCGTGGCTCGCCGAGGGCATCGCCTCGTACAAGGTCTTCATCTCGGCGCTGCTCGACATCACCGACAACCTGGTCGGCGGGGCCGTGGTGCCGCCGAAGGACGTGGTGCGGCACGACGGCGACGACACCTATCTGGTGGTCGCGGCCGACAAGGGCACGGCCAGCTTCTCCGACATCGCCAACGAGGTCGCCGTCTCGTACGACTTCTGGCTCGGCGACGCGTTCGCCTCGGGCGGCAGCGCGGGCTACGACCACAAGGGCATGGGCATCACGGCGCGCGGCGCCTGGGAGTCCGTGAAGCGGCACTTCCGCGAGCTCGGCCACGACGTGCAGAGCGAGGACTTCACGGTCGTCGGCGTCGGCGACATGTCGGGCGACGTCTTCGGCAACGGCATGCTGCTCTCCGAGCACATCAGGCTGGTCGCCGCCTTCGACCACCGGCACATCTTCCTCGACCCGACGCCGGACGCCGCCGCGTCCTTCGCCGAGCGCCGCCGCCTGTTCGAGCTGCCGCGCTCCTCGTGGGCCGACTACGACACGAGCCTGCTCTCGGCGGGCGGCGGCATCCACCCGCGCACGGCGAAGTCCATCCCGGTCAACGCGCGGGTGCGCGAGGCGCTCGGCATCGAGGGCGGCGTCACCAAGCTGACGCCGGCCGACCTGATGCAGGCGATCCTCAAGGCCCCCGTCGACCTGCTGTGGAACGGCGGCATCGGCACGTACGTCAAGGCGGCGACGGAGACCCACGCGGACGTCGGCGACAAGGCCAACGACGCGATCCGCGTCAACGGCGAGGACGTACGCGCCAAGGTCGTGGGCGAGGGCGGCAACCTGGGCCTGACCCAGCTCGGCCGGATCGAGTTCGCCCGGCGCGGCGCCGGCGGCAAGGGCGGCAAGGTGAACACCGACGCCATCGACAACAGCGCGGGCGTGGACACCTCCGACCACGAGGTGAACATCAAGATCCTGCTCAACGGCCTCGTCACGGACGGGGACATGACCGTCAAGCAGCGCAACAGGCTGCTGGCCGGGATGACCGACGAGGTCGGCGCGCTGGTCCTGCGCAACAACTACGCGCAGAACACCGCGCTCGCCGCGGCCGTCACGCAGTCCTCCGACATGCTGCACGCGCACATGCGCTTCATGCGCCGCCTGGAGCGCGAGGGGCACCTCGACCGGGACATCGAGTTCCTGCCGAGGGACCGGCAGATCCGCGAGCTGCTCAACGCCGGTGGCGGGCTCACCCAGCCCGAGCTGGCCGTACTCATCGCGTACACCAAGATCACCACGGCGGACGAGCTGATCGGGACGAGCCTGCCGGACGACGCGTACCTGCTGAAGCTGCTGCACGCGTACTTCCCCACGCAGCTGCGCGGCGAGTTCGCCGGGCGGATCGACGCCCACCCGCTGCACCGGGAGATCATCACCACGGTCCTCGTCAACGACACCGTCAACACGGGCGGTTCGACCTTCCTGCACCGGCTGCGGGAGGAGACGGGCGCTTCCATCGAGGAGATCGTGCGGGCGCACACCGCCGCGCGGGAGATCTTCGGCCTGGGCGCGGTGTGGGACGCGGTCGAGGAGCTGGACAACAGCGTCGCGGCCGACGTGCAGACCCGGATCAGGCTGCACTCGCGCCGCCTGGTGGAGCGCGGCACCCGCTGGCTGCTCGGGAACAGGCCGCAGCCGCTCCAGATCGCGGACACCATCGCCTTCTTCGCCGACGGCGTGGAGCGGGTCTGGTCGCAGCTGCCCTCGCTGCTGCTCGGCACGGAGCACGAGTGGTTCGACTCGATCCTGGAGCAGATGAGCGGCGCCGGCGTGCCGAAGGAGTTCGCGACCCGGGTCGCCGGCTTCTCCTCGGCGTTCTCCGCGCTCGACGTCGTGGCGATCGCCGACCGCACGGGCAAGGACGCGCTGACCGTCGCCGAGGTCTACTACGACCTGGGCGACCGGCTGCGGATCACCGAGCTGATGGACCGCATCCTGGAGCTGCCGCGCACGGACCGCTGGAAGTCGATGGCGCGCGTGTCGATCCGCGAGGACCTGTACGCGGCGCACGCCTCGCTCACGGCGGACGTGCTCGCCTTCGGCGGCGACGGCGCGACCCCGCAGGAGCGGTTCACCGAGTGGGAGGAGAAGAACGCGGCGATCCTCGCGCGCTCCCGCAACACCCTGGAGGAGATCCAGGGCTCCGACTCCTTCGACCTGGCGAACCTCTCGGTGGCCATGCGCACCATGCGCACGCTGCTGCGCACCCACAGCTGACCCGGCACACCGCAGCCGGCCCCGCACACGCGAGCGCCCCCGGTCCGGATCACTCCGGCCCGGGGGCGCCGCGGTGCGCTGCCGGCCAGGTCAGGAGCGCGCGGCCGCCGCCTTGGCCTTCGGCTTCGCCGCCGTGAACTCCTCGTAGGCGGCGACGACCTCCTCGGCGGGGCCGTCCATGCGCAGCACGCCCGCCTCCAGCCACAGCGCGCGGTCGCAGGTCTCGACGATCGCCTTGTTGCTGTGGCTGACCAGGAAGACCGTGCCCGCCTGCTCCCGCAACTCGGCGATGCGGTCCTTGCTGCGGGCCTGGAACTTCGCGTCGCCCGTCGACAGCGCCTCGTCGATCAGCAGCACGTCGTGCTTCTTCGCCGCCGCGATCGAGAAGCGCAGCCGCGCGCCCATGCCGGAGGAGTACGTCCGCATCGGGAGCGAGATGAAGTCGCCCTTCTCGTTGATGCCGGAGAACTCCACGATCTCCTCGTAGACGTCCCGCACCTCGCGCCGGGACATCCCCATGGCGAGCCCGCCGAGCACCACGTTGCGCTCGCCCGTCAGGTCGGCCATCAGCGCCGCGTTGACGCCGAGCAGCGACGGCTGGCCCGCGGTGTGGATCCGTCCCGCCGAGGGCACCTGGAGGCCCGCGACGGCCCGCAGCAGCGTGGACTTGCCCGAGCCGTTCGAGCCGATCAGGCCGATCGCCTCGCCGCGGTACGAGGCGAAGCTGACGCCCTTGACCGCGTGGACCTCCCTGACCCCGACGGCGGGCCGCCTGGAGATCATCCGGCTCAGCGCCGAGGTGGCGCTGCCCTTGCCGCCCTTGGTCCCGTGGACCTTGTAGGTGATGTGCACGCCGTCCGCGACGACGGTCGGAATCCGCTGCTGCTCAGCCACGGCCGTAGCTCTCCTCGGCACGCCAGAAGTAGATGAAGCCGCCGCAGAAGAACAGCAGGCCCCAGCCCAGGCAGAGCGCCCAGACGTGCGGCGGGAGCTGGCTGCCGTGGAAGCTGTCGATCAGCGCGTAGCGCATGATGTCGATGTAGACGGCACCGGGCTGGCAGCGCAGCGCCATCACGACCCAGTGGGGGATGTCCTGGTGGCCGCTGGTGAGCTTCTGCACGCTCCACATGACGCCCGACGTGTACATCCACACCCGGGTGATGAACGGCATCAGCTGCGCGACGTCCGGGGTCTTGGCGCCGAGCCGCGCCATGATCAGGGAGATCCCGGCGCAGAACAGCGACTGGCAGAACAGCGCGGGAATCGCGAGCACCCAGTGGAACCGCGGGTACTGGCCGAAGCCCACCAGGATCAGCACCAGCGCGCACATCGAGAAGAACAGCTGCTGGAGCTGCTGGAGCACCAGCGAGAGGGGCAGCGAGGCGCGCGGGAAGTGCAGCGCGCGCACGAGGCCCTGGTTGCCGGAGATGGCGCGGGTGCCGACGGTGACCGAGCTCGACGTGTACGTCCAGATGAAGACGCCCGTGACCAGGAACGGGATGTAGTCGGGCACGCCCCGCTTGGTGTCGAGCAGCACACCGAAGATGAAGAAGTAGACGATCGCGTTGAGCAGCGGCGTCATGATCTGCCAGATCTGACCCAGCTTGGCCTGGCTGTACTGGGAGGTCAGCTTGGCCGTGGCGAACGTCGTGATGAAGTGCCGCCGCGACCACAGCTGCCCCACGTACTGGGGCAGCGTGGGGCGCGCCCCGCTGACCGTGAGTCCGTGGCGCGCGGCGAGCGCTGCGAGGTCCTCCTCCGGTTCCGGCGCCGGGGGAGTGGCATGAGTCGGTGCGATCGTCTGGCTCACAGGAGTCGCTTTCGGCGTGGTCGACGTGGTTCCACAGGGGCGGTACACCGACGACGGAACGGTTCCGTATCGTCGCATCGGAGAGCGTACGGGCCCCTCACGTCGCAACGCAACCGTAGCGTCGTGACGCTATGCTCAAGAGATGACCAAGGGATCGGGCACCGCACGCCGCGTCCCCGCGGGGGCCGCAGTACTCCGGGAGGACGTCACCGACGCCATCCGCGCCGCCGTCTTCGAGGAGCTCGCCGCGGTCGGCTTCGCCCGCATGTCCATCGAGGGCATCGCGCGGCGCGCCGGGGTCGGCAAGACCGCGGTCTACCGGCGCTGGAAGTCCAAGCTCGCCCTCGTACTCGACCTGGTCTCCGTCTTCGCCGCGCAGGGCCTGCCGGCGCCCGCCACCGGCTCGCTCCACGGCGATGTGCGCGCCCTGCTCCAGGTCGCCTCCGCCGCGCTGCGCCACCCGGTGGCCTCCCAGGTCATCCCCGACCTGCTGGTCGAGTCGGCCCGCAATCCGGAGATCGCCGAGACCATCAGGGCGACCCTGCTCGACGGCCAGCGCGGCATCGCCGCGGTGGTCGTGCGGGAGGCGGTGGCCAGGGGCGAGCTGCCCGAGGGCACCAACCCCGACACCGCGCTCGACCTGATCGTGGGCCCGCTCTACTGGCGCCTCGCCGTGGTCCGCGCGCCGCTGCCCAAGGGCTATCTGGACGACCTGGCCACCGCCGCGGTCGCCGCGCTCGGGCGGGGGTGAGCGGCGGCCCGTGCACACGGGCCGCCGCCTGTCCTTACCTGTGCCCACCGCTACTTGACGGCCCCCGCCAGCACGCCGGAGACGAACTGCCGCTGGAACGCGAAGAAGACGGCCAGCGGGACGACCATCGAAAGGAACGCGCCGGGCGCGAGCACGTCCACGTTGTTGCCGAACTGCCGCACCTGCTGCTGGAGCGCGACGGTGATCGGCGGGTTCTTGGAATCCGCGAACACCAGCGCCACGAGCATGTCGTTCCACACCCACAGGAACTGGAAGATGCCGAGCGAGGCGATCGCGGGCCCGCCGAGCGGCAGCACGACCCGGGTGAAGAGCCGGATCTCGCCCGCCCCGTCGAGCCGCGCGGCCTCCAGCAGCTCGCGCGGGATCTCTGCGAAGAAGTTCCGCAGCAGGAAGACCGCGAACGGCAGGCCGAACGCGACATGGAAGAGGATCACGCCGAGCGTCGTCTCGAAGATCCCGATCGCCCCGAACAGCCGGGACACCGGGATCAGCGCCACCTGCGCGGGCACCACGAGCAGCGCGACCACCCCGATGAACCACCAGTCCCTGCCGGGGAAGTCGAGCCAGGCGAAGGCGTACGCGGCGAACGACCCGATCACCACGACGAGCAGCGTCGCGGGGACGGTGATCAGGACCGTGGACAGCAGCGAGTGCGTGATGGCGTCGTTGTCCAGGAGGTTGGCGTAGTTCTCCAGGGTCAGCTGGGACGGCTTGGTGAACACCTGCCACCAGCCGCTCGCCGCGATGTCGTCGGGGCCGCGCAGCGAGGAGAGCAGCAGGCCGATCGTCGGCATCAGCCAGAACAGGCCGACCAGCACCAGCACCGCGCGCACCGCGCCGCCGCCGACGCGGCCCGCGATCCGCGCGGGCAGCGAGCGTCCCGCGCCCGCGGGGGCGCGGCCGGGTGCCGTACGGGCGCGGCCCGCGCGGCCCGCCGCAGGGCGGAGCGCGCCGCCCGCCACCGGTTCCTCCGGAGTCATCGGCGCTTCTCCCTGCGCATGCGGCGGATGTTGACGAGCACCACCGGGACCACCAGGAGCAGCAGCAGGATCGCGATCGCGCTGCCGACCCCCAGGTCCGCGTCCGTGCCGAACGACGACCGGTAGAGCTGGAGCGCCAGCACGTTGGCGTCGTCCTGCGACGAGCCCGGCGCGATGATGTAGACGAGGTCGAAGATCTTCAGCACGTTGATCATCAGCGTGACCAGCACCACGCCGAGGACCGGCGCGAGCAGCGGGACCGTGATCCGCCGGAACACCTGCCACTCGCCTGCGCCGTCGACCCGCGCCGCCTCGAGCAGCTCGCGCGGCATGCCCGCGAGCCCGGCGGCGATGAGCACCATCGCGAACCCGGCCCACATCCACAGGTAGCTGCCGATGATGGCCGGGGTCACCAGCCGCGGGCCGAGCCACTCGACGCCGTTGTACGGCTCCCTGAAGTTCGCCGCGGGCAGCGAGAGCACGGCGCCGTCCGCCGCGCGCGGCAGGGTGAACGTGCCGTCGGCCGCGGCCTTCGCGGTCGCGACGACCCTCCCGCCCTTGACGGCCTGGACGGTGAGGCCCCTGAGCCCGCGCTCCCCGGGGTCGATCACATCGGGCTTCCCGCCGCCGCCGAGGGTGAAGTCCAGCCAGGCGGTCCCGGTGACCTCGCCCGGCTCCGGCGCCGCCGCACGCGCAGGCGTCGCGTCCGACGGCATGGTGCGCGGCGGCACGCCGACGAGCGGCAGCCGTACGGGAGTTCCCGCGTGCACCGGCGCCTTGGTGACGAACGAGCCGCCGCCGCCCGCCTTCAGCGGATGGACCGGCAGCGGGTGCGCGCCCGGGTAGCCCGAGGACTCGGCGAACGTGTCGTGCACGCCCACCCAGACCGCGTTGGCGACGCCGCGCGCCGGGTCCTGCTCGTAGACGAGGCGGAAGATGATCCCGGCTGCCAGCATCGAGATCGCCATCGGCATGAAGACGACCAGCTTGAACGCCGTGCCCCAGCGCACCCGTTCGGTCAGGACCGCGAAGACCAGGCCGAGGGCGGTGGCGGCGACGGGCGCCACGACCACCCAGATCACGTTGTTCTCGACGGCCTTGAGGATCGAGCTGTCGGTGAAGACCGTGACGTAGTTGTCCAGGCCGGCGAAGCGGTGGCCCGACGCGTCGAGGAGTGAGCGGTAGAGCGAGTACCCGATCGGGTAGACCACGAGCGCGCCGAGCAGCACGAGGGCCGGCAGCAGGAAGCCCGCAGCCACCACCGTGCGCGTGCCCGTCACGCTGCCGCGCGTGTCGCGCGCGGGGGACGCAGGAGCGCCCGCGCCCCCCGCTGCCGTGGAGGCCACGGCCTCAGCCCTTGAACGCCTTGGCCGCGTCGGCCTCCAGCTTCCGCTGGGCCCCCGCGACGTCCTTCGGGTTCTTCAGGAAGTCCTGGAGGTCCTTCCACTCGCCCTTGCCCGGCGTGCCGCCGAACGACTGGGGCATCGAGTCCGACATGTCGAAGCGGAAGTCGTCGCCCGCCGCGATCAGCGCCTTCGCTATGGAGCGCTGCACGGCGTCCGGGTACGCGGCGAGGTCGAGGTTCTTGTCGGGCGAGACGAAGCCGCCCTGGGCGGCCCAGATCCTGGCCGCGTCGGGCGAGGCGAGATAGGTGAGCAGCGCCTGCGCGCCCGGCGTGTCCTTCAGGGCCACGGCCGCGTCGCCGCCGGTCACCACCGGGGAGGCGGCGCCCACCGCGGGGAACGGGAAGATCTTGGCGTCGGTGCCGATCTTCGCCTTGGTCTGCTGGACGTTGACGCCCGCGAAGTCGGCCGCGCCGACCATGCCGGCCTTCGGCGCGTCCCCGCCGGTGAAGGTCTGGGTGACGGACGCGGGGAACTCCGTCTGGAGCGCGCCGTCCGGGCCGCCCGCCAGCGTGTCGGGGCGGCCGAACAGCTGGGCGAGCGTGGAGAGCGCCTTCGCCACGGACGGGTCGGTCCACTTGATGGCGTGCTTGCCGAGCTGGTCGTACTTCTCCGGGCCCGCCTGCGAGAGGTACACGTTCTCGAACCAGTCGGTGAGCGTCCAGCCGTCCGCGGCGCCCACCGAAAGCGGGGTGACGCCGGAGGCGGAGAGGGTGTCCGCGGTCTTCAGGAACTGCGCCCACGTCCTGGGCACGGTGGCGCCCGCGTTCGCGAACGCCTTGGCGTTGTACCAGACCAGGGACTTGTTGGCGGCCTTGAAGTAGACCGCGTACGGGGTGCCGCCGACCGTGCCGAGGTCCCGCCAGCCCTCGCTGTAGTTCTTCGCGAGCTCCGCCTTGGCGGCCGCGCCGAGCGGCTTGGCCCACTTCTGCGCCACGGCCTGGTCGATCGCGCCGACCTGGGGGAGCATCGCCACGTCCGGCGGGCTGCCGCCGGCGATCTTCGTACCGAGGAAGTTGACGATCGGGTCCTGCGCGGGCACGAACGTCACCGTGGCGCCCGTGCGCTTCTCGAACGCGTCCAGGACCTTGGTGAAGTTGGCCTGCTCCGGCCCCGTCCACACGGCGGCCACCTCGATCTTCTGCCCCGTCAGCTTCGGCAGGGCGACCCCGCCGCCCGTGCTCTGCCCTGCCGAGGGGGACGCGCCGCCCTTCCCGTCCCCCGCGTCGGAGCCGCCGCATCCGGCCAGGGCCGTCGCGCCGAGCGCGACCAGCACCGCCGCCGCCCGGATGCCCCGGGGTCTCCTGGTCAGAACCCTGCCTGCCGTACGAGTTGTGCGCATCGCGACTTCCCCGTCTCTCCCGTGCGTGCGGATCGATCCACGCTCGAAGACAGGCCGCGCAGCCGGACGCGGCGGCGTCGTCCCGTCCCGTGCGGACCAGTCCTACGCCCGGTGTTCATGACAGGCAAGACCGCGGAGCGCCCGTACGAGCCCATCGTGATGCCCTCGTGACGCCCCGTCGGACGCGCCCCGGGGCCGCGCCCGGCTCAGGGGCGGGCCGGGGTCAGGGGCGCCACGGGGGCGGCGGCCACGGAGCGGGCCGCGCGGTCCATGGCGCTGGCGAGCAGCGCCAGATCCGTGGGGCCGTTGCCCAGCTCCCTGACCGGGCGGCGGGTCGGCGGATCGCCCATCCGCTCCCACTCCAGCGGCGCCACCGTGGGCCGCAGCGTCGCCGTGCGCGGAATGCGGCCCGTCACCCGGCCCGCCTGGAAGGCCGTGCCGTCCCCGTCCCGGCGGATGAGGCGGCCCCTGCCGGGCGCCGGGTCGTCGGGCGACGGCGTCGCGGGCGGCGCGTCGAGCACCGCGCGCAGCCGCGCCGCGCGCGCCAGCTCGGCGCCCGCCGCGCGCCCGTCCGCCGCGGACGCCGCCACCAGGTGCACCCCGAGCCGCTCGCCGTCCCGCGCGACCGCGTCGAGCGCCCGCACCACGGACCCGGCGGCGGGCCGCCCCGGGCTGCCGAGCGCGGGCGCCACCAGCGCGTCCACGTCGTCGACGAGCACCACGAGGCGCGGCAGCGGGTCGGGCACGGGCGCCGCCTGCTCCTGCGCACGCGCGGCGCCGGGTCTCAGCCGCAGCGTCCGCGTCGTCGTGCCCACGTCGCCCGCCCGCCCCTCCGGCACCGGGAGCCCCGCCGGGTGCGCCTGGCGCCACTGCGCGTACGACAGCGGTCCGAGCAGCTCGGCCCGCCGCTTCAGCTCCGCCCCGAGCGCCTGCGCGAACTCCCGCATCCGCACCGGGTCCGACGCCACCAGATGCTCCGTGACATGCGGCAGCTCGGTGAGGGCCGCAAGGCCGTCGCCGCGCATCCCGCCCGCACCCTCGACCAGCAGCAGGCCGAGCCGGTCGGGCCGTGCGCCTGCGGCGAGCGACGCCGCGACCGCCCGCAGCAGCTCCGTACGCCCGCTGCCCTGCGGGCCCTCGATCAGCAGATGCGCGCCCTCGCGGCCCAGGTCGGCCGCGACCGGGCCGCGGGGTCCCGCGCCGAGCACCGCGACGCACGCCTCTTCGGGCGCGTCCGCCGCCTGCGCCCACCTGGCCAGCAGCGAGGCGGGGGTGGCCCGCGCGAGGCCCAGCTCGTCGAGCAGCCGCGCGGCGCGCGGCAGCGCGGCCGCCGGGCGCGGGCCCGCCGCGGCTCCCGCCGTCCGCAGCGGCGCGAGCGCCCGCCCGAACCGCTCGGCCCACGCGGCGGACACCGCGTCCACCACCGCGACCGCGCCGCGGTCCTCGCCGACCGGACGGCCCGGCGCCGTGCGCAGCAGCCGCAGCGCGCCCGCCACGTCGCCGCTGAGCAGCGCGACCGCCCCGCACTCGCGAAACGGCAGCGACGCCAGGCACGCCGTGTCGTACGTCGCCGTGACGGACGACACCGCGGATGCGGCCGGCGCCTCCGCGAGGCACAGCACGTGCACGCCCGCGGCGGGGCCCGACGCGGCGAGCCGCGCCGTCGTCTCCCGCAGCGCGGCCGAGCCCGGATCGCCGTCCACGACGAGCAGCGTGCGCGGCCCCGTGTGCCGCCGGGCCGCCTCGGCCACCGCCGCGGCGTCCGCCGACGCCCAGCCCGCGCCGAGCGGGCCCTCGTCGAGCCTGCGGGTCAGCTCGGCGGCGCGGGCCGCCGCCTGGTCCCGGTCGAACGCCAGCAGCAGCCGGCAGTCCTGGCCGCGCCCCGGGCGGGTGTGCGGCAGCCAGCCGAGCCACCCCCAGTCCCTGCGGCGCTCGTCGAGGGGGAGCGCCCGGTCCGTGGTGATCAGCACGATCTCCAGCTCCGACGGCGCGTGCAGCGCGGCCAGCTGCGCCGCCACCGCGCGGCCGAGGCCCACCAGCCGGGCCCGCGGCCCCGCGAGGCCGAGCGACCCCGCGTCCCGCAGGTCGGCGGTGACCGGCACCGGGCCCTGTGGCCGGTCCGCCGTGCCGAGCCTGACCACCAGCTCCTGCGGATGGCCGGGCCCGCGCTCCCACAGGCGCTGCCCGGGGCCGAGCGCCGCCAGCAGCAGCTCAGCAGGGTCGGGCCAGGTGCCGTCCGCGGGCGTGCGCCCCGTGGGCGGCTCGCCCGCGCGCTGCACCGGCACCCCGATGTGCGTCTCGCCGCGCGCGCCGCCGAGCCGCCGCGCCCAGGCGCCGATGCCGCGGCGCCTGCCCGGGTGGGCCTGCGCCTCCTCGTCGCCGTCCGCCGCCCTGCCGTGCGCGACCGGCTCCGCCTCCCCGTACGGCGTGGGGCCGTGCGGCAGGCCGCCGGCGCGCGGCCCCGGCACCTGCGGGACGCTGCCCGGGGCGCCCGCGCCAGGAGGGGCGCCCGCGCCGGTGGGTGCGCCCGCGCCGGCGGGGGTGCCTGTGCTGCCGCCCTGCCGCGCCCGCGGCACGGAGGGTTCGGCGGGCCCGCGGCCGTAAGGACCGGGGGCCTGCGCCGCCGCGCCCGCCTCGGCGCCCGCGGGGGCCGCGCCGGGCCCTGGGCCCGCGGGGACCAGGCGCAGCTGCCCCTCGCCGTCCGGCGCCGTGGCCACGGCGGGCTCGCGGGTGCCGGGCGCGAGCGTCAGCGTGGACTCGCCGAGCCGCAGCCACGCGCCCCCTGCCATGGGGACCTGCGCGGGGCCGACCGCGGCGCCGTCGAGCGACGTGCCGTTCGTCGAGCCGAGGTCCGCCACCGTCACCGTGCCGCCCGGCGCGACCGTCACCGCGCAGTGCAGCCGCGACACGTCCGGGTCGTCGAGCGGCACGTCCGCATCGGCGGACCTGCCGATCACCACCCGGCCGCCGTGCAGCAGGTGCACCCCGCCCGCGTCGGGCCCGCCGACCACCCGCAGCTGCGCGGCCGCCTCCTGCACCGGCGCCTCGTCGTCGCCCGGCGCGCCGAGCGTCAGCACGGCCCCGTCGACCAGCGGCGGCGCGCCGAGCAGCGCGCGCTGCGCGTCCAGCCGCGCCCGGCCCGCGTAGAACACAGGGGAGGCCGGTGCGTCGGGGCCGAGCACGGCCGTGGCAAGACCGGACGCCACCGCCGCGAGCGCCGTGCCCGCCGGTGCCGTCACCTGGAGATCGCAGCCATCAGAGCCATCACGGCCAGCACGGGCGTCGCACGCGCGCCCCGGCGCGAGGACGGTCAGCCGGATCTGCATCGCCGTCAGCGGTCCCTTCTGCGCGGGGAGTCCGGCGGGCCGCGGGGCTCCACCGGTGGGTGAGGGCATCCTCGCACCTGCCGCCGACAACGTGCCCGCGACCCGGTCCTGAGTGATCTTGATTGGTCGGCTGTGCGCACATAAATGCCTGCTTGGGACCGGCTCCCGCGCGCACAGGACCGCCCGGCGGGCAACCGCACGCGCCACGCCCGCGTCCTTCCCCCGAGGGCCGCCCTCCGCGCCGCCGCCCTCCGGGACGCGGCCGGTCACCCCCGGTGACCCTTTCGGCGGCACGGGGCCTTTCGTTCGGGTCGGGCCGGATCAGGGAGCGGGGTCCGGTGCCTGGGGGTCCCCCCGGCCGGAGGCCGGAGGAGGTGCCGGGGCACGCGAGCCCGGCCGGATCCTAACGAGAGGCTCTAAAGTGGGCCGGGGTCCCCGGGGGACGGGACGATGCAGTGACCGCTATCAGCAGGGAGCACATGACGTGCGGCCGGTAGGCAGCAAGTACCTGCTCGTGGAGCCGCTCGGACGCGGTGCGACGGGCACCGTGTGGCGGGCTTCGCAGCGGGAGACCGCCGGAGCCGAGGCGGCCGTGCCCGGCCAGCCGGGCGAGACGGTCGCGATCAAGGTCCTCAAGGAGGAGCTCGCCAACGACGCCGACGTCGTGATGCGGTTCCTGCGCGAGCGCTCCGTCCTGCTCCGCCTCACCCACCCGAACATCGTGCGCACCCGTGACCTCGTCGTCGAGGGCGACCTGCTCGCGCTCGTCATGGACCTCGTCGAGGGCCCCGACCTCCACCGCCACCTGCGCGAGAACGGCCCGTTCTCGCCGGTGGGCGCGGCCCTGCTCACCGCGCAGATCGCCGACGCGCTCGCCGCGAGCCACGCGCAGGGCGTCGTGCACCGCGACCTGAAGCCCGCCAACGTCCTGCTGAAGGACGACGGCGGGCAGCTCCACCCGATGCTCACCGACTTCGGCATCGCGCGCCTCGCCGACTCGCCCGGCCTCACCAGGACCGCCGAGTTCGTCGGCACCCCCGCGTACGTCGCGCCCGAGTCCGCGGAGGGCCGCCCGCAGACCTCGGCCGTCGACGTGTACGGCGCGGGCATCCTGCTCTACGAGCTGCTCACCGGCCGCCCGCCGTTCTCCGGCGCCACCTCGCTCGAAGTGCTCCAGAAGCACCTCACAGAGGAGCCCCGCAGGCCCACCACCGTGCCCGAGCCGCTGTGGGCCGTCATGGAGCGCTGCCTGCGCAAGGACCCCGACGAGCGGCCGAGCGCCGTGAACCTCGCCACCGCGCTGCGCACCGTCGCGCCCGGCATCGGAGTCCACGCGACACCCGCGCAGGTCGACGCGGCCCTCGGCGCCGTCGCGCTGCTCGCGCCCGACCCCGCGCCCACCGCGGTCCCCGAGACGCCGGGCGCGGCCGACCCGACCCAGGTGCTGCCCACCGGCGGCTCGTCCGCCGACCCCACGCAGGTGCTGCCCACCAGCGGCGCCGCCGACCCGACGAGCGTCCTGCCGCAGACCGGGCCGGGCGGCCGGGGCGGGTACGACCCGGCCGCCGCAACCAACGTCATGCCGCCGGTGGGCCCCGAGGGCCCAGGAGGCGGCGAGGGGCAGCAGGGCCCGCACCCCTGGGAGAGCCAGCTGCGGGCCGCGCGCGACCGCAACGAGCAGACGCAGGTCCAGCCCGTCGACCCGGGCCAGGACCCGCTGCGCCACCGGCCGCACCGGCAGCCGCAGCAGGGGGGCCGCCCGCCGTACGGCGCCGCGCCCGCGCCCTACCCGCAGCAGCAGTACCGCCCGCAGGCCCGCAGGCAGCAGCCCCCGCAGCAGCAGTACCGGCCGCAGCCGCAGCCGTACGCCGCCCCGCCGCAGCAGTACGCGCGGCCCGAGCCCCGCCCGGCGCGCGAGCCGAGGCGGCGCAGCGCCAACCCGGTCCGCATCCCGGGCCTCGGCTGCCTCAAGGGCTGCCTCGTGGTCCTCGTGGTGCTGTTCGTGGCGGGCTGGCTGGTCTGGGACCTCACCCCGCTCCAGAGCTGGATCGCCGAGGGCAAGAGCTACTGGAGCGCGATCGGCGACGGCATCTCCAAGGTGACGGGCTGGATCTCGGACCTGGGCGGTGGAGGCTCCGGCTCCGGCGGGTGAGCCGCGCGCGGGGGCACGTACCGGCCCCGTGACCGGTCCCGTACGGCCCAGGCCGGGCGGCCATGTCGTAGCTATATCGACTTTCGGGGGTGAATTCCTCCCCGGAAGTGAAGGTTGACGCCGTCCTGGGCACGGAACACCCCGGAAGCCGCGTACTTTGAGGGTCGACCGAGGGGCAACGCCAGCCGCCTGAGGGAGCAGTCTTGGCACGGAATATCGGCAGCCGGTACACCGCCACCCAGATCCTGGGACGCGGCAGCGCCGGCACGGTGTGGCTCGGCGAAGGGCCCGAGGGCCCCGTCGCCGTCAAACTGCTGCGCGACGATCTCGCGGCAGACCAGGAGCTCGTCGGACGCTTCGTGCAGGAGCGCACCGCCCTGCTCGGGCTCGACCACCCGCACGTCGTCGCCGTGCGCGACCTCGTCGTGGACGGCAACGACCTGGCGCTCGTGATGCGCCTCGTCCGCGGCACCGACCTGCGCACCCGGCTCGACCGCGAGCGCCGCCTCGCGCCCGAGGCCGCCGTCGCGATCGTCGCCGACGTCGCCGAGGGCCTCGCGGCCGCGCACGCCAAGGGCGTCGTCCACCGCGACGTCAAGCCGGAGAACATCCTGCTCGACATGGAGGGCCCGGCCGGCCCCGGCGGCGCCCACCCCGCGCTGATCACGGACTTCGGCGTCGCCAAGCTCATCGACACCCCGAGCCGCACCAAGTCCACCCGCATCATCGGCACGCCCGACTACCTGGCGCCCGAGATCGTCGAGGGCCTGCCGCCGCGCGCCGCCGTCGACATCTACGCGCTCGCCACCGTCCTGTACGAGCTGCTCGCCGGCTTCACGCCCTTCGGCGGCGGCCACCCGGGCGCCGTCCTGCGCCGCCATGTCACGGAGACCGTCGTACCGCTGCCCGGCATCCCCGAGGAGCTGTGGCAGCTGCTCGTCCAGTGCCTGGCCAAGGCGCCCGCCTCCCGGCTGCGCGCCTCCGAGCTGGCCGCCCGGCTGCACGAGGTGCTGCCGCTGCTCGCCGGGATCCCGCCGCTCGACGTGGACGAGCCCGGCGCAGAGCACGCGGAGGAGCCCGTGGGGCGCGCCGCCGCGGCGGGCGCCGTGCCCGCGGGCGAGGAGGAGGGGCAGCGCCGCCGCGGCGCCGTGCCCCTGGTGCAGGGCTCCGCGCCCGACTCCAACCGGGACACCCACACCAGCATGCGGGTGCCCGCCCCCGACGAGCTGGCGGGCGGCGCACGCGGCACCGCCCGCGTCCCGCGCGCGCCGGGCGCCCCGCGCCCCGGATCCGCCAAGAGTCACAAGGCGGCGGCCGTGCGCAAGCGCCGCCTCACCCTCGGTGTGGGCGCCGGTGTCCTCGTGGTCGCCCTCGGCGTCGGCGGATGGCTCGCCACCAGCGGCGACGACACCCCGCAGGACACGAAGCAGAGCAGCCGGCCCGCGCCCTGAGGCCGCCGCCCCGCCCGGCCGCCGCCGCACGGCCTGGCGGGAGCGCGGCGGCCAGCGGTTACGCTTGGGCGCGTGGCAGTCGTCGATGTATCCGAAGAGTTGAAGTCCCTCTCCTCGACCATGGAGTCGATCGAGGCCGTCCTGGACCTCGACAAGATGAGGGCAGACATCGCTGTTCTCGAGGAGCAGGCCGCGGCGCCGTCCCTGTGGGACGACCCGGAAGCGGCCCAGAAGATCACCAGCAGGCTCTCCCACCTGCAGGCCGAGGTCCGCAGGACCGAGGCGCTGCGCGGCCGCATCGACGACCTGGAAGTCCTGTTCGAGCTCGCGGAGGACGAGGGCGACGCCGACGCCCGCGCCGAGGCCGAGACCGAGCTCCAGTCCGTGCGCAAGGCGCTGGACGAGATGGAGGTCCGCACGCTGCTCTCCGGCGAGTACGACGAGCGCGAGGCGCTCGTCAACGTGCGCGCGGAGGCGGGCGGCGTCGACGCCGCCGACTTCGCCGAGCAGCTCCAGCGCATGTACCTGCGCTGGGCCGAGCGGCACGGCTACAGCACCGAGATCTACGAGACCTCGTACGCGGAGGAGGCGGGCATCAAGTCGTCCACCTTCGTCGTGAAGGCGCCCTACGCGTACGGCACGCTCTCCGTGGAGCAGGGTACCCACCGCCTGGTGCGCATCTCGCCCTTCGACAACCAGGGCCGCCGCCAGACGTCGTTCGCCGGCGTCGAGGTGCTGCCGGTCGTCGAGCAGAGCGACCACGTCGAGATCGACGAGACCGAGCTGCGCGTCGACGTCTACCGCGCATCGGGCCCCGGCGGCCAGGGCGTCAACACCACGGACTCCGCGGTCCGCATCACCCACATCCCGACCGGGATCGTCGTCTCCTGCCAGAACGAGCGCTCGCAGATCCAGAACAAGGCGAGCGCGATGAACGTCCTCCAGGCGAAGCTGCTCGAACGGCGCCGCCAGGAGGAGCAGGCCAAGATGGACGCGCTCAAGGGCGACGGCGGCAACTCCTGGGGCAACCAGATGCGTTCGTACGTCCTCCACCCGTACCAGATGGTCAAGGACCTGCGGACCAACCACGAAGTGGGCAACCCCCAGGCCGTGCTCGACGGCGAGATCGACGGTTTCCTCGAAGCCGGAATTCGCTGGCGCAAGCAGCAGGAGAAATAAGCGCGACGCTTTGTCGACAAGGGAACTGCCGCTTTGGAGGCGGCAGTTCCCTTTTATGTCACAGTTGGGGGCGGACGTGTCGGACAACTCGCGCCCTAACGGTCATCGCGCCCGCAACGGCCTTGACGCGTATATGGAAAATCGCCAGGCTGACGCCTGGCATGCGTAATTCTGGGGCGCGTGTGACCGGGGGACGAACCAAGGCACCCGCTCCCCGTGGCCGCCGCTCCGGGCGCTGCTCCCATGACGACTGACTTACTGGGGGTACCAGGCAGATGACCAAGAAGACGCGTGTCCGCGTGGCGCGCATCGCCGCCGGCGCGGTGATCGTCGCCGGTGCGTCGCTGACGGCCGCGGGGGCCGCGCAGGCGGCGGGTGACGGCGGTACCGGAGACCCGGGCACTTCCGCGGGCTCCACGAGCGGCGGCGACACCAGCACCACCGGCGGTATCGGTGGCGTCGACGCAGGCAGTGACAACGGCGGCGCCTCCTCAGACGGCGGCAGCAGCTCCGGCGGCTCCTCGTCCGAGGGCGCGAGTGGCGAGTCGTCCTCCGGCGTGAGCGGCTCCGCCAGTGTCGGCGGCCTGCTCGGCGGCCTCATCGGCGGCGACGACGGCGGGTCCGACAACGGCGGCTCCACCAGCGACGGCGGCTCCGGTGACAACGGCGGCTCGGGCGACAACGGCGGCACCACCGACGGCGGCTCCGGTGACAACGGCGGCAGCACCACCGACGGCGGTTCGGGCGACAACGGCGGCACGTCCACCGACGGCGGCTCCGGCGACACCGGCGGGTCCTCCACGGACGGCGGCTCCGGCGACGACGGCGGCAGCACCGGCGGCGGCTCCTCGGCCACCGGCGGCTCCGGCAGCACCGGCGGCGGCTCCTCCGCGACCGGCGGCTCCGGCAGCACGGGCGGCAGCAGCACCGGCGGCGGTTCGAGCGCGACCGGCGGCTCCGCCTCCGGCGGCGGCTCGGGCGACGTCAACACCTGCACCGTCGACGTGGACAGCGTGAACTGCGCCGACAACACCGACACCGACAGTGTCGGCAACCAGCCCGTCGAGCAGAGCGCGGGGAAGTCGCAGCTCGCGGAGACCGGGTCGGGGGACACCACGTTCCTCATCCTGGGCGCCGCGACCATGATCGCCGGCGGCGTCGGCTTCCGCTTCCTGCCGCGTCTGGCGACCCGGAACACGGCCGCCTGACCCGGCGCACCCGGTCCATCCGGCCGGTACGCGGGAGGGCCCGGACGCCTCGGCGTCCGGGCCCTCTTCCGTGCGGTCTGTGCGGTCCCTGCGGTCTGTGCGGTTCCTGCACCGTGTGGCGCCGTGCCCGTCAGGCGGGCTGGTTCACCGCCACCAGGGCCACCGCCGCCATCAGCAGCACCAGCACCGTCAGGACGGCGGCCAGGCTCAGCCCGCCGAAGGGCCCGCTCTGCTGGAGGCGCTCCCTGTTGGCCCGGCACACGGGGCACCTGCCCTCGCTCACCGGCCCCGCGCAGTTGGCGCACACCAGTCTGTCGTAGGTCATGCGCTCTCCTCCTCACCGCGCGGCGGAGCCGCTCGTGGTGTTCCTCTCCGCGCAACGCCCGGGGAAACGCGACCGTTCCCCCTACCACTGTGCCAGTTCCCGGCCGCCTCGGCGCGCGCGGGCGGATTCCCGTACGCTTTCCGGCCGCGCGCCGAGTCGCGGCCGGCCGCTTCCCGCGCGACAATTCGCCCATCCCAGGACGCCGACTGCGCGGGCCCAGCCGGTTCGCGTAAGGTCACGCACACCTACTCCCGGCCGACCGTGGTGCATCGTGATCCGATTCGACAACGTCTCCAAGACCTATCCGAAACAGAGCCGTCCCGCCCTGCGCGACGTCTCCCTGGAGATCGAGAAGGGGGAGTTCGTCTTCCTGGTCGGCTCCTCCGGCTCCGGCAAGTCGACCTTCCTCCGGCTCGTCCTGCGCGAGGAGCGGGCCAGCCACGGCATGGTGCACGTCCTCGGCAAGGACCTGGCGCGCCTGTCCAACTGGAAGGTGCCGCAGATGCGCCGCCAGCTCGGCACGGTCTTCCAGGACTTCCGCCTGCTGCCCAACAAGACCGTCGCGGAGAACGTGGCGTTCGCGCAGGAGGTCATCGGGCGCTCGCGCGGCGAGACCCGCAAGTCGGTGCCGCAGGTGCTCGACCTGGTGGGCCTCGGCGGCAAGGAGGACCGCATGCCGGGCGAGTTGTCCGGTGGTGAGCAGCAGCGCGTCGCCATCGCGCGGGCGTTCGTCAACCGCCCCATGCTGCTGATCGCGGACGAGCCGACCGGCAACCTCGACCCGCAGACCTCCGTCGGCATCATGAAGCTGCTCGACCGGATCAACCGCACCGGTACGACCGTGGTGATGGCCACCCACGACCAGAACATCGTCGACCAGATGCGCAAGCGCGTCATCGAACTGGAGAAGGGCCGGCTGGTCCGCGACCAGGTCCGCGGCGTCTACGGCTACCAGCACTGACCCTCGCGCACCGATGTCGCGCGGTCCTCGCGGGCCGCGCGAACCACCCAGGCATCACAGCTGAAAGGACGCCATGCGCGCCCAGTTCGTCCTGTCGGAGATCGGCGTCGGTCTCCGCCGAAACCTCACGATGACCTTCGCGGTCGTCGTCTCCGTCGCCCTGTCGCTGGCCCTCTTCGGCGGTGCGCTGCTCATGCGCGAGCAGGTCAGCACGATGAAGGACTACTGGTACGACAAGGTCAACGTCTCCATCTTCCTCTGCAACAAGGCGGACGCGACCAGCGATCCCGCGTGCACGAAGGGCGCCGTCACCGACCAGGAGAAGGCGTCGATCAAGGCCGACCTGGACAAGATGGGCATCATCCAGCACGTCTACCACGAGACGGCCGACCAGGCGTACAAGCACTACCAGCAGCAGTACGGCGACACGGCGTTCGCGTCCTCCATCACCCCGGACCAGATGGAGGAGTCCTACCGCGTCAAGCTCAAGGACCCGCAGAAGTACAAGGTGATCGCCACCGCCTTCTCCGGCAGGGACGGCGTGCAGTCGGTGCAGGACCAGCGCTCCATCCTGGAGAACCTGTTCTCGCTGATGAACGGCATGAACATCGCCGCGCTCTGCGTGATGGCACTGATGCTGGTGATCGCCCTGATGCTGATCGTCAACACCGTGCGCGTCTCCGCGTTCAGCAGACGGCGGGAGACGGGCATCATGCGGCTCGTCGGCGCGTCCAGCTTCTACATCCAGCTGCCGTTCATCATGGAGGCCGCGTTCGCCGGGCTGATCGGCGGCGTGGTGGCGTGCGGCATGCTGATGCTCGGCCGCTACTTCCTGATCGACGGCGGCCTCGACCTTCAGCAGAAGATGCAGCTGGTGAAGTTCATCGGCTGGGACGCGGTGCTCTCCAAGCTGCCGCTGGTCCTCGCGATCGGGCTGCTGATGCCCGCCGTCGCCGCCTTCATCGCGTTGCGCAAGTACCTGAGAGTGTGACAAGCGCCCCCTGGGGTTTACGGGTCAAGGCCCGGTCGGGCGCGGGGCGTTGTCCTAGACTGATGCGCCATGCCGGGTCACGTCACGCTCCGTCTCCGGCCCCGCCGCTTCGGCCGCGGGGCCGCTCTGACGTTGGTGTTCGCGGGCGTGCTCGCCACGGCCGCCGCCACCGACTCGCTGCCGCACCAGGGCGGTTCCGCGCCGCACGACGCCCCGGCCGCCGAGGCGCGGCCCGCGCCCTCGCTCGACGCGGGCGCGGTCACCGACGCCGCGCGCCGCGCCGTCGCCCGCGGCCAGTCGGGCACCGACGCCGCCCAACAGGTCGTCAGCCGCAGCGGTGACCGCTGGAGCGCGGTCTACGACAAGAGCGAGTACGAGGAGTTCACGCAGGCCCTCGACGGCGCGTACACCGGCGTCGGGGTCGGCGCCCGCCGCACCGCCGACGGTCTCGTGCAGATCACCCGCACCGAGCGCGGCGGCCCCGCCGCGCGGGCCGGCGTCCGCCCGGGCGACGTGCTGCGTGCCGTGGACGGCAGGTCGGTCGCCGGGCTGCCCGTCACCCGGGTCATGGGGCTGCTGCGCGGCGATCCGCAGCAGGGTGCGGGGCCCGCGGCCCCGCCCGGCAGCACCGTCGTGCTCGGCCTCGACCGGGCGGGGCACCGCGTCTCCCGCACCGTGCGCAGGGCGCGGCTCGCGGTGGCCTCGGTCTCCGTGGCACCGCTGCCGGGCGGCGCGCGGCGCGTCGCCGTCGACTCGTTCACCCGGGGGACCGGCGCACAGGTGCGGCAGGCGGTGCGCGACGCACCCCCGGGCGCCGGCATCGTCCTCGACCTGCGGGGCAACGGCGGCGGCCTGGTCTCGGAGGCCGTCACGGCTGCCTCCGCGTTCCTCCACGGCGGCCTCGTCGCGACGTACGGCATGGACGGGCACCAGCACGCGTTGTACGCGAAGGGGCGCGGGGACACCGAGCGGCCCCTGGTGGTGCTCGTGGACGGCGGCACGATGAGCGCGGCCGAACTGCTCACCGGCGCCCTCCAGGACCGTGGCAGGGCCGTCGTGGTGGGGTCGCGTACCTTCGGCAAGGGGTCCATCCAGATGCCGACGACGCTGCCCGACGGCTCGGTCGCCGAGCTCACCGTGGGCCACTACAGGACCCCCGCGGGCCGGGCCGTGGACGGCCGGGGCATCACCCCCGACGTGGCGGCGGGCGGCGACGCGGAGCGCCGCGCCCTGACGGTGCTCGGCGGGCTCGGCGACGGCGCCTGAACGCGGGGGCCGCGTCCCGCGCGCGGGACGCGGGACGCGGGACGTAAAAGAGGTTGCACCGAGGTGCGAAAATAGCGGGACTATGGCTAAGGAAAAAGGGCGCAAGCTGATCGCGCAGAACAAGAAGGCGCGGCACGACTACCTGATCCTCGACACCTACGAGTCGGGACTGGTCCTGACCGGGACCGAGGTGAAGTCGCTGCGTCTCGGGCGGGCGTCGCTCGTCGACGGATTCGTGCAGATCGACGGCCACGAGGCGTGGCTGCACAACGTGCACGTGCCCGAGTACAGCCAGGGCACGTGGACGAACCACTCGGCGCGGCGCAAGCGCAAGCTGCTGATGCACCGCGCCGAGATCGACAAACTGGAGTCCAAGGCGCAGGAGACGGGCCACACGATCGTGCCGCTCGCCCTGTACTTCAAGGACGGCAGGGCCAAGGTCGAGATCGCGCTGGCGCGCGGCAAGCGGGAGTACGACAAGCGGCAGACGCTGCGGGAGAAGCAGGACCGCAGGGAGACGGAGCGCGCCATCTCGGCCGTGCGCCGCCGCCAGCGGGGCTGACCGGCAGGGCCCGGGCCCGCCCGGCCGCCCGGCGCGGGGAATGCGCTGGCACGTGCGGGCGTTGATCCCGTACGATGGGCATCGCGCCTCACAGCGGGTGCACGTCTTGAAAAATCAACATGGGGATGATCGGTTTCGACAGCGGCTGTCGAAGCAGGGGAAGCGAGCCGAGGAAGCGGCAATGATCTCGTAAACCATATGTCGCAAAAAATAATCGCCAATTCCAAGCGCGATTCCTCCGCCTTCGCCCTCGCTGCCTGATAAGCAGCTAGGCGAAGACTCCGCGGAGTGTCAGCCCGGGGCTGTTCCCGACCCGGATCCTGGCATCAGCTAGGGAACTAAACCTGTAGACCCGGTCACGGGGTGTACAGGGAAATCACACAGTGACTGAGCCCGTCGGAGACTTGTCCACGTGATCTCCGGGGCCGAGAAAATCGTAGTGGACTGTGCTCGGAGAAGCCCTGATTCCGCACCGTTGGACGCGGGTTCGATTCCCGCCATCTCCACCATTTCGGACATTCTCGAACCCCATCCGTGAGGGCCACAACGAGAAGGTCTGCACTGGTCAACCCCAGTGAAACGGCATCCTCCCTCGAGAGGGTGCCGTTTCGTCGTTCTAGGACCTTGTCAGCCTGCTCCGCCAGACTGACCCCTCCTTCTGCCTCGATGAGGGCTGCGAAGGGTTCGGTCATGTTGTGCCGGACGACGGTCGGCGCATCGTCCACAGCATCGAGGTAGAGGCGCGTGAACATAGCTCGATCGAGCACCTTGCGCCCGTTGGGACTGGACTCGCGATAGAACCTGGCCGGGTTGCTGAGGAGCCGCAGAATGGTCTCTAGATCGTGTCCGCAATGTCAGGGGAGCCAGAGGCGTAGGCAGGCGAGGGTGACCGTGGCCTGGTAGTGGCGGGCGCGTTTGTCGTAGCGGGTGGCCGGGGCCTTGTTGTGTTTGAGTTTGTTGAAGCAGCGCTCGACGACGTTGCGCCGCCGGTAGGCGGACCGGTTGAGCCGGCACAGGCTCTCGCGCCGGTGGATACGGCCGGTGATCTGGTCGATCCGCTCCGGGATCGCCGCCTTGA
This sequence comes from Streptomyces sp. NPDC047002, assembly GCF_040704505.1. Classification (NCBI taxonomy): domain Bacteria; kingdom Bacillati; phylum Actinomycetota; class Actinomycetes; order Kitasatosporales; family Streptomycetaceae; genus Streptomyces; species Streptomyces sp. NPDC047002. The sequence goes on from NZ_JBEYWC010000024.1 coordinate 44,536, forward strand.
TGCCCCGCCGAGGCAGGTAGGTATGGATCTTGGTGGACGAATAGCCCTTGTCCGCGACGACCTGCTCGGGCCGGGTCCGGGAACGGCCGGGCCCGCACCGCTCGACGCGGATGAGGGCCATGACCTGCTTGAACTGGGTGCAGTCGTTGACGTTGCCCGCAGTGATGGTGAAGGCGAGCGGCTGGCCCCGTGCGTCGCAGGCCAGGTGGATCTTCGTGGTGAGCCCGCCGCGGGACCGGCCGATCGCCTCACCTGGCCAGGGCTGCCTTTTTTCGGGCTCCGGCCGCGTGCTGGTGGGCCCGCACGGTCGTGGAATCGACATACACGACGGTCCAGTCGACGGCGCCAACCGCGTCCGAGTGCTGCTGGACGTGGGCCAGCAGCCGGTCCCAGGTACCGTTGGCCGACCAGCGGCGGAAGCGTTCGTACACCGTCTTCCACGGCCCGTACCGTTCCGGCAGGTCCCGCACCGGACGCCCCATCCGCGGCGGAGCCAGCAACGGCTCGATCACCGCCCACGACTCATCAGTCAGCTCATGACGACGCACCACGAACAGACCAATGACCCAACCACTTTGCGGCACGACCTAGCACCTTGGCCTGGGGTGCCACCCCTGCTTCCGCTCCAAGAACACCACAGGGCAGTTCAGTACGTCGGCGATCTTCATGAGGTTGGCCGGCGTCGCGCTTCGCCACCCCGATTCGATCTCGTTCAGCAACTGCTCGGAGATTCCTACCGCCTGCGCGAGCGCCCGCTTGGTAAGTCCTGACTTGGTCCGTGCCCAGGTAACGGTGCGAGGTTCATGGTGGAGGGTGCGCGGACGCTTCCGCTTCGAGATCGTCACGGTCATCACGCCAACCCGATGATGCACCAGACGACTTTGCCGCCGGTCGGTAGGAGGTAGTAGCCCCACTCCTTGGAAATCTCACTAACGATGAACAGACCCCTTCCGCCCTCCGCGTCGCCGGACATGGCAGGGTTGGCAACCGGCGGGCGGTTGCTCGGGTCGGCTACTTCCGCGATGAGCTGCGAATCGTCGTGGCGAAGCGTCAGCGTGACGTGCGCGTGAGGCGTCTCGGGCGCGACATGCTGCACGGCGTTGGATACCAGCTCGCAGACGGCCAGCTCGGTCGTGTCGATTTTCTCGTCGGCCACCTGCCAGGCACGCAGTACGTCACGTACGTGCCGCCTTGCCCACGGGGTCGCCTCGGCCTTGGCGTCGAGTTCAAGGGTGCTGATGTAGCGCTCAACGGTCATGGCCGTCTGCCTCAATGGCCGGTGCCGTCTGGTTCGTCGTGGTGGTCTCAGTGACGAGCCACACCGTGCCCTGGATCTTCTCCGCCAGTTCCTCGCGCATGTAGGCCGCCACGGTGGCGTCGTGGTGGAAGTGGTCGGCACTCAGCACCAGGACGTTGGAGACAGCCTCGGAACGGCAGCTCGTGATCAGCTCCATCCAGGTGTCCAGCCGCTCATTCGGACGCTCTTCGTAGTGGATGCCGGCCAAGCTGAGGCCCTGGCGGATAGAGAAGGCCGTCAAGGCGGTGACCGCTTCCCGCACGGCTGTGTCGTCCATGCTGGGGAGACGGCGGAGGTAGGCGAACGCGCTCGTGAGACCGCCTTGGGTATGCGGTTGCACTGCGGCTGTGGTCATGCTGTCGCTCCTGCACCTGGGAGAAAGGGCTGTATGAAGCGTGGACAGCAGGATGAGCCGGGCGTCATGGTGGCGCAGCATGCGAAGGTATGCGTCAGCTGCATAGACAGCCGGACACTGCCCGCCTACGGTCCGTAGGCTTGGCTTACAGCACGGGTGCGTCAGGGCCTTGGGGTACGAGATGGCACAGCAACAGGTTCGGTTCTGCTCTTGCGGCACACGACTGGCCCGCGACAACCGCGGCACGCTATGCGCCGCCTGCCTCCGTCGGCAGCAGATCACGGCCATCACGCGACCGCCTGACGTGCCCGCGACGTTCTGGCAGGACGTGCAACTCCGTGAGGCGCTGGCCTCGTGGCACATGGGCCGCGTCTTCTACGCCTACCGCGTCCACCCCTGGCACACCCGGGTCGTATCGCAGGAAACGCTCGCCGGGTGGTTGGGGCTTACTCAGGCACAGCTCAGCCGGATCGAGAGCGCCAGCAGTGCACCGCAGGATCTCGGCAAGCTTATGAGCTGGGCGCATAGCCTGGCTGTACCGGCAGACCTACTGTGGTTCAAGTTGCCAGGCGACAAGCCGGCGGGGATGGCTGTCACCAGTAATACGAAGCCGGTACCGGAAGAGGTACCCGAATCCCGAGGCAGCACGCTGCTGCCCGTCGCGGTAGACGGTCACTCGGTGCTCGTGCCCGTGGATGCTCAAGCGCTGGCCGCCAGTGGGCTTGGCCGCTTGCTTGATCTGTCGGCGGTGACTGCCGGCAAGACAAGCGACACCGCGCACACCACGGAGCCTGAAGCCATGAGCCCACTCAATCGCCGGTCACTGCTGAAAGGTGGCGTTGCCGCCGCAGCGCTATCGGGCCTCGGCCTGGATGAACTTCAGCACGTTGCCGCCGCTTTCGAAGATGCGCACCGCTACCTTGACGCGCCCGTAGTGGACTACTTCCGCAGCCAGCTCGACACCGCCAAGCAGGATGACGGCGCACGCGGGCCACGGAAGACCCTCCCTGTCGTGCTCGGCCTGCTTGGAGCGATCGACCAGCACGCCCGTGACGTGAAACCAAGCGTGCGACGAGAGCTGCTGTCAGTCGGGGCAGATGGCGCGGAGTTCGCTGGTTGGCTGTACCGCGACCTGCACCAACCGAGCACCGCGACGTTTTGGTATGACCGCGCGATGGAGTGGGCGCAGGAAGCGGATGACCCTGCTCTGCAAGGCTACGTGCTGCTCAAGAAGTCGCAGATGGCGTACGACGACCGCGACGCCATCCGAGTACTGACCCTTGCTCAAGCAGCCGGTCACGGCCGCTGGCGGTTGCCGCTTCGCGTACAGGCCGAAGTGACCCAACAGGAAGCGCTTGGTGCGGCGATGGTCGGTGATCCGCTCACGGCCGTCCAGGACAAGCTCGGGGTTGCTCAAGACTTGCTCGTGCGTGCAGGTGACGACAGCCAGCAAGGTTTGGGCGAGTACTTCACCGAGCACACGCTTCTACTACGCAACGCCGTCAGCCTCACCGAGGCCGGCAAGCCCGGAATGGCTGTCGAGCTGTTCGACGAGTCGATGCGAGCTGGAACGCTGTCTGTCCGAGATGGCGGCTTCTTCAACGCTCGGCGTGCGGCTGCTCTGGCGCTCAGCGGTGAGCCTGACGAAGCGGCGCGAGTGGGCGCCGCTTCCGCCAAGGTCGCTCGTGCCATGAAGTCCGAACGTACGGTGCGCGTGCTTGGCGAGACGTTGCAAACCCTCGCCCGCTGGGACAGCCGGCCAGCGGTACGCGAGTTCCGCGAGGTACTGCGGGCCGCCTAGGTTGTCAGCCACTCCGCCACCGTGCGGATGACGAACGCCTGGTACTCCTGGCTCTTGGGGTCGAGGTACTGCGGGTCATCATGGACGGCGAAGCCATGCTGCGAACCGTTCACGGGCACGAGTTGTACGGGGGCGTTGAAGCGTTGTACGGCGCTCTGCGACGACTCGAACGGCACGAGCGTGTCAGCGGTGCCGTGCACGATGAGAGTTGGTGCCTGGACGAGGCTGAGCGCTTCTTGCGTCGGGAACCAGAACGCTTCGTTGAGCATGGCGCGCCCATGTACAAGAGTCGGCGTGAACTGGATGAAACCGCGTTCGGCGAGCCCGTGGGCCGCTTCCTCGGTGATGGAGTCGTTGACCCAGTACGGCCGTGAGTCGATGGTGCGCCACTTGTAGTCGAGCTGCGGATTGAACAGCAGCAGGTGCGAGACCTCGTGCGGTCGGTGTGCGGCGTAGTAGGCGGCAACGCCACCAGTGAAGCTCGTACCGTTCAAGGTGATCTGCTCGGCGCCGGTTGCCTCGCGCGTGTAGGCCAGCGCTGCCTGGATGTCATTGAGGATGGTGGCGAGCGTCAGTTCTTCTTGCCGGCCCTCGCTCTCACCGTGGCCGCGCAGATCGAATCGGAGCGACGCCACGCCGGCCGCCGCCAGGCCGTCAGCAAGGCGACCGAAGAAGCCACCCTCCTCCCGCGTGACGCCTCCGCCGTGCACGAGCACCGCGGCTCGGGCCGTTGTCTCCGAGGGCGTTACGAGCGTGGCCGCCAGGTGCAGGCCGTCGAGCGTACGAACCGTCACGGTGTCAGAAGGCATGTCCGCAAGCGTAGAGGGATTGCCAGATGACCCAACAGACCGCCCATTGTTGGACACCGTGATGGGAAAACAGAAAGCGCCCGTGCTCTTCTACGAGTCAGGGCGCCTTCTGCCATGCTTCTCTATACGTTGTTCTTGGCCGTTTGCTCAGCTTCAGCCACATCCAGACCACTATGCATCGTCAGTATCAGCGCTACGCCCGTTAGTGCCTTACTCATGTAATTGCCTCTTTTCTTTGCCTTGCGGTGCGTTCCCTTCCTGCGTCGTAGAGGTAGCCGTGGCTCCTCGTTGGCGTTCTTGTTTCCTTCCTGCTTCTCGTGGCGGAGACGTACAATGTTGTCAGTCAGGGAGGCCGCTTCCAATGCCGCTATGGTAACTGATTGGACGATGCCTGGAATCGAACCAGGGGATGTGGATACCGCTGAGCAAACGGATGCTTCCAGCTTAGCAGGTTTATGGTCAGTTCGCATCTACCCTCGGAGGCGCCGTAAGCGCCCGTCCGCGCCCGCCAGGTTCGCGCTCATAGCACCCTCCGAAATTCACTTGCCCGCCTCGCGCGGCGCTGCTAGAAAAGGATTCTAGTGTGTGAGCTTTGTGCGACACGGGAGGCCAATGTGCCCAATGGGATCGACGCTGAGATCGACAGGGCGAACAGCCTGACGCGAGCGATGCTTGTTTCCTATGGGGCATGGGGAGCCAAGATCGCCGTGGGGGAGGTCCAGTTCGGCGCATACGACGAGATGCTGGACTTCGTCAACATGCGCATGGAGACGGTGGATAGCTGTCTCCTGCTCATCGAGAATCAGAAGGTCGCAGATTCCTTGGGGCTCGGGCGCTCACTGCTTGAGTACTACCTGCTCTTCATGCTGATGTGCCGCGGTAGGAAGCTATTCACACTCCGCGACATGACGAAGCTAACGGAGGCCGAGTTCAAGGTCTTCTTGCGGGAAGAGCGGGAGAAGTGCGCGACGCTCCGTGCGGCCGGCGAGACTGCTGTTATCGACGTTAAGAAGGCGCCGCGGATCGCTCGGCACCTGGCGTATGTGACCGAAGGATACAAGAGCGAAGACGATCCCGACTTCATCATCCCGGCTCACTATTTTCATTTTCAGCAGTTTCATCCTGAGACCATGCGGCTCAAGGATGAGGACTACTTCCAGTACTACGAGCCGGAGCCGGAACTTATTAAGGCACTCAAGGGGCGCCGCGCCGAGAGTGCGCTGAGCTACAAGTTCTATCTTTCATATGATGCGCTGCTGGAGTTCTTGGAGCTCAACGAACTCATTGATGCTCCCGTGGCCGCACGGATCGAAGCCCACTACACGTTCCTCGGGAAATTTCTGCATCCCACGCACGACGCCGCTCGTGATCTGCACGACAACAGCAACGTGCACTATGGGGGCGCGCGCATCGGCATGCGACAAAACTACTCCAAGGTCGCCGTCCTGCTGGCCTCGCTCTACCTGTGCTACCTGACGGCCGGCCTGATTGACGAGGCGGCCGGTCTGATCGAAGGTGCACCCGAGAAGTACATCAGTCGGGCTGGCACCGACGAACTACGCGATCTCTCGCAGCGCGTGCCAGTCACGTTCCCCTACTTCTGGTTCTTGTTCAACGAACCGCCGCTCTACGATCGGTTTAACTACTGCGTTCATCATGCGACCGACGATGAACTACAGGAGTGGGGTGGCTATCCGGGAGTTCCAAAGGATCGAGTCACCTTCGACCAGCACATCTACTCACACCTCCAACACGTGCTCGGAGGTCGGTCGAACGTGCGCTGCGGAGAATATCGGTCCCCAGTTATGTAGGCCCTCCTCTCGCACCAGAAAGCAAGGCCCAAACCAGCAGTGCTCTACAGTGTCCTGTTACCGCCAGGCTTGTAGGAGACCCCCGACCATAATGAGCGCTGCGGCGGCGTCCGGCTTGTGAGTATCGACAACTTCCGGGTGCGCTCCGAGGTCGCACATGAACTTGAGGGCTCGGCGCACTTGCTCGGCGCGTTGGCGGTAGCCGACCGCTGCGATTTTCGTTGCCTTCCGCAAGTCGCTTGCGGCGGCTTTGGCATCGGCTTCGGTGTCTTCTTCGTCGGCTGGCCTACCAACGAGAGCGTTACAGCACTGACGAAGACTCTCTGTCGTGTTTCGCCACTCACGTTGCAGGTAATGCTTCTCAGCCGCACGGTAGAAGGTCAACGCCTGTGCTAGCTCCGGTGTACGCGCGATGTCAGGCGTCTCCAACTCCAAGAGAAGTGTGCGACGGTACTGCATCTGTTCGAGCACCTTGATCCAGTCGCTCTGGCTGACCTCATGTTCAAAGCTACCTACGCCGATACGCTCTAGCTCGCCTTCCAGCATGGTGGTGCCGTCCATGTAAAAGCGGAAGTGCAGGCCGGCCGTGCGATGCTCCTCGATGACTTCAAGCTGCTGCTGATTGAGGTCAACCACCAGCGTGAACGTCTGCGTGGACCCGACGCTGAACAACGAGATCGGCGACTGCTCAACGAACAAGCGGCCGATGTAGCCGCTTGAGGTTCCAAGACTGTCTGCACTAAGGGTGCCACCGAACCAAAGAGCGCGACGAGCCGCCTCCTCGTCGCAACAGATGGCCTCGATGTGGAAGCGGAGCTGCCTCACGCCAACACCGCTCGCTCCGTCCACCCGCGTCACGCTGAGCCGCGCCGCGTTGTTGACAGACCCGATACTGACCCACGCTTCACCCATGACCGGTCCTCGTGCTCGGTAGTAGAACATGCCAGAATCGGGCACAGGTGACAGGTCGTCAACTGTGTTTGAGCCGACTACTGTAGGGCATGCCCAAGGTCTCAAGACCGTTCACGGTGTCGCTTGATGATCCGCTCTACGGTGGCCAGCGCGATGTCAAAGCGCTTGGCTAGCTCTTTCTGCTTGATGCCACGTCCGCCGTCCCACTCAGCGACGAGCTTGCGCGCTTCCACGGCCGTGAGCTGCTTCCGCTTCTTCTTGGGCTTGGGCTGTGCCGGGCGAGCGGGAGTCTGCCTGTTGAGCTTGCTGGCGTCGGTGCCGTCGTGACGACCGCGAGGCCATGATGACCTCCTCCGTACGGCGGAGATCGTTGACAAGCTCGGAGTTTGAGTATCTGGTGAGCACGTCCACAGAAGTACCGGCAGGACACAGAGGCGCCACGGCCCGCAGCAGCGGACCGTGGCGCCTCTGTCGTGTTGCCGCGTGCCGGGCCGCCGGCGGGGCCCGGGTAAGGGACGGTGCGGGGCGGCAGGGCGTACGCGGAGCCCGACTGTCCGCGATACGGGACGGTACGGAGGCCCGATCGGTGCCACCGAGCCATGAATTTTCGCTCGATGTCGGACACCGGGCGGACGCCCGGCGTTCAACCCCAGTGGCTCTCTGTGACCGTCCGGGGTCGGCCCTGATCGTCAAAGCGCCAGGCCAGTGCGGTAGTTGGAGGAAATCAAGGAAGCGAGAAAAGGTCTGAACCAATTCTCGCGCGCATGATGATCAATGGAGCGCCTCTACACGGCCGCCCGTGCATTCCGCAAGCGGAAGTACGACTGCCGGAATCGTGCGCTACATTCATGGCCCGGGTGCAGAGGTGAGGGGGCGCTCGGCCGGGTGGGGGCCTGGCCGACGGCATTCCGGAGGTCCGTTCGCGCGCCCTGAAACATTTATGTGGGGGGTTGTGCGCAGCAGTGGATAACTGTCGAGAAGACGTCCTTCAGGGGCGCGCTCACGAGCCGAAGAGAACCGTCACAGGACCCGCGACATTCGCATCCGCGGAACCCGCGAGACGCGTATCCGCGCGACCCGGGAATCCCGCGGAACCGCCGGAAGAAACCCTGGAAACCTGGGAAACCCTGGAAACCGCAGAACTCGACGGACTCGGCGGCCGGGCCCTGCGAGGCAGCGGCGGCGGGGGCCGCGGGGAGGACGGCAAGGACCCGGGCGGCGCGCCCGTCTTCGTGGATGCGAGCGGCCGCAGGAGCCGGAAGATCCGCAGGATCGGCTGGGGCGTCGCCGTGCTCTGCGCGGCCTACGCGGTCACGCTGATCGCCGCGCTCGTCGGCGGCGGCTCCACAGCGCCTCTGCTGAACATACCCGGGGTGCCGGAGCTCGCCGACAAGGGCAAGCCCGCCCGCACCGTGCGCCCCGGCCCCGCGCCGAGCGCCTCGGCCTCCGCCACCCTGGCCGGGCCCGGGGCCGCCCCGACCGCGGCGGACACCGACGGGGACGGCGTACCCGGCGCGGCCCTGCCCGCCGCGGCGGGCGGAGCGCGCGGCCCGTCGGCCCCGGCCTCCGCCGCCGCGCACGGCCCTGCGACCCGGGGCGGCCGGGCCGCGGCGGGGACCGCGGGCACCACCGCAGGCACCACAGGCACCGGCGCCACCACGGCACCGCGCTCCGGCGGCTCGGCGGGCGGCGGGACCGGCGCCACCACATCGGGTGCCTCGGGCGGCGCCTCCGGAGCCACCGGCACCTCGGGAAGCTCGGGGACCGCCGGGTCCGGCGGGTCCACCGGCGCCGCGGACGGCGCGTCCGGCACCACGACCGGCTCCACCGGCGCCACGGCGGGCAGCGGCGGCGACACCGCGGGCACCTCGGGCGACCCGGCGGGCGGCGCCACCACCGGCACCTCGGGCACCACCGGCACTCCGGGCACCACCGGCACCACGGGAGACCAGGGCGCACCGGATTCCGGCACCCGGGCCGCCGACCTGCCAGGCGCCGTGGACACCGCGCCCCCGGAAGGCACGGCCTGACCCATGCCGAGAACCGACCACCGCGCCCGCGGGAAGAACGCCGCGGGCGCCGCCAGGCAGCGCCGCGTGCCCCTGCGCCACCTGCTGCCCGTCGCCCTGCTCGCCGTACTCTCCGGCATGCTGGTCGTCCGGGGCTATGTGCACAGCTCGTTCGTGCCCGACCACCGGGTGCGGCCGCCCGCCGCCACCGACCGCGTACCCGGGCACGTCCTCGACGGTGGGCCCGTCGTCGACGCCCGCGACCCGTCGGGGCCCGCCAAGTCCCTTGACATCCCGGACCGCACCATCGTGCTGAGCTTCGACGACGGGCCCGACCCGGTGTGGACGCCGAAGATCCTCGACATCCTCAGGGCACACCGCGCACCGGCGACGTTCTTCGTCACCGGCACCAACACCGCCCGCCACCCCGCGCTGGTCAGGCGCATGGTCGCCGAGGGGAACGAGGTCGGCGTCCACACCTTCGACCACCCCGACCTCTCCTATGTCGACGCGGCCACCACCCGCAGGGAGATCTCCCAGACGCAGCTCGCGGTCGAGGGCGCCGCCGGCATCCGCACCGCCCTGTTCCGGCCGCCGTACTCCTCGTTCGCCGACGCCCTCGACAACGCGTCCTGGCCGGTCACCCGGTACGTCGGCAGCCTCGGCTACCTCGCCGTCTTCGACAGCGTAGACAGCGAGGACTGGCAGCGCCCCGGGGTCGGCCGGATCATCGCCAACGCCACCCCGACGTATCCGAAGGGCGCCGTCGTCCTGATGCACGACTTCGGCGGCGACCGCGCGCAGACCGTCGCCGCGCTGCCCCGCTACATCGAGGCGATGCGCGCCGAGGGGTACCGCTTCGAGACCGTCACGCAGGCGCTGGGCGCGCCGAGCGCCCACACCGCGGCGCACGGCAGGGACCTGGTCGAGGGCAGGGCGTTCGTCGCGGCCGTCACCGTCTCGGACGCCGTCACGGAGGGCCTGATCGGGTGTGTCGCCCTCGTCGGCGTGCTCGTCGTCGGACGGTTCGCGCTGATGCTCGGCCTCGCCTTCGTGCACGCCCGCAGGGGCCGCCGCAGGGAGCGCGAGGGGCCGCGGGGGACGGTGGCGACCGGGCCGGTGACGGTGCTCGTGCCCGCGTACAACGAGAGCAAGTGCATCGCGAACACGGTGCGTTCGCTGATGCGCAGCGACCACCCCGTCGAGGTGATCGTCATCGACGACGGCTCGACCGACGGCACAGCCGACATCGTCGAGGCGCTCGCCCTGCCCGGGGTGCGCGTGCTCAGGCAGCCCAACGCGGGCAAGGCGGCCGCTCTCGACAACGGGATCCTGCACGCCCGGCACGACATCGTCGTGATGATGGACGGCGACACGGTCTTCGAGGAGGCGACCGTGCGCGAGCTGGTGCGGCCGTTCGCCGACCCGCGCGTCGGCGCGGTCTCCGGCAACGCCAAGGTGGGCAACAGGGATTCGCTGATCGGCGCCTGGCAGCACATCGAGTACGTGATGGGCTTCAACCTCGACCGCCGCATGTACGACCTGCTGCGCTGCATGCCCACGATCCCCGGCGCCTGCGGGGCGTTCCGCAAGGAGGCGCTGCGCCGGGCGGGCGGCATGAGCGACGACACCCTCGCCGAGGACACCGACATCACCATGGCCGTCCACCGCGGCGGCTGGCAGGTCGTGTACGCGGAGAATGCGCGGGCCTGGACCGAGGCGCCGGAGAGCGTGCGGCAGCTGTGGTCGCAGCGCTACCGCTGGTGCTACGGCACCATGCAGGCGATGTGGAAGCACCGCAGGGCGGTGATCGAACGTGGCCCTTCCGGCCGCTTCGGCCGGGTCGGACTGCCGTTCGTCGCCGCGTTCATGGTGGTCGCGCCGCTGCTCGCGCCGCTCGTCGACCTGTTCCTCCTCTACGGCCTGGTCTTCGGCCCCACCGGCAAGACCGTCGCCGGCTGGCTCGCCCTGCTCGGCGTCCAACTGGTCTGCGCCGTCTACGCCTTCCGCCTCGACCGCGAGCCCATGCGGCACCTGGTCTCGCTGCCGCTCCAGCAACTCCTGTACCGGGCGCTGATGTACGCCGTCCTCGTCCAGTCCTGGATCACCGCCCTGACCGGCGGCCGGCTGCGTTGGCAGAAGCTGCGCCGCACCGGCGCCGTGGAGGCCGCGCCGCCGGCCGCGCGGCAGCGGCCCCGCACGGACGACAGGAGGCCCGTCGCATGAGCACACCGCACGCCATGAGCCCCGGGCCCGCGCGCCACCGCGCGGCCGGCGGGCCCGCGGCGCCCGCCACCCCGCAGGAGACGGCGCGCGCAGGCGGCCGCGACCGCTACCTCGACCTGCTGCGGGCCTTCGCGCTCGTCCGCGTCGTCGTCTTCCACATCTTCGGCTGGAGCTGGCTGACGATCCTCTTCCCCTCCATGGGCGTGATGTTCGCGCTCGCGGGCTCGCTGATGGCCCGCTCCCTCGGGCAGCGCGGCGGGGCGCGGGTCGTCAGGGGCAGGCTCAGGCGCCTGCTGCCGCCGATGTGGCTGTTCGGGCTCCTCGTCGTACCCCTGCTGTTCGCCACCGGCTGGCACCCGGTGCGGGACGGCGGCACCGGCGGCCTGCTCTCGCTGCTCGACTGGCTGGTCCCGCTGGGCGCGCCGCCCTACCCGGACCCCGCGGGCCACCCGTGGGCCTGGCTCGACGCCTCCTGGGCCGACCAGGCCGCGGGACCGCTCTGGTACATCCGCGCCTACCTGTGGTTCGTGCTCGCCTCGCCGCTGCTGCTCAGGCTGTTCAGGCGCGCCCCCTGGGCCGGTCTCGCGCTGCCGCTCGCCCTGTGCGCCCTGTGCACCACCGGGCTCGTGACGATCCCGGGCGAGAGCGGCGAGGCCGTCACGGACTTCGCCACGTACGGTGCCTGCTGGGTGCTCGGCTTCGCGCACCACGACGGCCTGCTGCGCCGGGTGCCGCGGTACGTGACGGTCTCCCTCGCCTCCTTCGCGATGGCCGCGGGGATCTGGTGGGCCTCGGGCCACCTCACCTCAGAGGGCTGGAACCTCGACGAGATCCCGCTCGCCCAGGCGCTGTGGTCCCTCGGGTTCGTCGCGGTCCTGCTGCTGTACTCGCCCTCCTGGCACGCCCTGCCCGGCCGGCTGGCGCGGCTCGACCCGTGGGTCACCCTGGCCAACAGCCGCGCCGTGACGGTCTACCTCTGGCACAACCTGCTGATCATGCTCGCCGGCCCGCTCATCGACCAGGTGTGGCGCGTGCCCGGCACGGACCGCCTCGGCGGCGCACTCGGCGCCGCGTACCCGGTGCTCACGCTGGTCCTGGTGTGGCCGATGCTCGCCGTGGCGATCGTGGTGTGCGGCTGGGCCGAGGACCTGGCGGCGCGGCGCCGCCCGCGGCTGTGGCCCGCCGGGGGCCGCGGGGCGCGCGGGACGCCCGCGGTGCCCGGCCCGCCCTGACCGCCCGGCCCACCCTGACCTCCCGGCGCCGCCCCGAACCTCCCGGCGCCGCGTGCCGCGGCCCTCGTCACAATGGGGCGGGGGCCCACGACGACAGCAGAGGCAGGGACGGCAGCATGGCCGAGCAGAGCGCGCCCCTCACGGGGTTCACCGTCGGCGTCACCGCCGCGCGGCGGGCCGACGACCAGGCCGCGCTGATCAGGCGGCGCGGCGCCGAGGTGGTCCTCGCGCCCGCCCTGCGCACGGTGCCGCTCGCCGACGACACCCGGCTGCGCGCCGCCACCCGCGACCTGGTCGCGCTCCCGCCCGACACGGTCGTCGCCACCACGGCGGTCGGCTTCCGCGGCTGGCTCGATGCGGCAGCGGGCTGGGGCGAGGGCGAAGCGCTGCTGGCGCGGTTCGCCGGGGCCCGGCTGTACGCGCGGGGGCCCAAGGTCACCGGCGCCCTGCGCGCCGCCGGCCTGCGCGAGGAGTGGGCGCCGGCCTCCGAGTCCCTGGCCGAGGTGCTGGAGCGCCTGCTCCGCGAGGGCGTCGCGGGCCGGCGCGTCGCCGTCCAGCTGCACGGCGAGCCGCTCGACGCCTTCCGTGAGGCCCTCGCCGACGCCGGTGCCGACGTCGTCGCCGTACCCGTCTACCGGTGGCTGCCGCCGCTCGACCCCGCGCCGCTCGACGGCCTGATCGACCGGATCGCCGCGCGCACCGTCGACGCCGTCACGTTCACCAGCGCGCCCGCCGCCGCCTCGCTGCTCGCCCGTGCGGGGGAGCGTGGGGCCGCCGACGGTGTGCTGGCCGCGTTCGCGGGGGACGTGCTCGCCGCGTGTGTGGGGCCGGTCACGGCGGCGCCGCTGCGGGAGCGCGGCATACCGGTGCGCGCGCCCGAGCGCTTCCGGCTCGGCCCGCTGGTCCAGCTGCTCTGCGACGAGCTGCCCGCGCGCTGACGGAGACCGCCCCCGCCGCCCGCCGTATGAAGATCGGGAAACATTTCCCCGGCCGGTTGAGCGCTTGCGGCCCCGCTTCCGTAGTGAAGGTCGTAAGCAGCCACATCAGGTCTCGACCGGGAGGTTCGGGTGCGCAAGGATGCCGCCGTGGCCGATGACCGTCCCAGGCGGGACCGGCGCCGTAGCGACGCACCGCGCGACAACCTCTCCGCTCCGGACGAGGAGCTCATGCGTGCTCTCTACCGGGAACACGCCGGTCCGCTGCTCGCCTACGTCCTGCGCCTCGTCGCGGGCGACAGGCAGCGCGCCGAGGACGTCGTGCAGGAGACACTCATCCGGGCCTGGAAGAACGCCGACCGGCTCGATCGGGCGACCGGATCGGTACGGCCCTGGCTGGTGACGGTCGCACGCCGTATCGTCATCGACGGCCACCGGAGCCGGCAGGCCCGGCCGCAGGAGGTCGATCCTTCGCCGCTCGACGTCATGCCCGCGGAGGACGAGATCGACAAGGCGCTCTGGCTGATGACGCTCTCGGACGCGCTCGAAGACCTGACGCCCGCGCACCGCGAGGTACTGATCGAGACGTACTTCAAGGGGCGGACGGTCAACGAGGCGGCCGAGACGCTCGGCATTCCCAGCGGAACCGTGCGCTCACGGGTGTTCTACGCGCTGCGTTCCATGAAACTCGCGCTGGAGGAGAGGGGGGTCTCGGCATGACGACGCACGACGGTTCCGGCGCGGACGGAGAGGGCTCGGTGCACGACGCGGTCGGCGCCTACGTCCTCGGTGTCCTCGACGACGCCGACGCCACCGCCTTCGAGGAGCACCTGGCGGGCTGCGAGCTCTGCGCTGCCAGGCTGGAGGAGTTCTCCGGCATGGAGCCCATGCTCGCCCTCCTCGCCGACGGCCCGGCCGCCCGGGAGGCGGCGCCCGGCGGGCCGGGTCCTGCCGTGGGCACGGGCCGGCTGCGCTCCGTACCCGCACCCGGGGAGGAGGCCGCCCCGCAGGGCGGCGGCACGGCGGCCGCGGGCGAGGACGGCGGCGCATCCGCCGTGTCCGTACGGCCGAGCCCGCAGCTGCTCGACCGGCTGGTCGACGAGGTCGGGGCGCGGCGCGCCAAGCGGCGCAGGCGCGGCCTGTACCTGGCGGCCGCCGCCGCGGTGCTGATCGTCGGCGGCCCCACGGCCGCGGTCGTCGCCACCTCGGGCGACTCCGCCCCGGCGAGCAGCCAGGCAGCCGACGGCCGCACCGACGGCGCGTACTTCACGTCGATGACGACGAAGTACAGCGCGACCGACCCCACCACCAAGGTCAGCGCCACCGTGGCGCTCCAGTCCAAGGCGTGGGGCACGAACGCGGTGGTGGAGCTGAAGAACGTCAAGGGCCCGCTGAAGTGCCGCCTGGTCGCCGTCTCCACGTCGGGCGACCGGCAGGTCGTCTCGTCCTGGACGGTGCCCCCGTGGGGCTACGGCGTGCCCGGCAGCCCCCACGAGGTCGCCCGCAAGCCGCTGTACGTGCACGGCGGTGCGGCCGTTCAGCCCAAGGACATCGACCACTTCGACGTGACCACCTTCGACGGCAAGCGGCTCGTGCGGGTTCCGGCCTGACACCGGGTGCCCCCTTCGCGTACGGTTGACGGTTTCCGTAGCACGTCAAGAAGGGGGCCAGGGTGGCCGCGCAGGAAGCCGCTGTCCATTCCGCCCACGCCGCGGCGGGATCAGGGACCGGACCCGGGGCGCCCGCCCCTGGCCCGGCGGACGACTCCGCACGCGCCGGCGAGATCGCGGTCGAGCAGCGGCACCTCGACCGCGTCTACCGCCGCCTGGAGGAGAAGATCCACGAGGCGGAGTTCCTGATGGCCGACGCGGCCAAGCGCGGCCAGGTCGGCACGCCGGGCGCGCTCGCCGAGCGGGACGCGCAGGTCTTCAGGGCCGGTGTGCACCTGTCCCGGCTCAACAACGAGTTCGAGGACTTCCTCTTCGGCCGGATCGACCTCCTCGCGGGCAAGGACGGCAAGAAGGGCCCCGACGGCGCGTACACCTCGGTCGAGCCCGCCGACGACGCCGTACGGCCCGACGGCACCGTGGCCGTCGCGGAGACCCTGCACATCGGCAGGATCGGCGTGCTCGACTCCGACTACGCGCCGCTCGTCATCGACTGGCGCGCGCCCGCCGCAGCGCCCTTCTACCGCTCCACGCCCGTCGACCCGGGACGCGTCGTGCGCCGCCGCGTCATCCGCTCCAAGGGCCGCAGGGTCCTCGGCGTCGAGGACGACCTGATGCGGCCCGAGCTCACCGCCGAGCTGGACGGCGCGCCGCTGCCCGTCGTCGGCGACGGCGCGCTGATGGCCGCGCTCGGTCAGGCGCGCGGCCACACCATGCGCGACATCGTCTCGTCGATCCAGGCCGAGCAGGACCTGGTGATCAGGGCGCCTGCCGCGTCCGTCACCGAGGTCTCGGGCGGTCCGGGCACCGGCAAGACGGCGGTCGCGCTGCACCGCGCCGCCTACCTGCTCTACCAGGACAGGCGGCGGTACGCGGGCGGCATTCTCGTCGTCTCGCCCACGCCGCTGCTCGTCGCCTACACGGAGGGCGTGCTGCCCTCCCTCGGCGAGGAGGGCCAGGTCGCGATCCGCGCGCTCGGCTCCCTCGTCGAGGGCGCGGAGGCCACCGCGTACGACGAACCGGCGGTGGCCAGGATCAAGGGCTCAGCGCGGATGGCGCGGGTGCTGCGCAGGGCCGCGCGGGGCGCGCTCGAACCCGGCGGCGCGGGTGGCAGGGGCGCGGCGCCGGGCCAGGCGACCCTTGAAGAAGCCGCAGAAGTCACTGAAGAGGCAGCGCAGGACGCGCCGGGGAGCGCCGCGCCCGTGCGCACCGACCTGCTGCGCGTCGTCGCGCTCGGCCGCCGCATCGAGCTGGACGCCGCCGAGCTGCGGCGCGTGCGGCAGGCGGCGCTCGGCGGCACGGCGCCCGTCAACCTGCTGCGCCCGCGCGCCCGCAAGCTGCTCCTCGACGCGCTGTGGGAGCGCTCGGGGGCCGCGGCGCGCGCCGACGAGCACCTCTCGCGCGGCGACGCGGAACTCGCGGCCGAGCTGCGCGCCGGCTTCGACGAGGACGTCTCGTCCGAGGACGCCTTCCTCGCCTTTCTCGACGCCTGGTGGCCCGAGCTGACCCCGCGCCGCGTGCTGGCGGCGATGGCTAACGAGCGCGCCCTCGGCCGCTGGGCGCGCCGGGTGCTCACGCCGGGGGAGGCGCGCAGGCTCGCCCGCTCGCTGCGGCGGGCGGGCGCGGAAGGCACCGGCCCGCTCTCCGTGCACGATGTGGCCCTGCTGGACGAGCTGGAGGCCGTGCTCGGCACGCCGCCGCGCCCCCGCAGGCCGCGCAGGGAGCTGGACCCGCTGGACGCGCTCACCGGCCTCGACGAGCTGATGCCGCAGCGCGAGGAGACCCAGCGCGAGCGCGCCGAGCGGCTGGCCGCCGAGCGCACCGAGTACGCGCACGTCATCGTGGACGAGGCGCAGGACCTCACGCCGATGCAGTGGCGGATGGTCGGTCGCAGGGGCAGGACCGCCACCTGGACCGTCGTCGGTGATCCCGCGCAGTCGTCCTGGCCCGACGAGGAGGAGGCGGCGGAGGCGCGCGACGAGGCGCTGGGGCGCAGGCAGCGCCGCCGCTTCACGCTGAGCGTGAACTACCGCAACCCCGCCGAGATCGCCGAACTCGCCGCGAAGGTGCTCGCCCTCGCGATGCCGGGCGCCGCCTCGCCCCGCGCGGTGCGCTCCACCGGCCTGCGGCCCCGCTTCACCGTCGCGGCCCCCGGCGAGGCGGCCCTCGCGCGGGCCGTGCGGGAGGAGACGCGGCGGCTCCTGGAGAGCGTGGACGGCACGGTCGGCGTCGTCGTCGCGATGGACCGCCGCGCGCAGGCCGCCGAGTGGGTCGCGGGCCTCGGCGAGCGCGTCGTCGCGCTCGGCAGCCTGGAGGCCAAGGGCCTGGAGTACGACGCGACGGTCCTGGTCTCGCCCGCCGAGATCGCGGACGGGGCGGCCGCCTCCGTGGGCCTGCGGACGCTGTACGTGGCGCTCACGCGCGCCACTCAGCAGCTCACGGTGGTCGCCACGGCGAAGGACAAGCCGGACGGCCGCGGAGTCCCCGACCTGCTGCGCGACTGACGCTTCCCGCCACCCCTCCCCCGGCGGTACACGCCGGAGGGAGGGGGCCTGAGCCGGGCCGCGACGGAAAGTCCAACGGGCTTGGCGTCGGGGAAGACTGAGCGGGGGTCGTTTGTTAGCCTGTATACGGCACCGGCCCGATCCAAGCCCCCGGGCCCAACCTCAGTCGCTTCGAGCGACCACTTGCCGCGAGGCGAGCATGGCGGGTCGGTGCCGCTCAGACGTCAGCAGGTCTTCACCGCGGGTTGGTGGGGGCCTGCTTTTCTCGTATCCGCCGCTGTTACGCTCCGGATGATGGAATTGCCCTTCCGGAAGAGGCGGGTTTAGCCGTTACCGAGTGGTAGGTGCGACCATCTGGAAGGTTCCGCCAGGTAACCCGAACGGTGGAACGGCACAGCGGCTCAGTGAAAGCAGAGGAACCCGGCAATGGCAACGGCGCCCAGCGTCTCGTACTCGATGACGGTCCGTCTTGAAGTGCCGGCGAGCGGCACCGCGGTCTCGCAGCTCACCACGGCGGTGGAGGCGTCCGGCGGTTCGGTCACCGGCCTCGACGTGACCGCGTCGGGCCACGAGAAGCTGCGGATCGACGTGACGATCGCCGCGAGCTCCACGGCGCACGCGGACCAGATCGTCGGCAAGCTGCGCGGCATCGAGGGCGTCGCCATCGGCAAGGTCTCCGACCGTACGTTCCTGATGCACCTCGGCGGCAAGATCGAGATGCAGTCCAAGCACCCCATCCGCAACCGCGACGACCTCTCCATGGTCTACACGCCGGGCGTGGCGCGGGTCTCCATGGCGATCGCCCAGAACCCCGACGACGCCCGCCGCCTCACCATCAAGCGCAACACGGTCGCCGTCGTCACCGACGGCTCCGCGGTGCTCGGCCTCGGCAACATCGGCCCCAAGGCCGCGCTGCCCGTGATGGAGGGCAAGGCGGCCCTGTTCAAGCGGTTCGCGGGCATCGACGCGTGGCCGCTGTGCCTGGACACCCAGGACACCGACGCCATCGTCGAGGTCGTCAAGGCCATCGCCCCCGGCTTCGCCGGCATCAACCTGGAGGACATCTCCGCGCCCCGCTGCTTCGAGATCGAGGCGCGGCTGCGCGAGGCCCTCGACATCCCGGTCTTCCACGACGACCAGCACGGCACCGCGATCGTCGTGGTCGCCGCGCTGACCAACGCGCTGCGCGTCGTCAACAAGGACATCGAGGACGTCCGGGTGGTCATGTCGGGGGCGGGCGCGGCGGGCACCGCCATCCTGAAGCTGCTGCTCGCCGCGGGCGTCAAGCACGCCGTGGTCGCCGACATCCACGGCGTGGTGCACGCGGGCCGCGAGGACCTGGTGGACGCGGCGCCCGGCTCGGCGCTGCGCTGGATCGCCGACAACACCAACCCCGAGGGCGTCACGGGCACGCTCAAGCAGGCCGTGGCGGGCGCCGACGTCTTCATCGGCGTCTCCGCCCCGAACGTGCTCGACGGCTCCGACGTGGCCGCCATGGCGGAGGGCGCGATCGTCTTCGCCCTCGCCAACCCCGACCCCGAGGTCGACCCGGCGATCGCCCGCGAGACGGCCGCCGTGGTGGCCACGGGCCGCTCGGACTTCCCGAACCAGATCAACAACGTGCTGGTCTTCCCGGGTGTCTTCCGCGGCCTGCTCGACGCCCAGTCGCGCACCGTCAACACGGAGATGATGCTCGCCGCGGCCGAGGCGCTCGCCGACGTGGTGACCGAGGGCGAGCTGAACGCGAACTACATCGTGCCCTCGGTCTTCAACGACAAGGTCGCGGGCGCCGTCGCCGACGCCGTGCGCGAGGCGGCCAAGGCGGCCGGCGTGACCGTGGACACGTCAGCCGAGGACGCGCCCGCCGCCCCCGGCACCCCGGCCTGAGACACGGGCCCCGGCCTTGTGCGGGTACGACACGCCCGGCGCGTCGCGCGACGGGCGGGCCGAGTGGCCCGTCTAGGGTGGCGGACCATGACACCCCCCGCCGCCGCGCAGCGGCTTTCCGTGTGACGGCGGGGTCATCGGATTGGCTTTCCCGCCGCTGGTGGGGGCAGGATGCAGTCTCAGGGACTTCGTCCTGGGGAGACCTGATCCCGAGGACAACGTTTCGGGGACACCCCCACGGGGCGCGAGGGTTCTCGAATGAAGGCCCGGGGCCCGGCGAGTGTCCGAGGGCCCTGGGAGCATCGGCTTCGATCTCACGCCTCACAGGCAAGAAGAACACGGGAGTAAGAACATGAACCGCAGTGAGCTGGTGGCCGCCCTGGCCGACCGCGCCGAGGTGACCCGCAAGGACGCCGACGCCGTTCTGGCCGCTTTCGCCGAGACCGTCGGCGAGATCGTCGCGAAGGGCGACGAGAAGGTCACCATCCCCGGCTTTCTGACCTTCGAGCGCACCCACAGGGCCGCTCGCACCGCGCGCAACCCGCAGACCGGCGACCCGATCCAGATCCCGGCCGGCTACAGCGTGAAGGTCTCCGCGGGCTCCAAGCTCAAGGAAGCCGCCAAGGGCAAGTAGTCCCCGGGACGGATCCCGGCCCGGCGGCACCGCCGGGCGGGCCGGCCCCGGTCCGCACAGTCAGTCGCCAAGGGCGGCCCTCCGGAAAACGGAGGGCCGCCCTTGCCGCTGCCCGGGGCCCCGCGGGGTCCCGGGCGCCTGCCGTCAGCCGAGGGGGCCGCCCGGCAGTTCCGCCTTCGCGCCCAGCTCGGCGAGCTTGTCCAGGAAGTTCTCGTAGCCCCTGTTGATCAGGTCGATGCCGTGCACGCGCGAGGTGCCCTGCGCCGCCAGGGCCGCGATGAGGTAGGAGAAGCCGCCGCGCAGATCGGGGATGACCAGGTCGGCGCCCTGGAGCTTCGTCGGTCCTGACACCACGGCCGAGTGCAGGAAGTTGCGCTGGCCGAAGCGGCAGTGCGAGCCGCCGAGGCACTCGCGGTAGAGCTGGATGTGCGCGCCCATCTGGTTCAGCGCCGACGTGAAGCCCAGCCGCGACTCGTACACCGTCTCGTGCACGATCGACAGGCCGGACGCCTGCGTCAGCGCCACCACGAGCGGCTGCTGCCAGTCCGTCTGGAAGCCGGGGTGCACGTCCGTCTCCAGCGCGATCGACTTCAGCGAGCCGCCGGGGTGCCAGAACCTGATGCCCCGGTCGTCGATCTCGAAGGCGCCGCCGACCTTCCGGTACGTGTTGAGGAAGGTCATCATCGAGCGCTGCTGCGCGCCGCGCACATAGATGTCGCCCTCGGTCGCCAGCGCCGCCGACGCCCAGGACGCCGCTTCGAGGCGGTCAGGGAGCGCCTGGTGGTTGTAGCCGCCGAGGCTGTCGACGCCGGTGATCCTGATCGTCCTGTCGGTGTCCATCGCGATGATGGCGCCCATCTTCTGCAGGACGCAGATCAGGTCCTCGATCTCGGGCTCGACCGCCGCGTTCGACAGCTCGGTGACGCCCTCGGCGAGGACGGCGGTGAGCAGCACCTGCTCGGTCGCGCCGACCGACGGGTACGGCAGTGTGATCTTCGTGCCGCGCAGTCGCTGCGGGGCCTCCAGGTACTGGCCGTCGGCGCGCTTGTCGATCGTCGCGCCGAACTGCCGCAGCACGTCGAAGTGGAAGTCGATCGGGCGGCCGCCGATGTCGCAGCCGCCGAGCCCGGGGATGAACGCGTGGCCGAGGCGGTGCAGCAGCGGCCCGCAGAACAGGATCGGGATGCGGGAGGACCCCGCGTGCGCGTCGATGTCGGCCACATTGGCGCTCTCCACCCTGGTCGGGTCGAGCACCAGCTCGCCCGGCTCCTCGCCGGGGCGCACGGTCACCCCGTGCAGCTGGAGGAGGCCGCGCACGACCCGCACGTCGCGGATGTCCGGCACGTTGCGCAGCCTGCTCGGGGTCGAGCCGAGCAGGGCGGCGACCATCGCCTTGGGGACCAGGTTCTTCGCACCGCGGACGCGGATCTCGCCCTGGAGCGGGGTGCCGCCGTGGACAAGCAGGACATCGTCTGTGCCGGTCATGAATCTCGCGTTCCGGAGTGGGCGGTCGGGGGGACGTGGGCCGAACGTGCGGCCCGGGTAAGCCTAAGGCGCGCCGGACCCCCTCCCGTAGGTCCGTGCAGGAGGGGAGGACGTAATGAATTCGGCACAACACCCTGTGTACGCCCGCGTGTACGCAAGGTCGCCGCGCCCCCGGCGCTCCGCGGGCGCCGCGGCGCGCCCTGAGCTGCGCGCACGCGCGCCGCGTACGAACGGCACCCCGCGGGCCCGACATGCGGGATCATGTGTCGCATGACCGAGGTGTCCTCGCTCACAGGCCGGCTGCTCGTCGCGACACCGGCCCTGGCTGATCCGAACTTCGACCGCGCGGTCGTCCTGCTGCTCGACCACGACGACGAGGGCTCGCTCGGCGTGGTGCTCAACCGCCCCACGCCGGTCGGCGTCGCCGACATCCTGGAGGGGTGGGCCGAGCACGCGGGCGAGCCGGGCGTGGTCTTCCAGGGCGGTCCCGTCTCGCTCGACTCCGCGCTCGCGCTCGCCGTCATCCCGGGCGACGGCGACGAGGGCCCTCTCGGCTGGCGCCGGGTGCACGGCGCGATCGGCCTCGTCGACCTGGAGACCCCGCCCGAGCTGCTGGCCACGGCGCTCGGCTCGCTGCGGATCTTCGCCGGGTACGCGGGCTGGGCCCCCGGGCAGCTGGAGCGCGAACTGGACAGCGGCGCCTGGTACGTCGTCGAGTCGGAGCCAGGCGACGTGTCCGTGCCGCGCCCCGAGGGCCTGTGGCGCGCCGTGCTGCGGCGCCAGCGCGGGAAGCTCGCCATGATCGCCACGTATCCGGACGACCCGTCGCTCAACTGACGGCGGGGGCCGGGGAGTGCGCCCGCGGCCCGGCGCCCCCGCGCTGCCGGGGGTGAGCGGCCGGACGCGGAGGGCTCCGACCCGCCCTCGGGGAAAAGCCCGGTCCGTGAGTACTCTTGGCTGTTATGAGCACTCTTGAGCCCGAGCGCGGGGCAGGTACGGGCACCCTCGTGGAGCCGACGCCGCAGGTGTCGCGAGGCGACGGCGACCACGAGCGCTTCGCCCACTACGTCCAGAAGGACAAGATCATGGCGAGTGCCCTCGACGGCACTCCCGTGGTGGCACTCTGCGGCAAGGTCTGGGTACCGGGGCGCGACCCCAAGAAGTACCCGGTGTGCCCGATGTGCAAGGAGATCTACGACTCCATGGGCGCGGGCGGCGACGGGGACAAGGACGGCAAGGGCGGCAAGGGCGGCGGCAAGAAGTAGCCGCCCGGCCGCAGCCGGCGGGCGCACCGGGTGCGCCCGGCCGCTGCCGTGCTGGTCCCTTGGCGCGCGAAGGAACGTTTGTGCGGTCCCGGCGCCCGCCCCGGCTGCGGGCCTCTTGCCCTAGCGGCCGCCGTGTGCTGATCTTCCGTATTGGTATAGACCTCATTTCGGTACGGACCCGATCACCTCGGCGGAGGACGAATGGCGACCCACCCTGCGACACCGGACCCGGCTGCCGCCCGCGCGGCCCTGATCCCGGCCCCCGCCCTGATCACGGGCGCTGCGGGCGGCGGCCCCGCCGGATTCGCGCTGCCGCCCGTGCTGCGCCTCGAAGCGGGCCGGGGCACCGAGCGCACCGCCCGCTGGCTGCGCACCGCTCTGGCCCCCGCGACGGGGCTGACGCTGACGGACGCCGCCGCCACGGACACTGCCCCTGCCTCTGTTGTCGCTACCGACGCCGCCTCCGCCGATGCTGTCTCTGCCGACGCCGCCTCCGCCGACGCGGCGGACGGCGGCCACCGCCGCGTCGTCCTGCGCGTCGACGCCGCGCTCGGCGAGGCGGAGGGCCCCGAGGCGTACGTCCTGACGACGGCGCCGCCCGGCGACGGTGCCCCCGCGGTCGCGATCACCGGCGGCGGACCCGAGGGCGTCTTCTGGGGCGCGCAGACCCTGCGCCAGCTCCTCGGCGCCGACGCCTTCCGCCGCGCGCCGCTCACCGCCGACCGGGTCTGGCGGCTGCCCGCGGTCACCGTGCGGGACCGGCCGCGCTTCGGCTGGCGCGGCCTGATGCTCGACGTGGCCCGGCACTTCACGCCCAAGGAGGGCGTCCTGCGCCAGCTCGACCTGGTCGCGGCGCACAAGCTCAACGTCCTGCACCTGCACCTCACCGACGACCAGGGCTGGCGCATCGAGATCAAGCGCCACCCGCGGCTGACCGAGGTCGGCGCCTGGCGCCCCCGCACCAAATGGGGCCACCGCGCCTCCGAGCTGTGGAGCGAGACCCCGCACGGCGGCTTCTACACCCAGGACGACATCCGCGAGATCGTCGCGTACGCGGCGGAGCGGCACATCACCGTCGTGCCCGAGATCGACATCCCCGGCCACTCGCAGGCCGCGATCGCCGCCTACCCCGAGCTCGGCAACGCCGACGTCGTCGACACCACGGCGATCGGCGTCTGGGACACCTGGGGGATCAACCCGAACATCCTCGCGCCGACCGACGCCGTACTCCGCTTCTACGAGGGCGTGTTCGAGGAGGTGCTCGCGCTGTTCCCGTCGAGGTTCATCCACGTCGGGGGCGACGAGGCGCCCAAGGAGCAGTGGAAGGACTCCGCCGCGGCGCAGGCCAGGATCGAGGAGAACGGCCTCGCCAACGAGGACGAGCTCCAGTCCTGGTTCATCCGGCACTTCGACACCTGGCTCACCGCGCGCGGCCGGCGCCTCATCGGCTGGGACGAGATCCTCGAAGGCGGCCTCGCGCCCGGCGCCGCCGTCTCCTCCTGGCGCGGCTACGCGGGCGGCGTCGCGGCCGCCCGTGCGGGCCACGACGTGGTCATGTGCCCCGAGCAGCACGTCTACCTGGACCACCGGCAGGCCCCGGGCGACGACGAGCCGATCCCCATCGGGTTCGTCCGCACGCTGGAGGACGTCTACCGCTTCGAGCCGGTGCCCGCCGAGCTCGACGGCGACGAGGCCCGGCGGATCCTCGGCGCCCAGGCCAACGTGTGGACCGAGGCCATGCAGGACCCCGGCCGCGTCGACTACCAGACGCACCCGCGCCTCGCCGCGTTCGCCGAGGCCGTGTGGAGCAGCCTCGGCGCGCCCGCGGAACGGGACTTCGGCGGCTTCGAGGCGCGCATGGCAGAGCACTACCGCCGACTCGACGCCCTCGGCGTCGGCTACCGGCCGCCGTCGGGCCCGCTGCCCTGGCAGCGCCGCCCCGGCGTGCTGGGGCGGCCGCGCGAGGGCACGCCGCCCGCGGTCTGAGGCGCCGCGCCCCTCGCCGGCCCGGCGAGGGGCGCGGCGCCTCTCGCCCGGCCGGCCGGGGGGATCCGCTCCGCCGCCCGGCCGGTGAGGGATCCGCGGGCAACCCTGGGCGGTCCTGTGGCGGTTCGGTGCGGATCCGGTGGAGGGAGCGCCGGGCGCCGCCGCCCGCCGCGCCGCCCGGGCCCCCGCGGCCGCGCGGCGGCACCGGCCGCGCCCGCCCCGGCCGCCGTACGGGCACCCGCCGCCGGGCCGCGCGCACGGAACACCCGCAGGACAGGGCTGTTCGCAAACCGCCCGTACGGTTTTCGAACGGAGTGAACGGGGCGACCCGCCCGCATGGCCCCAACACCCGGGCGAACGCGGACTTTCCGCCCGTCAGGGTGCGGATACGTCCTTCGTGGACCCTCGCGTCGGGCGGCTCGGAAGATGTGCCAGAGTTGCCACGTCCGGCCTGTGAGCACGTACGGTACGGCACACAGGCGGGACTGCCGGGACACCGGAAAGGGGCAGCTGGGTTGACCACGCACGCACCGCAGACAGCACAGTCCGTGACGCTCCCGGCCTCGCTCGACGAGGCCGTGGCGGCGCTGGCGGCCATGCCCGCCGCGGTGCCTGTCGCAGGTGGGACGGACCTCATGGCGTCCGTCAACAGGGGGCAGTTGAGGCCCGCCGCGCTCGTCGGCCTCAACCGGATGAGCGAACTGCGCGGCTGGCACTACCAGGACGGCCACGCCCTCCTCGGCGCCGGCCTCACCCACGCCCGCATGGGCCGCCCCGACTTCGCCGCGCTGATCCCCGCGCTCGCCGCCTCCGCGCGCGCCGCCGGGCCCCCGCAGATCCGCAACGCCGGGACGCTCGGCGGCAACATCGCGACCGCGGCGCCCACCGGCGACACGCTGCCCGTGCTCGCCGCCCTCGAAGCCGACCTCATCGTCGCGGGTCCGGACGGCGCGCGCCGCGAGATCCCCGTCACCCACCTGCTGGCGGGCCGCGAGATGCTCGCCCCCGCGGAACTCATCGGCTTCGTCCGGGTGCCGCTGCTGCACGCCCCGCAGGTCTTCCTCAAGGCCACGGGGCGCACCGGACCGGGACGCGCCACCACCTCCGTCGCGGTCGTGCTCGACCCGGCGCGGCGCGGCGTGCGCTGCGCGGTCGGCGCCGTCGCGCCGGTGCCGCTGCGGCCCCTGGAGGCCGAGCAGTGGATCGCGTCGCTCATCGACTGGGACGGCGCGCGCGGCCTCACCCAGGAGGCGCTCGCGGCGTTCGGGGAGTACGTGGCAGCGGCCTGCGTGCCCGACCCGCTGCCGCCGGCCGACGGGGGAGAGGCGCCGGGGCCCTCGCCCGCCGTGCAGCACCTGCGGCGTACCGTCGCCACCCTGGCCCGGCGAGCACTGGGGAGGGCGCTCTCGTGACCGACAACGCACCAGGCGGCGCGCAGGGCGCCGACGACTGGCCGGAGCCGGGCCGGGACCCGGGGGACGGCCAGGGCGCGTGGCGGCCGGTGCCGCACGGCGGCGAGTACGACGCGGAGGCCACCGCCTTCGTCCAACTGCCGCCCGAGGGCGACGCCGACGCGCCGCTCGCCGCCCCGGGCCACGGCTACGTGCCGCCGATGATCACCCCGCTCCAGCCCGACCCCTCGGTCGCCGGCACCTGGGGCGCGCCCGACCCGCAGGCGGACGGCGGCGACCAGCGTCACTACGGCGGCGGCTACGGGCAGGACCCGTACGCGCAGCACGGCGTCCAGGGCCCGTACGGCGCCCAGGACATGTACGCGCAGGACCCGTACGGCCAGGCGCCGTACGGGCACGACCCGGCCGCCCAGCAGTACGGGGCGTACGCGCCCCAGCAGCACGGCGCCCCGCAGCACGACCCCGGCGCGACCGGCCACTGGGACTTCACCGAGGCGCTCGACACCCGGGGGACCGGCCTCGACCCGGGCGCGGGGACCGCGGACCAGGCCCCGCAGGTGGCCCAGGCGCCCGCGCGGTCCGAGGCCGCGGGGCAGTGGCGCATCCCCCTGGCGACCGGCGAGGTGCTGGACGACTCCAGCGAGTTGAGCGCTGCGCTCGCGGCGTCGCCGTGGAGCGGGGGCGTCATGCCGCCCGCCACCCTGCCGGGCGGCGCCCGCGCCCCGTGGGCCCCGGAACCGGAACCCGAACCGGAGCCCCAGGCGCCGTCCCACGAGGAGGTCCAGCACGGCTGGGCCCCGATGGCCGACGCCGCAGCCGGGGCCCGCGAGGCCGTCCACGACACCGGGTTCGCCCCCGCGGGGGAAGGCACCGGCCACGAGCCGCCGCTGCCCGACGAGCGGGACGGCGCCGTGCGGGACCTCCGGGCGCCGGACGGCGCGGCGGAGCCCGCGGCCGCGTCTGGGCAGGAACCCGAACAGGATCCCGAGCAGGGCCGGGCGCACGGCTCTGAACGGGACGCGGATCAGGGTGTGGCGCAGGGCGCGGAACGGGATGCCGGCCAGGGCCCGGAGCTGGGCGCCGTGCGGGAGGAGCCGGCGCCCGCCGGGGATGTGGACGCCTCCCGGGCCGACGCGGCGGCTGACGGGTCCGAGGCGGGGGAGGCGGGCCGGGAGACGGCCGTAGCGGAGGACCCGGCGGAGGACGCGGACCGGTCCGAGGGCGACGGTGAAGGGGCCTCGTACGGGGCCGGGGCCGGTGCGTCGTACGACGCCGGGGCCGGTGCCTCCTACGGTGGCGGTGCCGCCGAGGCCGCCGGTGGCGGCGCTCCCGAGGCCGCCGGTGGTCCGGGGCGCTCCGGCGGCGCGGGGCCCGCGGGCGGTCAGGAACGCCCCGGTGGCTCAGAGCCCTCCGGCGGTTCGGATCACTCCGGCGGTCCAGAGCGCTCCGGTGGTCCGGAACGCCCTGGCGCCCTGGGGCCCTCCGACGGCACGGAGGAACACCCCGGCGCCCTGGGACCCTCCGACGGTCCTGAACACACCAACACCCCGGAACACTCGGACACCGCGGGGCACTTCGATGTCCCGGAGCACTCCGATGTCCCCGGGCCCGACGGCGCCGCCCACGGCGAGGAGTTCGCGGTCGCGCAGGTGCCGGGGCCGCACCCCGCCGAGGTACCCGTGCCGGGCGAGGCGTCGGCCGACGACCACGACGAGGTCGAACACCCCACCTTCTCCTACGTGTTGCGGGTCAACGGCCAGGACAGACCCGTCAACGACGCCTGGATCGGCGAGTCCCTGCTCTACGTCCTGCGTGAGCGGCTCGGCCTCGCGGGCGCCAAGGACGGCTGCTCGCAGGGCGAGTGCGGCGCCTGCAACGTCCAGGTCGACGGGCGGCTCGTCGCATCCTGCCTGGTCCCGGCCGCCACCACCGCGGGCTCCGAGGTGCGGACCGTGGAAGGACTCGCCGCGAACGGCGAACCCTCCGACGTACAGCGGGCGTTGGCCGCCCGCGGCGCCGTGCAGTGCGGCTTCTGCATCCCCGGCATGGCGATGACCGTCCACGACCTGCTCGAAGGCAACCACGCGCCCAGTGAGTTGGAGACCCGCCAGGCGCTCAGCGGCAACCTTTGCCGCTGCTCCGGCTACCGGGGCGTCCTCGAAGCCGTCGACGAGGTCGTCGCGGAACGCGCCGCCGCCGTCGAGGCCGCCCACGCAGCCGAGCCCGCCCACCCCGCCCACCCCGCGCCCGCCCCGGGCACCGAGGGCATCGCGGAGGGCGGTGCGCGGATCCCGCACCAGGCCCCGCCGGGCGCCGGCGGTGTCCAGGCGCCGCACGGCACGCACGAGCCCCAGAGGCCGCACCACCCGCACGCGAACGACGGAGGCATGGCGTGAGCGACGACCTGGCCACCGACCCCGCCTCCGCGGCCCAGGACGGCGAGGCCCCCACCCACGGGCTCGGCGCGTCGCTCCCCGCGGCCGAGGCCCGCGCCAAGACCGAGGGCACCTACCCGTACGCGGCCGACCTATGGGCCGAGGGCCTGCTGTGGGCGGCCGTCCTGCGCTCCCCGCACCCGCACGCCCGCATCGTCTCCGTCGACACCTCGGCCGCCGCCCGCATGCCCGGCGTGCGCGCCGTCCTCACCCACGCCGACGTGCCGGGCGACTCCTCGTACGGCCGCAAGGTCGCCGACCGCCCCGTCTTCGCGTCCGACGTCGTGCGCCACCACGGCGAGGCGATCGCCGCGATCGCCGCGGAACACCCCGACGCCGCCCGTCTCGCCGCCGCGGCCGTCGCCGTCGAGTACGAGGTGCTCGAACCCGTCACCGACCCCGAAAAGGCCTTCTCCGCCGAGCCGTTGCACCCCGACGGCAACCTGGTCCGGCACATCCCGCTGCGCTACGGCGACCCGGCGGCGCAGGGCGACGTCGTCGTCGAGGGCCTCTACCGCATCGGACGGCAGGACCCCGCGCCGGTCGGCGCCGAGGCCGGTCTCGCGGTGCCGCGCCCCGACGGCGGCGTGGAGATCTACACCGCATCCACCGACCCGCACACCGACCGCGACCTCGCCGCCGCCTGCTTCGGACTCCCGCCCGAGCAGGTCAAGATCGTCGTGACCGGCGTGCCCGGCGCGACCGGCGACCGCGACGACCCCGGCTTCCAGATCCCCCTCGGCCTGCTCGCGCTGCGCACCGGCCGCCCCGTGAAGCTCGCGGCGACCCGCGAGGAGTCCTTCCTCGGCCACGCCCACCGCCACCCCACCCTGCTGCGCTACCGTCACCACGCCGACACCGAGGGCCGGTTGGTGAAGGTCGAGGCGCAGATCCTGCTCGACGCAGGCGCGTACGCCGACCAGTCGTCCGAATCGCTCGCGGCAGCCGTCGCGTTCGCCTGCGGCCCCTACGTCGTCCCCCACGCCTTCGTCGAGGGCTGGGCCGTACGCACCAACAACCCGCCCTCGGGCCACGTGCGCGGCGAGGGTGCCCTGCAGGTGTGCGCGGCCCACGAGGGGCAGATGGACAAACTCGCCGCCAAACTCGGCCTCGACCCGGTCGAGTTGAGGCTGCGCAACGTCCTCGCGACCGGGGACATCCTGCCCACGGGGCAGACCGTGACCTGCCCGGCGCCCGTCGCCGAACTCCTGCGCTCCGTCCAGGAGTTCCCGCTGCCCACCCTGCCGAAGGACACTCCCGAGGAGGCGTGGCTGCTGCCCGGCGGGCCCGAGGGGGCCGGCGAGCCGGGCGCGGTGCGGCGCGGTGTGGGCTACGCCCTCGGCATGGTCCACATGCTCGGCGCCGAGGGCGCCGACGAGGTCTCCACCGCCACGGTCAAGGTCCACGACGGCACCGCGACCGTCATCTGCGCCGCCGTCGACACCGGCCAGGGCTTCGCCACCCTCGCCCGGCAGATCGTGCAGGAGACGCTGGGCGTCGAGGAGGTCCACGTCGCCGCGGTCGACACCGACCAGCCGCCCGCGGGGCCCGCCGCCCACGGCCGCCACACCTGGGTCTCGGGCGGCGCCGTCGAACGCGCGGCGAAGATGGTGCGCACCCAGCTCCTCCAGCCGCTGGCCCACAAGTTCGGCATGTCGACCGAGCTGCTCCAGATCGCCGACGGCAAGATCACCTCGTACGACGGCGTGCTCTCCACCACCGTCACCGAGGCCCTCGACGGCAAGGAGCTGTGGGCCACCGCGCAGTCCCGGCCGCACCCCACCGAGCCGCTCGACGAGTCGGGCCAGGGCGACGCGTTCGTCGGCCTGTCCTTCTGCGCGATCCGCGCCGTCGTCGACGTCGACATCGAACTCGGCACCGTACGCGTGGTGGAGATGGCCGTCTCCCAGGACGTCGGCCGCGTCCTCAACCCCGCCCAGCTGCGCACCCGTATCGAGGCGGGCGTCACCCAGGGCATCGGCGCCGCGCTCACCGAGAACCTCCGCACCAGCCGCGGCCTGGTGCGCCACCCCGACCTCACCGGCTACGCCCTGCCGACCGCGCTCGACGCGCCGGACGTCAGGATCGTGCGGCTCGTGGAGGAGCGGGACGTCGTCGCGCCGTTCGGCGCCAAGCCGGCGAGCGCGGTCTCCGTCGTGACGTCGCCCGCCGCGGTCGCCTCCGCCGTACGCGCGGCCACCGGCCGCCCCGTGGGCCGGCTGCCCATCAGGCCCCAGGCGGCGGTCGTCCAGGCGTGACCGCAGGGGCGCCGACCGGCGCCCCGAACGCCGTTGCCCTGTCAGCCCTCGCCTGCGTACTGTCACTGGCGGTCGATACAGTGGTCACGGCATGGCAGTGGTCACGGCATAACGGTGCGCGGACGGCCATCCGCGCGGCGGCGGGGACGGGGGAGACAGTCGTGGTAGCGGCGGCAGCGGACGGCGGCGGAGGCTCGGGCGGCCTCTTCGGGACCATGTTCAGCGAGCTGATCGGCGGCGTGCAGTCGGCGGTCGGCGACGTCGTCAACAACCTCGCCGACATGAAGCAGTTCAAGAAGGACGTCGACGGCCTGCTCACCGAGCTCCACGGCTCGCAGGCCGCGCCCACCCGCGTCGGCCAGGACCGCATGCGGCGCACCCACCTCGGCGGCGAGGGCTTCCACGAGGCCCAGTACCTCTACGCCTCCTACGACACCGTCCACACCGAACTGGAGAGCCTCTCCAAGGTCCTCGGCCTCCAGATCGAAAGCCTCAGCCTCGCGATCGAGACGTCCGGCAAGAGCTACAACGACCTGGACGACGACATCAAGGCACGCATGCACAAGCTCAACAGCGAGATCGAAGCCCAATACCACCCGGATCGGGATCCGTACGCCCACAAGCAGGGGCCCAAGTCCGGCACGGGCGGCTACGGCGAGCACGGCGGTGCGTCATGACCGCGCCCGGCGGTGAGACCGACTTCGAGTCGATGTCGCATGCCGAGATGGCTGCGCTGCTGCGGTCGGCGGACGCGCGGACAGCGGCGAACATCTCGGAGAAACTGGCCTCGGTCGCGAAGACGGTGAACAAGATCGGCGAGCGCCTCAAGGCCCACGTCACGGCCCTGGAGTGGGAGGGCGAGGGCGGTGACGCGTTCCGCGAGTGGGGCAACCAGACGGCGAACGCGACGCTGAAGCTCGCTTCGTATGCGGAGGGCGCAGGCACGTGGATGGGCCACGTCTCGCAGACGATCGTCGAGACCCACGCGAACATGCCGGCGCTGTCGGTGACCACGGGCGCCCAGTCGGATCTGCATCACGCGACGCGGGCGCTGGCGGACAGCGACTCCCCGAACTGGGAGAAGTCGGCGATGCTGGCGTCGTCGCGCATCGAGTCCACGCGCGCGGATGCCGCGGCGCAGATGCGCAAGCTGGCGTCGTCGTATGTGCAGGCAGGCGCCGAGATCAACAAACTGAAGCCGCCTACGTTTCCGCCACCGGCCAAGGGATTGGGCGGGGAATGGTCCGAGCCGCACCGAGACATTGATCGACAGCGCGGCAACGGGACGGCATCCCGCTTTGTCGGTTCGGGAAGTGTCGGGGGATCGGCGACCGACCACGTTCACGACGGGCAGTACGGCTGGCGTTATTCGCTGGCCTTGAACCACTCTTCTTCTCCCTCGGGTACGCATTCCCCCACAATTGGTGCTTCGCATGTGCCGGACTCGCACATGGAGATCGACGGTGCGGCGCCGACGGTTTCCCCGACGAGGGCTGAGTCCCCTCTCGGCCCACCGGCTCATGGCGTCGGCCCGGGAGGTGTATCTCCGGGTGTCGTTCCTCCTGCTTTCGGCGGCGCGCCCGGAACTGCTTACGGCATCGGCTCACGGGTCGGCAACTTCGC
Source organism: Streptomyces sp. NPDC047002 (assembly GCF_040704505.1). Classification (NCBI taxonomy): domain Bacteria; kingdom Bacillati; phylum Actinomycetota; class Actinomycetes; order Kitasatosporales; family Streptomycetaceae; genus Streptomyces; species Streptomyces sp. NPDC047002. The sequence goes on from NZ_JBEYWC010000024.1 coordinate 77,079, forward strand.
GGTACGGCCGGGCGGGGGGACTCCGGTTGCCGGGATCCCTCGTGTGCCGAACTCCGGTGAGGCTGTGGCAGGGAGGGGAAGCACGCTCCCGCGTGAAAACGGGATCATCGGTGGGCGGCCCGTGCAGTCGCCGAGCGGCAGACCGCAGGCGAGACTGCCCCGCAGCCTGGTCGTTGGCGGTGAAGAGGGCGCCAACGGCACCGGCGGTCAACGGCCCATGATGGGCCGCGCTATGCCCGGAATGCACATGGGTGGGCAAGACGGAGCCGCCGCAGGCCGCAACGGCCTCGTCGGCGGGCGCCGACTCGCTTCGGAGACTGGTGGTGTCGTGGGTCGGCCTGCGCAGCCTGGCCGGTTGGGTGAGCGGGCTTTCACCCGCGGAGGCTCCGGGCTCGTACTTGAAGACTCGTCCCAGGACCAGGAAACTACTGGCAGGCGTTCAGGCCAAGGGGGTCGGAATGGAGCGATGCCTCATGGCGCCTCTGCCTCCCGGCGTCGTAAAAACGACCAGGCGACGGAGCGTACCGACTACCTGAGTGAAGAAGAGACCTGGCGGCAAGGCGACCGGCGGGTCGTGCCCCCTGTCATCGACTGAGTCCGCCGGATTGGCCAGAGGGAAGATGCGCAGAACACGCCCACGATCGCTGTGTTACCGGGCCGCTGCCGCATGCGGGGTGGGCGGTCTGCTCCTGGGGGCGACGGCAGCACCCGCGCAGGCCGCGGGCACTGTCCGCGAGATGCAGTGGCACCTTGACGCCATGGAGGCCGACCAGATCTGGAAGATCACCACCGGAAAGGGTGTGACGGTGGCGGTCATCGACTCAGGTGTGGACAAATCACTTCCAGATCTGCGAGGGCAGGTCCTCCCTGGGAAGGACTTCTCTCAGCAGAAGGGGGACGAGTACACGGACGTGGCTGAGCACGGATCAGGTATGGCGGCTCTGATCGCGGCTACTGGAAAACTCGGACCTGCTCAAGGTTCGTGGGGACTGGCTCCGGGAAGCAAGATCATTCCCGTTCGCATTCCCTATGCGGATGAGGAGCTTGCGAAGGACGGCAGGTCCTTCGACGCCAGTGTGGCCGAGGCAATCCGATGGGCTGCACGTTCGCAGGCGAAGGTCATCAATATCTCGGCGGGAAGCGCCACGGGGGACAGCTCCGATTTGCAGGCTGCTGTGAGGTATGCCCTGGGCAAGGGGAAGTTGGTTTTCGCCGCTGTCGGAAACAACGGCGAAAAGGGCAACCCTGTCGAGTACCCCGCTGCTACTCCAGGCGTAGTGGGCGTCGGCGGTCTGGACCGTAAGGCGGTCTCTCTTCCGCTTTCGGAGACCGGTCCTCAGGTGGACATTTCCGCGCCGGCTCAGGACATCGTCAAGGCATGTGTGGGAAAGACCGGACTGTGTGGCGGTAGTGGCACCAGTGATGCCACCGCACTGACTTCCGCCTCGGCCGCCCTTGTCTGGTCGAAGCACCCGGACTGGACGAACAACCAGGTCTTGCGCGTTCTACTGAACACGGCGAGTGGCGTAGCCGGTGGTGCGCGGCACAACGAGTCCGTCGGGTACGGGGCCGTTCGGCCGTTGGTTGCCTTGAAGCATCCGGGGGATCCGGGGCCCGCGGACGTGTATCCGCTGCCCGACCTCGCCGCGTCGGAGAAGTCGGCCGCCTCGGGCGGCGCCGGGGCGGACGGCGGCAGCGGCGGCGGCACACAGAGCGACGCGCCCGCGAGCGCCGCCTCGGGCTCGGGTGGCGGGGGCTCCACAGGGCTGTGGATCGGAGTCGGCGCGGCCGCCGTGGTCGTGGCGGCCGGCGCGACGGCGCTCGCGGTCTCGCGAGCCCGCCGCAGGGCAACGGCCGTCGCACCGCCGCAGCCGCCCGGCCCGTACGCGTACACGACGCCACCGCAGCCGTACTATCCGCCGAAACCCCCCAGCCAGGCGCCGCAGTATCCGCCGCCTCCGGCGGGAGGACAGAGCCCGCCCCCACCAGGCAGTGTCTGACGCGTCGGGAGCCCCTGACGGGCAGCTGGGCATTGCTTTCACCGCTGTCCGGAACGGGTGGATAGGGTGATTTCTTCCGGCAATTGACGCCCCCCTGAAATATCAAAGGGATGATAAAGTGCCCGGGACTATGGGGAGCCGAGGGGCGTTCTGGCGCGCGGTGACTCGGGGGGAGCGGGGCGTCTTGTCGTGCGACGGCGGGCGGGCGTCCAACCGTGCTCGGGGCGCGCGGAACGCCGCCGCGGCGTCGGACCGTACGGCCCCGGGGCCTGTCGGCGGAGACGGTGCGGCGGCCGGTCCCGGTTCTGACTGACGGGGGCATCATGTCGTTCGATGAAGAGTGGGCGTCCGCGCGAAGCGCCGCCGCAGGCAACGCGAGAATGCGGCTTGCCGGTGCCGCAGGGGACGGCGGGGGCGGCGGCGTCGACTACAAGGTCACCTCGCCCGACCTGAAGGCCGTGGGGAACGACGCCCAAGGCCTGTTCCACCAGTTCGAGACCGACGCGTTCCATGCCGGAGCGAACACGGGTACGGCCGCCGACACGCTCAGCACTGACGGGTTCGCCACCGGCTCGGCCCTCTGGGCCGCATGGGACACCTGGCGCACTCAGGCCGAGACCCTGCTGAGTGCCTGCGCGCACATCCACAATCACCTCGAAGACACCGTGGTCAGCCACAAGAACCACGAAGAGACCCTGATCAGCAACTTCTCGATCTCCGAGATCGACAAGCACTTCACGTAAGGGTCGGGCATGTTGACGTTTGAGCAGGTCCTGCATGCGAACCTGACCGGTCTCGACGACGCGGTGACGGACTGGGGCGCCACCGTCACGAAGCTCGAGACGCTTGAGCGGTCCGCCGACACCATGAAGACCAAGGCCGAGAAGGCCGATTGGGCCGGGGAGAACGCCGGGGTGACCCGTGAGTTCGTGCGGAAGACGGCCAAGGAATTCAGCGACGCGAAGACGGAAGCGAGCAGCATCCGCAACGTTCTCCGTGACGCGCACACGGAGTTCGCAGCCGCCAAGAAGGCCCTCAACACCGTTGTGGACGAGGCACCAGCCAAGGGCATACGCATAGATCCCGACGGTGTCGTCAGCTATCTGATCCGACCCGACAGCAGGTCGAAGGATTACGACGGGCCCAATCCCACCCAGGAGCAGTTCGCGGCCACCAGGTCCGCCATCAAGGCGGCCGTCGACCGGGCGAACGACGCCGACGAGATCGCGTCCCGTGCGCTGCGCACGCTGGTGGGCAAGGACAAGAACGACTTCTCCGGGACCGACTACAGCTCCCTCAAGGCCGCCTCCAAGGCGCAGGACGCCGAAGACGCCAAGAAGGCTGCCGCGATCGTGGCGAAGGGGGACGACGCCACCCCCGACGAGGTCAAGCGGCTCAACAGATACCTCGCGGACAACAAGGGTGACCAGTACTTCGCCGAGCAGTTCGCCCTCGATGTCGGGGCGAAGGGAAATCTGGACTTCTGGGCGGACATCGGCGACCCGAGCGACGGGTCGCGTCTCGGCGTCGACCACAAGGACCTGCTCAAGGACCTCCAGAAGAACTGGAGCCTGACGCTGGCCAGCGCCACGCATTCCGACAGCCCGGCAATGAACCAGTGGAAGGCCGACATCATCCACGCGGGTGCGGAGCCGATCCACACGCGTGGGACATCGCCTTACGGCTTCCAGGTCATGAGCAACCTGATGCGGTACGGGAAGTTCGACTCGACGTTCCTCCACGACTACGGCGACGCACTCGTCGTCACCGAGAACAAGATGACGAAGAACGGCATGGGGAAGCCCAGCATGTTCTGGACCTCCTCGCTCGGCGGCATGTCGCATCTCAACTGGAGCGGAACGGACATCGGGCGCGACCCGATGGAAGGCCTCATGGAGTCGCTCGGGCACAATCCCAAGGCGTCCGCCGACTTCTTCAACAGCAGCATCGACCTGACGCCCGGCGACACGACGGACGACAAGAAGGTCGACGCCTTCGACTACCTCACGAAGGACCGGGACTGGCCCAAGGACGTCGTCGACGGCGGCGAGAGCAACAAGTTCGGCTACGACAGCCTCGGCCACGCCCTGGAATCGGCCACCTTGGGGCACCCGTACGACGACCAGCACGCCGCTCTGGTACGCACTGACGACGGCGCCAAGGTGATGCAAAAGGTCGTGGAGCAATACGGAGGCGACGCCGAACTGCTCAAGAAGCAGGAGTCGTTGTCCGACAGCCTGGGACACATGGGCGCGGGGTACATCGACGACATCGACTGGGCGCTCGCCGAACATCCGGATCGAGGCGATCACACCAGCAGCTTCGCCCCGCCCGCGGGGAGCAAGGGGCATATCAAGCTTGGGACGGCCGACGCCCAGAAGTTCCTGAGCTCGCTCGGTCAGCACCCCGATGCCTACGCCGATGTCGGTCGCGCCCAAAGCGTATACACCAGCTCGGTACTTGAGGCTCACACTGGATCTCAAGGTATGGGCCCGGACGAAGCGACTGGGCCGGCTTTGGAGGCAATGCGGGTCGGAGCCCAGGTGCAGGGCACTCTCGACCACTCACGGGTGGCTCAGATCGCTGCTGAGGGCGCCAAGGCGGCCGACGCCTACAGCAAGGCCCTGGACGTCAGGTCGGGTTGGACCGACCTCGGCGTCGGGGCTGCGATCGGGGCCGGTGCGGCGTTCCTGCCAATCTCTGCCCCCGCGGCGGGCGCGGCTGCGGTTCTCGTTCCGCTCGCGATGGACGACGGTCAGGGAGTCATTGGGCAGTTCGCGGGCCAGATCACGGGTGGCTGGTTCGACGGCTCCAAAGACAGCTGGAGCGATGACCACGATGCACGTCTCCATGAGGCCGAAAGCGAGGTCTATACGGCGGGGGAATCGAATTCCGAGGCGCCGATGAACGTGTACATGGAGAGGCACGGAATCGATGTGGGTTCGAGATCCGGCCAGGAGCTCATCCAGGCAACACAGCTTGGTTACGAGTACGGAAACGGGCAGGATCAGCGACAGGGGAACCTTCCTGAAACGGGTTGAGGTCGTTGGCGTGACGTGGGGTCGGAATCGAGTGCGAGGTGTGGATGTGAGCGTGTGGCGGGCGACGCGGGCAGGGATCTTGGCGTGCGCACTGGGGGCGGTCCTCGTCGGTTGCGGCAGCGGTGGGGACGATGGCACCAAGACCGTTTCCGCGAGCGAGGTGTGCAACGGACGCCTCTCGTCGTCGGGCGCCGCGGCGGTGGAATTCCTGACCGGAACAAAAGAGTTCTCCCCGAGTGGGAACGACCCCTCTGGTGTAACGCTTCCGAAGGCAGCCGCGTCTTTGTCCGACGAGTACGAGGAAGACGGGAAAAGTAATCCCATACCCAAGCCGGCATGCGCGGTCACCACTCCGAAGGGCGGTAGCGCGGAGCTGTCGGCCGGGTTCCGAACCACCACAGCCGAGACCGCGGACGGACCGGTAGCGGACACGCTCAAGAAGTACGAGGTGGGGCGCAGTGCACTCGTCGGTATCGCACGTGCATATCTATATTTCGACTGTGTGAGCCCTGAACTGCACGGTAGTACGAGGGAGAAGCCGGCAGTTGTGCTCGGAGAGCTGACCAACAACGCGGAGGGGCAGGGTCGGTACAAGCCGGAGGGCGGACCTGAGAAGGTGCGTGAGGCGAATCTGACTGTCCTGCATTCGCTTTCCCTGGACATGGCCAAAGAGCTCGGCTGTGCGGAAAACGGCGGCCTCTAGGGCAAGTTGTCGCTCAAGCCCGTTGCGCAGGCCACGGACGAGGAGTGATCCTCCGACCGCACCGGACGCGGCAGAGGCCGGGGAATGGCGGAAGTTCGCGATCGGACGGGGTTCATGAGGCCATGGTGACGAACCTCCAGTCCTGGTACGACGCCGGTAGTGCGGATGGCGACCTGCGGGACGCGGACTGATGACAAGGAGTGTGCTGGTGGGGCGTCGGACTGGGCTCGTCGGTCTCGCATGCGGGCTGGTGCTCGGAGTGACTGCCTGTGGCGACGGCTCGGGCGGTGAAGCAAAAGACGGCCGGTCGACCGGTGTCCTGGGCCACGGCGTGCGACGGGATCATCAGCGCTGACATGCGTGCTCATCTGGCGAAGGGCGCGAACGCCGGACTGGTTCCCGAAGACACCGTCTACGAGACCGGCTCCCGCAGTGGGAAGCGGCAGGTTGCGCAGGTCGCGAAGGACTTGGCCGCCGAGCCGCGTGGCACGGAGCACGAAGGTCTGTGCAAGCTGCGTGACAGAGACGGAAAGGACCTCGTGAGCGTTGCGTTCTACTGGGCAGCCGACGACTTCCCGCGCGGCCAAGGCGACAGTCAGAACGTGGTCACCGAGGTCGACAAGAATTTCAAGTACATGACCGACAAGGGGCGGCAGGTTCTGGGCGTCAACTGCGCGTCCACTGGAGGGGACGAGGAGACGGCGCTCCTGCACGGGATGGTCGACGGCAATGCCGCCTTCGACGAACGCTCCGCGATACAGATGCTCTATGCGGCGGTGTCGAAGATCCTTCCCGACCTGCGGTGCACGAATGGTGTGACCGTCCCGACTCGGCTCCCGTATCGTGATCCACGGATGAAGTGACGGGGCAGGCCGGAGGTGCTGCTCCGCAGGCCGGCCTGTCGCAAGCTTCGACTGCTGTTTTTGCTGTGACAAGTTCTGGTCGGCGTTTCTTTGGGTGACGTTCCCAGGAGAAGTGTCCGGGCCCTTCCGCTCGCAGTGTCAAGTCCGTTTCGCAACAGTGATTGGTACGTGCAGTTGCACGAACGCATCAGGAACAGTTACACGTCTGGCTACACCCTCGGTCAGGAGGCGGCGGCAGGATGAGCGTGAAGAGTGCGTCCAGGGTGCTGCTCGGCGCGGTTCTTGCGTCGACCGTCGTACTGGGCCTCACGGGCTGCACGGACTCGGGGCGCAGCAGCGGCAGCGATGGTGGCACCGGCAAGCCGGCCGAGCACGTGGCCGGGGGCGACCTGACCACGTGGCGCAAGGCGTGCCACGGTGCGGTGGATGCTGCCTCAGCCGCGGCGCTGGCCAAAGCGGAGCCGGGGCCCATCTATCAACTGCCCGTGAAGGGCGACGCGTTCGCTTCTGTTGCCGAGAGCCTTGAGAAGCCGGTCGGTGGCAGCGGCACTGTCTGCTTCGTCCAGGACGCGAAGGGGACCCTCATCTTCGAGGTCGATTTCGACTCGATGGCGGGGGCGTCTCCGAAAGCTGGGACGGAAGAGGGCGAGGCCCGTTTCGTCTCGGTAGCCGACAGGGAGAACATCGAATTCAGCTGCAAGAGCGCGGACATGGACCAGGCACACCCGTATCTCACGGTGAACGGCGACATCACGGGAACGGCCGCAGCCCATGGCGGTGCCCGTCGCGCCGTGTTGGCCGCGGCGGCAGAGCATCTTGCCCCCGCGTTGCACTGCCGCAAGCCGGTCTCTTTCACGGGTGTGTCGTCGAGGGCTGAGTAAGCGTGCGACGGCTCGGTCGACCCGACGGACCGTCGCTGTATACCGATCCCTCCGCGGAAGCCGGGCGCGATCGTTGATGAGAGGGATACGGACTGGTGGAAAACGGCCGACGGTTGAAGGCGGTCGCGATGGCTGTGGTCCTGTGCGTCGGTCCGGTCGGTCTGCTGGCGGCGTGTGGTGGTGGTTCGCCGTCGGGGGAGGTGAAGACCGAGGGCAGGCCGGTTACCTGGGAGAAGGCGTGCGACGGGATCTTCAGCGCGGACACGCTGGGGGAGTTGCGCAAAGAGACGTCCGGCGTGGAGTCGTTTCCGCAGAAGACCGTGTATGAGGTTCGGGAGGGCTCGGGGCAGGACACTTCGCCTACTTGTGGGTGAATACGTACCAGCGCCAGGTCAACATCGACTGCCGGCGACCCGGCAATACGCCGGCGGGTGGGCATCCGGCGACGCTGCACGGTGGTCTGCGGTACCGGGACGGGTTCGACGACCGCTCCGCGACGCAGGCTCTGTACGCCTCGGCGGCGCGGGTCCTGCCGGCCGTGCACTGCACGAACGATGTGACCGTGCCGACCACGCTTCCGGACCGGGATCCGCGGATGAAGTGATCGCGCGGGATGCGGGCCGCGTCTCCGGTGGCGGAATTCGAGCTGATTGATGGGAATTGACGTGCGTGTATGGAGGGCGGTCGGGGCCGTCGGGGTGGTTGTCGGGGTCGGGGCGGGTGTGCTCGGCTGCGGTGGGGGTGGTGGCGACCGTGCGCAGAAGACGGTCTCGGCGGCCGCTGTCTGCGGCGGTGCGCTCTCGCCGCAGGCCGCGAAGTCGTTGGACTTCCTGATGGGTTCGAAGGAGTACCTGCCGTCCAGTGGGAGCGACGCCGATCTCACGGGGGCTGCCACCGAGCTGCGGGACGGGTATGTGGCCGGTGTCGATGCGGAAGACCTCGATGTGAAGCCGGCCACCGCGTGTGCCGTGCCCGATCTCAGGACGGTCGGCACCTCGGACCTGCGCGTGCAGTTCAGCTTCGCCACGGCGCAGGAGGCCGACAGGAAGACGTTCTCCGAGCACGTGCGCTACGGGATCGGGCGCAACGCGTTCGTGAACTCCGACTGGGCCTACCTCTACTTCGACTGTGTCAGCCCGCGGCTCAAGGGCAGCACGGAGAAGCAGCCGGCCATCGTGGAGTCCGTCCTGTCGAACGCCGCGCTGAGCCAGCACAGGAGCGAGCCGGACGGCACGCGGCGGAAGATCGACGAGGCCAACCTGTCCGTTCTCAACTCGGTCGCGCTCAAGGTGGCCGGGAAGCTCCAGTGCGCGGACAACGGTGGCCTCACCTCCGATCCGGCGCTCCGCCCCGCCGATGGTGCGTGACGGACGGCCGCGCGCGGCCGCTTTCTCCCGGGTCGGGCGGGCGGGCGTCGCGGTGTGCGCGGCGGGGGTCTTTCTCGTCGGCTGTGGCGGCAGTGGCGAGGGAGGCGGCGGTGGTTCGGCTGTCTCTGCTGGTGCGGTCTGCGAGGGGCGTCTTTCGGCGGCGGGGGCCGCGGCCGTGGAGGATCTGACCGGGGCGGAGAGGTTCTCGCCGGTCGGGGGCGGGCGGTCCGGCGCGACGTTCGCCAAGGCCGCCGCGTCCTTGTCCGACGGGTATACGTCGGACGGGCGGGGCGATCCGATCGCGAAGCCCGCGTGCGCGGTCGCCACGCCGGACGGCGGGGGACCGGAGCTCACGGTCGGGTTCAGGACCACGGCGGCCGGGTCCGTGGACGGGTCCGTGGACGACAGGCTCACGAGGTACGGCGTGGGGCGCGGTGCGTACGTCGGTCTCGCGCATGCCTACGTGTACTTCGACTGTGCGAGCGCGACGTTCTACGGCAGTACACGGGAGAAGCCGGCGGTCGTGCTCGGGGAGCTGGCCGACTACGCGCAGGGGCCGGGCCGGGACGCGCCGAAGGGCGGGGCGGAGAAGGTGCGGGAGGCGAACCTGACCGTCCTGCACTCGCTCTCCCTGGCCATGGCCGAGGAACTCGGCTGCGCGGGAGACGGCGGTCTCGGGGCGGAGCCGGCGCTCACACCCGTCGCGCGGGCCTCGGGCCAGGGATGATCCCCGGCGCCGTTCCCGGGTCCGTCGCCCTGCCGGGTCCGCCGCCCCCGCCGGCGCTGACGGGTCGTACGCCGAAGGGACCAGGCGGGGCCCGCCGCCGGACAGAGGCCGGGGGCGGGGGTGACCCTTACGCTGCCAGGATGGAGACTCCTGAGTCGCGCGACGCCGATGTCGCGGCCTTCGAGCCTGCCGAGCTGCCGGGGCCGTTCGACACGGCGGCCGTGTCGGGAACGCCCGAGCTGCCGGGAGACGCGCCGGGGCCGGCGGGCTCCGGGGCGGGGGACGCGCCCCAGGCGGGCGGGGGACGCGGCGGAGGGGGTGGGGTGCTGCGGGGGCCGTATCGGGCGCTGAGCGTCGGGATCGTCTCGGTCGTGCTGCTCATCGCGTTCGAGGCGACCGCCGTGGGGACGGCGATGCCGGTGGCGGCGCGGGAGCTGCACGGGATTCCGCTGTACGCGTTCGCGTTCTCCGCGTACTTCGCGACCAGTCTGTTCGGGATGGTCCTCGCCGGGCAGTGGGCGGATCGCGCGGGGCCGCTCGCGCCGCTGACCGCCGGGATCGGGATGTTCGCCGCGGGGCTGCTCGTCGCGGGGACGGCCTCGGGCATGTGGGTGTTCGTCCTCGGGCGGGGCGTGCAGGGGCTTGGCGGGGGCCTGGTGATCGTCGCGCTGTACGTCGTCGTGGGGCGCGTGTACCCGCGGCGGCTGCGGCCCTCGATCATGGCGGCGTTCGCGGCCGCCTGGGTCGTGCCGTCCGTGGTGGGGCCGCTCGCCGCCGGCACGGTGACGGAACAGCTCGGCTGGCGCTGGGTGTTCCTCGGCATTCCGGTCCTGATCGTGCTGCCGCTCGCGCTCGCGCTGCCCGCGATCCGGCGGACGGCCGCGGGCCGCGCCGACCCGCGGGCGCCCGCCCCGCGTTTCGACCGGCGCCGCCTCGTGCCGGCGCTCGCGCTGTCGGCGGGCGCCACGCTGCTCCAGTACGCGGGCGAGGACCTGCGGTGGGTGTCGCTGGTGCCTGGCGTGGCGGGCGCCGCGCTGCTCGGCGCCGCCGTGCCCCGGCTGCTGCCCGCGGGGACCTGGCGGGCGGCGCGCGGACTGCCCGCCGTGGTGGCGCTGCGCGGGGTGGCCGCGGGGGCGTTCGTCGCCGCCGAGAGCTTTGTGCCGCTGATGCTGGTGACGCGGCGCGGTCTGTCGCCGGCGATGGCGGGCCTCTCGATCGCGGTGGGCGGGGCGACCTGGGCCCTCGGCTCGTACGTGCAGTCGCGGCCGCGACTCCAGCCGCGCAGGGAGCCGTTGACGGCCCTCGGCATGGTGCTCGTGACGCTGGGGATCGCGATCGCGCCCGCGGTGCTGTTCCGCGCCGTGCCGGTGTGGGCGGTGGCGGTCGCGTGGGCGGTCGGCTGCCTCGGCATGGGGATCGTCGTCTCGTCGACGAGCGTGGTCGCGCTGAGCCTGTCCGCGCCCGAGGAGGTCGGCGCGAACTCCTCGGCCCTCCAGATCTCGGACGGCCTGTCGAACGTCCTCATGCTGGCCGTGGGCGGCGCCGCGTTCGGCGTGTTCGGCGGCGGCGCGGTCGGTGCGGGCGGCGCGCCCGTCGCGGCGAGCGGGGCGGCGGGCTCGCACCCCGCCGCGTTCGCCTCGGTGTTCGTGCTGATGGCGGCCGTGGCGCTGGGCGGCGTGTGGGTCGCGACCCGGGTCCGCGCGGGCGGGCCCCCGGGCCCGCCGCGGCGCCCAGGGACACGCGGCGCCGCCCGGATGTGACACATCCCGCACCCCGGCGCGTGGGGTCGCGTTCGTACGAGGATCATGGCGGCGCCCCGGTAGGGTGGCCCGGTTGTCGTACGGCAGCGGCCGGTCCCGCGCGGGGCCGCCGCCAGGTTCGGAACGGAGACCGTGAGCACTCCCGCCTCCCACCACCTCTCACCCGCCTTCCCGGGCCGGGCCCCCTGGGGCACGGCCAACAAGCTGCGCGCCTGGCAGGAGGGCGCACTCTCGCGCTACCTCCAGGAGCAGCCGCGCGACTTCCTGGCGGTCGCGACGCCGGGCGCCGGCAAGACGACCTTCGCGCTGACGCTCGCGTCGTGGCTGCTGCACCACCACGTCGTGCAGCAGGTCACGGTCGTCGCCCCGACCGAGCACCTCAAGACGCAGTGGGCGGACGCCGCGGCGCGGATAGGGATCAAGCTGGACCCCGACTACAGCGCGGGTCCGCTCAGCAAGGAGTACGACGGCGTCGCCGTCACGTACGCGGGCGTCGGGGTGCGGCCGATGCTGCACCGCAACCGCTGCGAGCAGCGCAAGACGCTGGTCATCCTGGACGAGATCCACCACGCCGGCGACTCCAAGTCGTGGGGCGAGGCGTGTCTGGAGGCGTTCGAGCCGGCGACCCGGCGCCTCGCGCTGACCGGTACGCCGTTCAGGTCGGACACCAACCCGATCCCGTTCGTCGTGTACGAGGAGGGCAACGACGGCATCCGCCGCTCCTCGGCCGACTACACGTACGGCTACGGCAACGCCCTCGCCGACGGCGTCGTGCGGCCCGTCATCTTCCTCAGCTACAGCGGCAACATGCGCTGGCGCACGAAGGCGGGCGACGAGGTGGCCGCGCGCCTCGGCGAGCCCATGACGAAGGACGCCGTGTCGCAGGCGTGGCGCACCGCGCTCGACCCGCGCGGCGACTGGATGCCGAACGTGCTGCGCGCCGCCGACCAGCGCCTCGCCGAGGTGCGCAAGGCGATCCCCGACGCGGGCGGCCTGGTGATCGCCGCCGACCAGGAGTCGGCGCGCGCCTACGCGAAGCTGATCCGGGAAATCACCGGCACGAGGCCCACCGTCGTGCTGTCGGACGAGGCCGCGGCCTCGAAGCGCATCGAGGAGTTCAGCGCGAGCGAGGACCGCTGGATGGTGGCGGTGCGCATGGTGTCCGAGGGCGTCGACGTGCCGCGCCTCGCGGTCGGCGTGTACGCCACCACGATCTCGACCCCGCTGTTCTTCGCGCAGGCCGTGGGCCGTTTCGTACGGTCGCGCAGGCGCGGCGAGACGGCGTCCGTCTTCCTGCCGACCATCCCCGACCTGCTGGGCTTCGCGGGCGAGATGGAGGTCGAGCGCGACCATGTGCTCGACAAACCGAAGCGCGGCGACGAGGACCCGTACGCGGAGTCCGAGAAGGAGATGGACGAGGCCAACAAGGAGGAAGACGAAGCAGACGCTGACACTGGCGAGCAGGACACGCTGCCCTTCGAGGCGCTGGAGTCCGACGCCGTCTTCGACCGGGTCCTCTACGACGGCGCCGAGTTCGGCATGCAGGCTCACCCGGGCAGCGATGAGGAGCAGGACTACCTCGGCATCCCCGGGCTGTTGGAGCCCGACCAGGTGCAGATACTGCTCCAGCGGCGGCAGGCGCGGCAGATCGCGCACAGCCGCAAGAAGCCCGACGAGGAGGCGGACCTCCTCGAACTGCCCGCCGAGCGGCGGCCGGTGGTGTCGCACCGCGAACTCCTCGACCTGCGCAAGCAGTTGAACACGATGGTCGGCGCGTACGTGCACCAGAGCGGCAAGCCGCACGGGGTGGTCCACACCGAGCTGCGCCGGGTGTGCGGCGGCCCGCCGAGCGCGGAGGCGACGGCGGGGCAGATCCGCGAGCGGATCAAGAAGGTCCAGGAGTGGGCCACCCGGATGCGGTGAGCCCCGGCGGGTGCGGGCCGCCTGCGCTGTGAGGTCCCGCCCGCCGCGCGGCCGCGTGTGCCGAACGGCCCCGCCCGCCGCGCGCATGCGTCCGTCGTGCCGTCCCGTCCGCCGCGCGGAGCGCGCGGTCCGTCCCGCCCGCCGCGCGCGGATCCGCCGTCCGTCCCGCCCGCCGCCGTACGCGTACGGCCCCGGTGTGCCGTGCCCGCCCGCCTCGGTGTGTCCGGTGTGGACGCCGGCCCCGCGGTGTGGGCGCCCGGCCCGCGGTGTGCGCACCGGGGCCGCGGTGTGTGCGGTGTGTGCGCGGGCCCGGTGTTCCGCGCGTCGCGGATCAATGTGCTCATCACCGGTTTTTCCTTGTCATTTGCCCATCGTTCGGGACGAACACAACGCTTCGTGCCCGGATTCTGGACCAGGCCTTCCGCTGAGCGGTAACGCTCGCTACTGTCCGGACACGTGACCACGCGCCGTGGCAGCGCCGCCGCGCAGCGCAGCCGGTGTGCCGTGTCCGGTGGCAGTTTCCTCCGCGCGCCACCGAGCCGACGGGACCGGTGCCGCGGCCCGCGCGGGACCGTCGCCACCACTCGCTCCGGGACCATCGAAGGAGAGGGCGTCGTGACCGCCGAGACCTCCCAGACGCTCGACAGGGGACTGCGTGTCCTGAAGCTGCTCGCCGACACCGACCACGGCCTGACCGTCACCGAGTTGTCGCATCGGCTCGGCGTCAACAGGACCGTCGTCTACCGCCTCCTCACCACACTGGAGCAGCACACCCTGGTGCGCCGCGACCTCGGCGGCCGGGTCAGGGTCGGCCTGGGGGTGCTGCGGCTCGGGCGCCAGGTCCACCCGCTGGTGCGGGAGGCGGCGATGCCCGCGCTGCGGTCACTCGCCGAGGACATCGGCGCCACCGCGCACCTCACCCTGGTCGACGGCGGCGACGCCCTCGCGGTCGCCGTCGTCGAACCGAGCTGGACCGACTACCACGTGGCGTACCGCGCCGGGTTCCGGCACGCGCTGGACCGCGGCGCAGCAGGCAAGGCGATCCTCGCGGCACGCGGCGCCGTGCTGACCGAGCCGCGCTGCACGCTGACGCACGGCGAGTTGGAGACCGGCGCGAGCGGCGCCGCGGCCGCGCTCGTCGGGGTCAGCGGGATAGAGGGCAGCGTGGGCGTGGTCATGCTCGCCGACTCGGTGCCGGAGCGGGTCGGCGCCCGGGTGGTGGACGCGGCCCGCGAGGTCGCGGACGCCCTGCGCTGAGACCGCACGGCGGCCCGTCCCGTGGGCCCGCCGGGCGCCCGATAGATTGGCACCGTGTTCTCTCGTCTCTCGCGCCCCGTGTTCCTCGCCGTGTGCGCCGTGCCGGTCGTCGCCCTGTTCGTGATCGTCGCGGTGCTGCCGCTGCCGTACGCGGTCGCGGTGCCTGGGCTGACCGCGGACGTGCTCGGGGTGGACAAGGGGCAGCAGGTCATCACCGTCGGCCGCGCCCCGGTCAGGAAGACCACCGGGCAGCTGCGGATGACCACCATCGAGGCGACGGGCCCCTCGGCGACGGTGTATCTCGGCGACGTCGTGAAGGGCTGGTTCCGGCCGAAGGAGGCGGTGCTGCCGCGCGACGCCGTCTACCCGGCGGGGCAGTCCGTCAAGGAGATCGACAAGACCAACACCAACGACATGGTGCAGTCGCAGGACGACGCGGTCACCGCGGCCCTCGCCTATCTGCACAAGGACCCGAAGTCCGTCGACGTCACGCTGCACCTCGCCGACGTCGGCGGCCCGAGCGCGGGTCTGCTGTTCACGCTCGGCATCATCGACAAGCTCGCGGGCGACGGCTCGGGTGGCGACCTGACGGGCGGCAGGACCATCGCGGGCACCGGCACCATCGACGGCTCGGGCGCGGTCGGCGCGGTCGGCGGCGTGGCGCTGAAGACCCAGGCGGCGGCCCGCGCGGGCGCCACGGTGTTCCTGGTGCCGAAGGCGGAGTGCGCCGACGCGAAGGTCAACCTGCCTGCGGGCATGCGCCTGGTCCCCGCCACCACACTGCGCGGCGCGGTCACCGCGCTCAAGGCGCTCGGCTCGGGCGGCCGGGTCCCGGCCTGCTGAGCGCCCCGGCGCCGGGCCGCGGCCCGCGCCGCGCCAGCGCACCGCGCCCCGTACCGCACCGCGCTACCGCGCCGAGTCGTCGGCCGCCTGCCGCACGAGGGGGATGATCCGCAGCGGTACGGGGTTCTCCATCACGATCGCCGTGGACGCGCGGACGATCCCGTCGAAGCCGACCACGCGGTCGATGACGCGCTGGAGGTCCGCGTTGGAGCGTGCCACCAGGCGGCACAGCATGTCCCCGCTGCCGGTGGTCGTGTGCAGTTCCAGCACCTCGGGGACGCCGTCCAGGTGCGTGCGCACGTCGGCGCCCTGGCCCTGGCGGATCTCCAGGGTGGCGAAGGCCGTCACCGGGTAGCCGAGCGCCGCCGGGTCGACGTCGGGGCCGAAGCCGCGGATCACCCCGCTCGACCTCAGACGGTCGAGCCGCGCCTGCACGGTGCCGCGCGCCACGCCGAGGCGCCGCGACGCCTCGAGCACCCCGATGCGCGGCTCCTGCGCGAGCAGCACGAGCAGCCGTCCGTCGAGTCCGTCGATCCCCATGGCGGCACTCCCCGTTGCGTGTGTGCCGGGGCCCGGGAGGCGTCGCGTGGGACGGGCTACGGGCGGGCCTCGCCCCGGCGTGGTCAGGCTGTACAGATCGTCCGGTGATTCTGCCATCCAGCTGGACATGTTGCCCAGCACTTGCGGGAACTGTTGCGCACCTTGTGGAGCGGGGAGACCCTGACCCCATGGCAGACACCTCGATGCACCCAGGCACCGCGTCCGACGCCGCTCCCGTACCCGACTCCGCGCGTGAGGCCGATCCGTTCCCGGTGAAGGGGATGGACGCGATCGTCTTCGCCGTCGGCAACGCCAAGCAGGCCGCGCACTACTACTCGACCGCCTTCGGCATGCGGCTGGTCGCCTACGCCGGCCCGGAGAACGGCAGCCGGGAGACCGCGAGTTACGTGCTCAGCAGCGGTTCCGCCCGCTTCGTGTTCACGTCGGTCGTCAAGCCGTCGACCGACTGGGGCCGGTTCCTCGCCGACCATGTCGCCGAGCACGGCGACGGCATCGTGGACCTCGCCATCGAGGTGCCGGACGCGCGCGCGGCGTACGCGTACGCGACAGCGCAGGGGGCTCGCGGCCTCGTCGAGCCGCACGAGGTCGCCGACGAGCACGGCACGGTCGTGCTCGCCGCGATCGCCACGTACGGCACCACCCGGCACACACTCGTGGAGCGGACCGGCTACGACGGGCCCTACCTGCCGGGGTTCGGCGCGGCCGAGCCGATCGTGGCGCCGCCGGCCAAGCGGAGCTTCCAGGCGGTCGACCACTGCGTCGGCAACGTCGAACTCGGCCGGATGAACGAGTGGGTGGGCTTCTACAACAAGGTGATGGGCTTCACCAACATGAAGGAGTTCGTCGGCGACGACATCGCGACCGAGTACTCGGCGCTGATGTCGAAGGTCGTCGCCGACGGCTCGCTCAAGGTGAAGTTCCCGATCAACGAGCCCGCAGTCGCGAAGAAGAAGTCGCAGATCGACGAGTACCTGGAGTTCTACGGCGGCGCCGGGGTCCAGCACATCGCGCTCGCGACCAACGACATCGTCGCCTCCGTGCGCCAGATGCGCGCCGCAGGCGTGCAGTTTCTCGACACACCGGACTCGTACTACGACACGCTCGGCGAGTGGGCGGGCGAGACGCGGGTGCCCGTCGAGACGCTGCGCGAGCTGAAGTTGCTGGTCGACCGGGACGAAGACGGCTACCTGCTCCAGATCTTCACCAAGCCGGTCCAGGATCGCCCGACCGTCTTCTTCGAAATGATCGAACGACACGGTTCGATGGGCTTCGGAAAGGGCAACTTCAAGGCGCTTTTCGAAGCGATCGAGAGGGAGCAGGAGAAGCGCGGCAACCTCTGACGCGCGGCTCGCACCGCCCGTGCCCGCTCTGCCCGCGGCCCCGTGGAGACTGACCCACGGGGCCGTGCCGCTGCCCGGGGCGCGGGCCGTCAAGCGGCCTGCCCCGCAGGGGAGTTGACGCGAGACATCACGGTCGTGCGGCCGGGGCCTGCGCGGTGCCGCTGTCCGCCTCGGCCGCCAGGTCACCTGGCGCGCCTGCGGCGCCGCCCGTCGCGGCGGAGCCGCCGAGCGCACCGAGCGCCTCGCGGGCGCGGGGCGCGAGCAGCGGCGAGAAGTACGGGTTCGTGCGCAGCGCCTCGTCCAGGTGGCGGCGCGCCTCGGCTCTCATGCCGAGCGCCCGCTCGATCTCGCCGCGGTGGTACGTGGAGAGCGCGCTGCGGCGCCCCTGCTCGGTCGCGGTCGTGGCGTACGTGAGCGCGCGGGACGCGTCGCCGGAGCGGTAGAGCGCCCAGCCGAGCGCGTCGGCCGTCTCGATGCCGCGGCGGCCGCCCGTCCACTCGGCGGTCAGCCGGGTGACGGCGGCCGCGGGCGCGCCGTGGTCCGCCTCGTAGCGGCCGAGCACCAGGTTCTCGTCGACGCCCGCGCGGGTGCCGCGCGCCGCAAGTGCGCGCACCTTCGCGTACTGCGTGCTCGCGTCGCCCGTGAGGCCGAGGGACTCGTAGAGCTCGCCGTACTCCAACGCGTAGGCGGGGTCGGGCAGTCGGGCGAGCGCGGTGTCGTACGCCTGGTACGCCTCGTCGGTCCTGCCGAGCGAGGCGAGCGCCCGGCCGCGGCCCGCCTGCGCCGCGTACAGGTCGGGCGCCGCCTGGAGGGCGGCGCCGTACTGGCCGAGCGCCTCCGCCGGCTCCCCGCGCTCCCAGGCCAGGTCGCCGAGCGCGGCGAGCGCCGCGGCCTTCTGCGCGGGCGCCGCGGCCTGCTCGACGGCGGCGGACGCCTGCGCCGCGGCGTCCTCCCGCCTGCCGCGGTCGCGGTGGACGACGGCGTTCTCGGCCGCGGCGGCAGGCGCCTTCGGCCGCGCCGCGGCGAGCCGGCGGGCCGCGCGGCCCGCCGCCTCGTAGTCGCCGAGGCCGTTGTACGCGTCGATCAGCGGCGGGTAGGCGGCCCAGGCGGTGGGCGAGCGCCGCAGCGCGCGCTCGCCCCAGGCGCGGGCGGCCGGGTAGTCCCGCCGGGCGTCGGCGAGCGCGGCGAGCCCGACGAGCGCCTCGGGCGGCGTGTCCGCCGCGGGGGCGCCGGTCGCCGCGCGGGCGGGGGCGCCTGCCGCGACGGCGGTCGCGCCGGTGGGTGCCGCAGGGGTGGGCGGGGCCGCGGGGGACTCAGGTGCGAGGGAGGCGCCCGTGCCGGTGGAGGCGCGGGGTGATGAGGGTGCCACCGGGGTGGCTGAGGCGTCGGGCAGGGGACCGGCGAGGGCGCGGCCGAGGGCGCGCTCGGCCCGGGGGAAGGCCGCGGGGTCCGCCTGCCGCACCCCGCGCTGCACATAGGCGGAGCCCAGCACCGCCCAGGCCCGCGCGTCGCCCGGGTGGGCGCGCACCCGGGCCTCGCGGCCCCTGATCAGCGCCGCGAGGTCCGCGCCCGACGCCGGGGCCCCGGCCGACAGGGCGTCGAGGGCGCGGGCCTCGGGCCCGGGCGGCGGCGGTGCCCCCTGTCTTCCGTCGGGTACGCACACCAGCGCGCCCGCCACCAGGAGGCCGCCGACCCCCACGGCGAGCGCGGCGCGCTTGATCTGTCTGCTCTGTCGGGCCCTGTCCTGGTTCATCGCATCCATGGAGGCAACTGTGCGTCAATGTGATGATCACACTCTGTCCTGTGGGGTGGCTCGCATACGGGTTCACACCGATGGCCGTCGGTGCGAACCTGGGATCATGGACGATCTGCTGGAATCCGGGACGACCGCCGCCGACCGCGGCGCCCTCGCCGACCACCTGCGCGCGGGCCTGCCCGCCGACGCGGTCCTCACCGACCCCGACGTGACGGCCTCGTACGCGCACGACATGGCGAGCTTCTGCGCGGCGGGCGCGCCGGCCGTCGTCGTGCTGCCGCGCACGGTGGAGCAGGTCCAGCACGTGATGCGCACGGCCACCGCGCTGCGGGTCCCCGTCGTGCCGCAGGGCGCCCGCACGGGCCTGTCCGGCGCGGCCAACGCCTCCGACGGGTGCATCGTGCTGTCGCTCGTGAAGATGGACCGGATCCTGGAGATCGACCCCGTCGACCGGGTCGCCGTCGTGGAGCCGGGCGTCGTCAACGCGACGCTCTCGCGCGCCGTCGCCGAGCAGGGCATGTACTACCCACCGGACCCCTCCAGCTGGGAGACCTGCACCATCGGCGGCAACATCGGCACCGCGGCGGGCGGCCTGTGCTGCGTGAAGTACGGGGTCACCGCCGAGTACGTGCTCGGGCTCGACGTCGTGCTCGCCGACGGCCGCCTGCTCTCCACCGGGCGCCGCACGGCCAAGGGCGTCGCGGGATACGACCTGACCCGGCTGTTCGTCGGCTCCGAGGGCAGCCTCGGCGTCGTCGTCGGGGCCGTGCTCGCGCTGAAGCCCGAGCCGCCGCGGCAGCTGGTGCTCGCCGCCGAGTTCACCTCGGCGTCCGCCGCGGGGGAGGCCGTACGCCTGATCATGGAGCGCGGCCATGTGCCGTCCCTGATGGAACTGATGGACGGCACCACGGTCCGCGCCGTCAACGCCATGGCCCACATGGGCCTGCCCGAGACCACCGAGGCGCTGCTGCTCGTCGCCTTCGACACCCCCGACCCGGCCGCCGACCTCGCCGCCGTCGGCGAACTGTGCACCGAGGCGGGCGCCACCGAGGTCGTGCCCGCCGACGACGCGGCCGAGTCCGAGATGCTCCTGCAGGCGCGCCGGCTGTCCCTGCCCGCTCTCGAGGCGGCGCTCGGCACGACGATGATCGACGACGTGTGCGTGCCGCGCGCCCGGCTCAGCGACATGTTCGAGGGCGTCGAGGCGATCTCGGCGAAGTACGACACCAAGATCGGGGTGTGCGCGCACGCGGGCGACGGCAACACCCACCCGATCGTCTGCTTCGACCCCACCAGGCCGGACGACGTGCGCCGGGCCAAGGAGGCGTTCGACGAGATCATGGCGCTCGGCCTGCGCCTCGGCGGCACGATCACCGGCGAACACGGCGTCGGCATCCTGAAGAAGGAGTGGCTCGCCCGCGAACTCGGGCCGGTCGAGCTGGAGTTGCAGCGCCAGGTCAAGTCCGTCTTCGACCCGCTCGGGCTGCTGAACCCGGGCAAGGTGTTCGACGCGCAGGGCGGAGCGGGCCACTGACCACCACGGGTCTTCTCCGCGCGCGACGGTGTCGTGGCTCAGGCGGGCGCTCCGTGTGCCAGGACGTCACCCGCGATGCCGGCCTTGTCGGGACGGTTGTACTCCTTGATGCTGGCGGACCAGGCGGGCACCGTGATCCGGTCGGCGCCGTCGGGTCCGAGGAAGTCGAAGAGGGCGTCGATCTGCGGGCGTTCGAACCCGATGGCCGTCTGGAGGGCGGTGAAGAGGGGACGTTCGATCAGCCCGTCGCGGTCCGGGTCGCCGAGTGCGGCGAGTGCGTCCGCGAACTCGCCGATCGCCCCGTCGAAGCGCTCCGGGTCGATCACGCAGGCCGTGTACTCGGCGAAGTCGATCCGGCCGTCGTGATCGGTGTCGAGGTTGCTGACCAGGGCGTTCCAGAAGCCGCGGAAACCGGCGGCCATCGCGGCCTTCGCCTCGTCGTCGGACCCGGCGGCCGCCGCGACGACCCGGTCCGCCATGGTCTCGAAGTCCTCGGACTCCAGGTATCCGTCACCGTCGACATCGAAGCGTGTGAAGATCAGTGTGATCCGGTCGACTGCTTCCGTCCGCATGAGATGTGACCTTTCGTCAGTTCGTGGCGTCGCGCGATGCGGACGCCGTGGGCACCGCACAGGGCCGGGCACGGGTCGGGACCGGTGAGGGGGGAGTGGCGCCAGGGCGGCGAGGCGAGGGGGAGCGGCTGCGCCCGCCCGTCGGCCGGCAGCAGCGGAGATGGTCGTTCCTCACGGTGGCAGACGCCGATGGCCGCGTCGACGGCGGCGACCGGCGTTCGTCAGGAAGAGTGAAGCCGCGGACAGGGGTCCGACGGCGGCTCGTCGGATGTGCCGCTCTCGCCGGCCCGGCCCCGGCCGCTGTCGGCCCCCGCCGGTCCCGTACCCGTGGGGTACGGCGCCGGTCCCGCCGGTCCTGTACCCGTGGGGTAGAGCGCCGGCTCCGCCGATCCCGTGCCCCGCGCCCGTCCCGCGGATGTCCCGGGGTGTGCCGTCACGCCTCGGGCTTGCGGCCGAGGCCGCAGTAGCCGGCGCGTGCGCGCAGCACGGCCCGGCTGTCGGCGTCGAGCGCGACCCCGGGTTCCGGGTGCCATTCCGGCCGCAGCACGACACCGGGCTCGACGAGCTCCAGACCGTCGAAGAAGGCCGTGACCTCGGCCCTGCCGCGCAGGTGGACGTGGTGGACTCGCGCGCCGTAGGTGCTCAGCGCCGGGCGGGCCGCGGCGTCGTCGCCACCGGCCTGCGACAGCCCCAGGTAGCTGCCGGGGGCCAGGGGGCGCAGGTACCCCCGTACCAGCCTGGCCGCCGCCTCGTCGTCGAAGAAGTGCAGTACCGCGCTCATCAGCACCGCCACCGGGCGGCCGGGGTCGAGCAGGCCCGTGGTGCGCGGATCGTGCCACACGGAGCCGGGTTCCGCGATGTCCCCCTCGATGACGGCGGCACGCTCGTCCCCTTCGAGCACCTGCCGCCAGGCGCCGGCCGCCACCGGGTCGCGCTCCACGTAGACGACCCGGGCGGCCGGGTCGACGGCCCGCGCGATCTCGTGCACATTGTCGCCAGGGTCGTCGGAGGGGACGCCGGAGCCGAGGTCGAGGAACTGGTCGATGCCCAGCAGCGCCAGGTGGCGCACCAGCCGGCGCAGGAACATCCGGTTCACGCGCGCGATGGCCCCGAACAGCGGGTAGTCGCGCAGGAAATCGTCCAGGGTCTCGCGGTCCGCGCTGTTCCCGCGGGAACCGCCGAGTGCGAGCCCGTACACGCGGGCGATGGACGCGTCGTCCGCATGCGCGGCGTCACTTGCCATGGCCGCAGTGTAACCAGGGCGCGCGGCCGACGGCCGTCCCGCGGGGCGAGGTCGTCGGCGGAGCGCCCCGCCCTCTTCTCTCCCCGTATCTCCTCGTGCACGGACGGTGGTTGATAGCCTGTCGGCGACGATGTGCGCCGCGGCCGCCGCGTGCGGGAGCGCACGGCACGCCAGGTCCGGCTTCGGGAGGTGGCCCGTTGTCCCGCACGACCGACGACATCCTCGATGTCCTCGACCCCCCGCCGGGCGCCGAGCCGGACCCCGACGCGTTCGTGCGCGCCGCCATGGCCTGGCACTTCGGCGAGGACACCGGCTCGCCGTTCTGGCTGGCGCGGGCCGCTTCGCTGGGCTTCGATCCGCGCACGGACGTCAGGGGCCACCAGGACCTCGCCCTCTTCCCGAACGTCGCGGACGAGCTGCGCGACGTCCGCGCCGCCGCTCTCGTGCCGCGCGGCTACGGTGCGCGCCCCGGTGTCGTCGGCGTGGCCGAGAGCGGGGGCACCACCGGCGCGCCCAAGCGCGTGGTCATCCTCCGCGACTGGTGGGACCGGGTGGTGAGCGCGGTCGATGCCGATCTGGACGCCCTCGGGTTTCCCCGCGGGGCGGACTGGCTGGCCCTCGCGCCGACCGGGCCGCACATGGTCGGGGATCTCGTCACCCGGCTGGCCACCGACCGCGGCGGCATCAGGTTCCCCGTCGACCTGGACCCGCGGTGGATCAAGAAGCTCCTGGCCGCGGGCGACACGGGCCAGGCCGACGCCTACGGCGAGCACCTCGTCGAGCAGGCGGCGCACCTGCTGAGCACCCAGGACATCGGCGTGCTCATGACCACCCCGGCGCTGCTGGAACGCCTCGCGCGCCGCGACGACCTGGTGGAGCTGGTCAACGCGAAGGTGCGGGGCATCCTCTGGGGCGGGACGCACATGGACGCAGACTCGCGGGACCTCTACCGCACCGAGGTCTTCCCCGGCGTGCCGCTCCACGGGGTCTACGGCAGCACGATGATCCTCGGCGGGGTCGGCGAACGGCTCGGCCTGACTGCGGACGACCCCTGCGTCTTCGATCCGCTCGCGCCCTTCGTCACGTTCTCCGTCGTCGCCCCCGAGACCGGCGGGACGGTCGGCCACGGCGAGCGCGGCCAGGTGGTGACCCACCATGTGAGCAAGTCGTTCCTGCTGCCGGCCAACCTCGAACGCGACCTGGCCACCCGGGTGCGGGCGCCGGCGGGTGCCCCCGGTGACGCGATCGCCGACGTGGGCCCGGTCGCGGTCTTCGACGAACGGGCCGTCATCGAGGGCGTGTACTGAGGTGGGCGCGCCGATCGAGGTGCCGGCGCTCGGGCCGAAGGGTCCCTACCGGTCCCGCAACCGGCTGCCGATCAGCGATGTGGCGGGCCAGCCGATCGCTGAACTGAGCCTGGTTCCCCCGCTGTTCGTCTCCCGGGCGATGGCCGCGCTGCACCGGGCCGCGACCCCGCCGACGGAGGAGCGGCTCGCCGCCCTCGCCCGTGCCGGTGAACTGTTCGCCGCGGGCACGGTGGCCGGCCTGGACGCCGACGCGTACGCGCACGCCGTCTGCCGGATGTCCGGGACCCCGCTGACCGGTGTGCGCACGGCGGTCGAGAGCATCCGGCGGAGCACCGCGCTTGCCGACCGCAGCGCGCAGGCGGCCCGTCCCGTCGGCGCCGTGCGCGACTGGCGCGCCCCGGAGGCGCGCACCGGCACCGCGGTGTGGGTCCGGCGCGGCGCCGTGTTCGCCGTGCAGGCCGCCGGGAACCATCCCGCCGTGCACGCGCTGTGGCCGGAGGCCCTGGCGCTCGGCTACCGGGTGGCCGTGCGGCCCTCGCGCCGCGAACCGCTCACCCCGTACCGCCTCGTCAGCGCCCTGCGGGCGGCCGGCTTCGGCGCCGACCAGGTCGTGCTGCTGCCCACCGATCACCGGACGGCCGACACGCTCCTGCGCGAGGCGGACCTGGGCATGGTCTACGGCGGCCAGGCGGTCGTCGACCGGTACGCGGCCGACCCCACCGTGCTGCCCGCCGGGCCCGGCCGGGCGAAGATCCTCGTCACCGCCGACTCGGACTGGCGCAGCCACCTCGACGTCATCGCGGACTCGGTCAGCCGCGACGGCGGTGTCGGCTGCGTCGACGCCACCGCCGTGTTCGTCGAGGGCGACCCCGGGCCCCTCGCCGCGGCACTGGCCGAACGGCTCGCCACCATCGCCGACATGCCACCGGAGGACGAGCGGGCGATCCTGCCGGTGCACCCGCTCGCGGAGGCGCGGCGCCTGTCGGACCACCTGCTCGCCAGGGCCGCGGGCACGAAGGCCTGGCTCGGTGGCGCCGGAGTGGTGGGCGACCTGGGCGACGGCACCGCGACGCTGCGGCCCGCCGTGCACCAGCTCGATGGCCCGTACGCCGAACAGGCCGGGACGGAACTGCCGTTCCCGTGCGTCTGGGTCGCGCCCTGGACCCGCGAGGCCGGCGTCGAGGTGCTCAGGAACAGCCTGGTCCTCACCGCGATCACCGAGGACGAGGAGCTGCTCGACCGCCTGCTCGCCGAGCCTTCCATCAGCAACCTCCACATCGGCGGCCACCCGACCCACTGGATGGCCCCGGGTGTCCCGCACGACGCCTACCTCGGCGAGTTCCTGATGCGCACCAAGGCGGTCATCCGCGGCTGAACGCCCCCGGCCCCAGGGGGTTCGCCGTTTCCTCCCCGGCTCGGCCGCCCGCTGGTATGTTCCGACCATGAACAAAAGAGGGGCGGACGGCAGCGCGGGCGACGCGGACTACGGCTCCATCGGTGAGCGGTACACCTCCTACCGGCAGCCGGAGCCGCGCATCGCGCGGCTGATCGAGGCGGCGCTCGGCGACGCCCGCACCGTCGTCAACGTCGGCGCGGGGGCCGGTTCCTACGAGACGGCGGAGCGCGCGGTGACGCCCGTCGAGCCCTCCGCGGTGATGCGCGCCCAGCGCCCGCCGGGCCTGCCTGCGGCCGTCGACGCGGTCGCTGAGCAACTTCCCTTCGAAGACGACGCGTTCGATGCCGCGATGGCGACCTTCAGCGTCCACCAGTGGGGCGACTTCCGGGCCGGGCTGCGCGAGATGCGGCGGGTGGCGCGCGGGCCCGTGCTCCTCCTGACCGCGGACCCCGTCCTCGTCAGGGACTTCTGGCTGTACGCGTACGCGCCGCTCGTCCTCGACACCGAGGCGCGCCGCTATCCGGCTGTCGCGGACCTCGCCGAGGTGCTCGGCGGGCTCGTCGACGTGACGCCCGTACCGATCCCGTTCGACTGCGTGGACGGCTTCAACGAGGCGTACTACGGCCGCCCCGAGATGCTGCTCGACCCCGGTGCCCGGCAGGCCAACTCGGCCTGGAGCTTCGTCGATCCGGCGATCCGGGAGCGGTACGCGGCGGCGCTTGACGCCGCTGTCGGGTCGGGGGAGTGGGACGAGCGGTACGGCGAGCTGCGCCACCGGCCGTCCTACGAGGGGTCGTTGGTACTGGTGCGGGGGCTGCCCGACTGAGCGGGGGCGCCGGGCCTCGGCCCGGCGCGCCTCAGGGCCAGAGGAGCTGCCTGCGCCAGCCGTCCGCCGCGCGCAGATAGGCGAGGCGGGTGTGCCGGCGCCCGGCGTCGCCCTGCCAGAACTCGACGCGCTCGGCGCGCAGTTCGTACAGCGTCCACTCCGGTGCCACCAGGTCCTGGTGCCGCTCGACGCGGGCCAGCGACTCCGCGGTGCGCCGGTCGCGCTCCGCGAGGTCCCCGAGGGGGCGGCTCTGGGTGCCGAGCAGCGCCTCGGCGCGCGCCTGCGGCGAGCGCGCCAGGAAGTCGGCCGCGGCCTGCTGCGCGGGCCGCGCCGCGACCGGCCCGCGCACCCGGCCCTGCCGGGCGAGCGGCGGCCAGTAGAAGGTGAGCGCGGCCCTCGGGTGCGCGGCCGGCTCCCGGCCCTTCGGGCTGCCGGCGTGCACGGCGAACTGCCAGCCGCCGGCGTCGGTGTTCTCCAGGTTCTTCAGGATGAGGACGCGCGCGTCCGGGTGGCCCTCGGCGTCCACGGTGGACAGCGTCATCGCGTGCGGCTCGCGGACACCGGCGGCGAGCGCCCCGCGCAGCCACGTGACGAACAACTCCTCGGGCGCCGCCGGGGTGTCGGCGGGGTCGAAGGTGGGGAGGTCGTCTCCGGCGAAGACCTCGATCCCACGCAGGAGTTCGCGCAGGCCGGCGTGGTGGTCCATGGGTTCTCCCGGCGGTGGGAAGGGGGCGGGGCATTATGTTCCGCCGGTAAACATAATACGGCCGAGCGGGGCGGGATGCCGGAACGCCCGTATCGACTCGTCGTCGGTCGGCATATTGTATTCTGTATGCAGTGCGCGCCCGGCGCGCCGCGGAGTGGAAGGGGACCGGCATGCTCACCAAGAAGGAAGCCGCGGAGGCCGTGCGCCAGGCCAAGATCCGTACCGGTGTGACCTGGGCGCAGCTCGCCGAGACCGTGGGCAGGCCGCTCGCCTGGACGACCGCGGCGCTCCTCGGCCAGCACCCGATGGGCGAGAAGGAGGCCGAGCGCGCCGCCGCGCTGCTCGAACTCGGCGAGGACGCCGTGCTCGCCTTCCGCAGCCAGCCCTACCGCGGCGGGCTCGACACGGCCGTCCCGGTCGACCCGACGATCTACCGCCTCTACGAGGTGGTCCAGGTCTACGGGCCGACCATCAAGGAGCTCATCCACGAGCAGTGCGGCGACGGCATCATGAGTGCCATCAACTTCAAGCTCGACGTGGAACGCGTGCCGCACCCGAAGGGCGACCGGATCGTGATCACCCTCGACGGCAAGTACCTGCCCTACGAGTGGTGACGCCGCGGGGCCGGCCGTCCCGGCCCCGCCCCGCCAACCGGCCGCCGGACGCACCCGGCGGCCCCAGGCCGGCGCCCCGTGCGGGGGCCGGCCGTCCAGGCGGCCGCCGGAGCGGCGTGCGCCCACCCGCCGCTCCGGCGGTCCTTCAGCCGCGCGGCGCGCGCGGCCCGCCCCGCCCGAGCGTCATCCGGCGCAGCAGGCCGTCCCTGACCACGAGCGCGTGCACGAGCACGCCCGACATGTGCGCGACGAACACCGCGAACAGCGTCCAGCCGCACACCACATGGACGGTGTGGAGCGCCGCGTAGAGCCCGGCGTCCTGCGGCAGGAGCCCGGGCAGCCGCAGGCCCCCGGGGAGGAGCACGGGGATGCCGGCGGCCGACTCCATGCCCCAGCCCGCCAGCGGTTGCACCAGCAGCAGCCCGTACATCAGGCACTCCGAGGCGGCGGCGACCGCGCGTTCCGCCCGCGGCATGGCGGCGGGGAAGGCGGGCCCGCGGCGCAGGGCGCGGTTGGCGAGCCGCGCCACCGCCAGCACGAACACGGCGGCGCCGAGGGGCTCGTGGACGCGCAGCAGGGCGTGGTAGCCGCCGAGCCACCCCGTCATCACGATCCCGGCGAACAGCGTGGCGACGACCAGGACGGCCGTGATCCAGTGCAGCCCGCGGGCCGTCGCGTCGTAGCGTGCGGGGCGCGGGGTCGCCGGGGCCTCGGGGACGGCGTCAGCCATGGAGCACCTGCCGCACGTCGACCGCGCTCGGGGTGTGGTGCTCGGCGGCCCGGCGCGCGTACGACTGCGCGTACACGGCCGAACGCGCGCTCAGCAGCGGGTCGTCGGACGGCTCGATGCCGGGCGGCAGGACGAGCGGGTCGAAGTTGACGTCCCGCGCGGTGCCCGGCGCCTCCGTCTCCACGGTGTCCAGGGTGAGTGTCCCCGCGACGACCCTGCGCCGCCGCTTGGGCCAGGGGAGCGTGGCGTCGTCCAGCGGATCGCCCGGCTCGGCGACCGTCACGACGAGCCGCCAGCGCAGCGGCCCGGCCGACAGGTCGCGCACGAGCGCGTCGAAGAGGTAGTCGCGGGTGCCGGGCGCCGCCGGGTTCCCGCCGGGCACGGGCCCTGCGGGCCGCACCGGCCGGAGCGGCTCCATCGCCCACCTGACCGGGACACGGCCGCCCGCGGGCAGGCCGCTCCCGCCGCGGCCGCCCGTGAAGTAGAAGGCGTTGAGCCCGTGGAAGGTGCTGTCGGCGAAGCCCGACGTGGCGGGCCTCGCCGCGACCACCTTCATGGCGCGCGCGGTCTCCGGGTGGCGTTCGAGGAACGCGGCCATGGCGCGCGGGTCGGGCCTGCCGGTGGCGGGCACCGGTTTCGAGGCCCGCACCCGTTCGAGGAAGCCGCTCGGTGTGTTGTCGAGGAAGACGGGGAGGTCGACCATGGCCGTGCGCCACTGGCCGCCGTCCTGCGGGTCGAAGCGCAGGCCGAGCCCGCGCACGGCGGCCGGTGCGTCCGGCGCGTAAGGGACGCCACCGGAGAGGGAGAACCTGCCGGTGACCGGGGTCCTCCCGCCGGGCCTGAACACCGAGGCCCCGCAGAGCGCGGCGGCGTCGGCCGTGGCCGTGAAGCGGCCCCGTACGGCCACGCCCTTCGCGTGGTTGCGGCGGAAGCCGGGGTGGCGCCCGAAGACGCCCTCCAGGCCGTCGGCGAACCGCGCCGGTGTCAGCCGCTCGGGCGGCAGCGCTCTCAGTCTGCCGCCCGCGTACAGGAAACCCCCGACGGTCGTGACGCCGATCCCGCCCACCGCGGCCAGCCCGAACAGCGCACTCCTGCGCTCCACCACGCGCTCTCCCTCATCCGCCGACATGGCACTGCGTGCCGATCCGCGCGGGATACGGGGCGCGGGCCGCGAGCGTTGAAGGAACGCGCTGTGGTCCGGGTCACAGGGTGCGGCGCGGGTCCGCCCCGCGCCGTGCGACCGCCGGGGCGGCCGAATGTCAGCGCAGGCGCGAGGAGTTCATGATGGAGGCCAGGTGGGCGACGACCATGATCCAGCTCACCGCGGCGATGGCCGCGACGGCGATCCTGGTCGGCTCCGTGCTGTTGAGAGCGGCGTCCACGATCGCCACGGCGAGCAGCAGCAGCGACGCCTCGATGCCGTTGGTGATGCGGTGGATCTTGAACGCGGAGGCCACCCGCCGTGCGAAGGCGATCGACTGGGCGCGCGGCGCCGTCGACTCCTCGGTGGCGACGGCCAGTCCGCGCCGCGCACGGGCCACGTCGACCAGGTCCGTCGACGCCTTCAGCAGCACGATGCCGAGGGCCGCGGCAAGGCCCACGGACACCCACAGGTCCGAACCGCCGCGCGCCGCACGGAAACCGGCGCCGACGAGCAGCGCCGCGTCCGCCAAGTAGGCGCCCAGGCGGTCGACATAGATGCCGACCGCGCTGTTCTGCCCCTTCCAGCGCGCCACTTCGCCGTCGACGCAGTCGAAAAGCAGGAACAGCTGGAAGAGGATCGCGGCGAGCAGCGCGCCCCACAGGCCGGGGACGAGCAGCGCGACCCCGGCGAGGACACCGCACACCACCATGGTCCAGGTGAGCGCGTTCGGTGTGACGCGGGTGCGGACGAGCTGCCGCGTCGCGTGCAGCGAGATCGTCCGCATGTACAGGCGGCCGGCCCAGTGCTCGCCGTTGCGGCTCGCGAGCTTCGCGTTCGGCTGGCAGACCTCGCGCAGTTCCGCCAGTGCCGGAGCAGTCGTCATCTTCGGTGTTCCCTCTCGCCCTCCGCCGACCCGTGTCGCCCAAAGGGTAGAGGACCGCCAGCGGACCCTCCCCGGCCACCTGCCGTTCACGCACCGCGGGGCGGCCAGGTGCCGACCCCTGTGCGGCGCCTGGCCCCGTTCCCGGTGCGTGAACGGCGGCGGCCGCGCCCAACGACTCGGGCGCGGGGGCGCCCGGTGCCGGGGGAGGGTGCGCGGGAGGGTGAACTGCCGTGCCTGTGAGGCGAGTCACTCTCCGGCGTCCTGGCAGTCCGACCCGTCGGACGGCCACGGGTCCCGCAGCCACAGGTCGTCCGCCGGGGTCGGTGCGAGCAGCGCGAGCAGCGCCTCGTCGAGGCCGAGCCGGTCCGTCTCCGTGCCGGGCGGCACGACCCGCAGTGTGTGTTCGAGCCACTGGTACAGCGCCCCGAGCGGCGCCTGCAGCAGCGCGTCCCCGTCCGGCGAGGTCAGCGCGAGGCTGATCACGCTGTGCCCGCTCACGCGCGTCGGCCAGATCCGTACGTCGCCGTGCCCGCACGGCCGGAACACGCCCTCCACCAGCAGCTCGCGCGCGAACGTCCAGTGCACCGGGTTCTGCGAGTGGATGTGGAAGGCGATGTGGACCGCGTAGGGGTCCGCCGTCCTGTACGTCAGCCTGGCGGGTACCGCCACGCTGTGCTCAGGCGACAGGACCAGCTCGATGTCGAGTTCCCGTTCCACGACGGTGTCGGTGGCGCCCATGGTCTTCGTCCTCTCCCTCGTTCGGCCCCGGGACTGGTTGTCCGGGCGCCGTACTGGGAGAGAGCCGGGTGCCGCGCGACTATGACGCGGCTTCTCCAAGATTTTTTTCCGGCACGGGTACGGGGCTCAGCCCGCCCACGCGGCGAGCCGCTCACGCACGAGGCCCGCGACCGCTTCCACCTGGTCGTTCAGATAGAAGTGGCCGCCCGGCAGCACCCGTATCCGGAACTCGGACGCCGTGTGCCCTGCCCAGGCCGCGGCCTGGGCAGGGGCGACCCGCGGGTCGGCGTCGCCGAGCACCGCGGTCACCGGGCAGCCGAGCCGCTCCCCCGGCCTGGGGCGGTACGTCTCCAGGGCGCGGTAGTCGCTGCGGACTGCGGGCAGGACGAGGCCCACGAGCTCCTCGTCGTCCAGCGCGCCCGCGGCCGTGCCGCCGAGGGACTTCAGCTCGGCGACCACCTCGGCGTCGCCGAGCAGGTGGACCTGCCGGCCCTCCGCCACCGAGGGCGCCTTGCGCGCGGAGGCGAACAGGCCCACGGGCCCGCTGGACCCCGGGCCTTCGAGCAGCCGGGCCACCGCGAAGGCCAGCGTCGCGCCCATGCTGTGCCCGAAGAACGCCGTCGGCCGCCCCTGCCCGCCGTCGCGCAGCCGCAGTGACTCGGCGACCAGGGCGGCCATCTCGTCCAGGTCCTCGACGCAGGGCTCCGCGTACCGGTCCTGCCGCCCCGGGTACTGCACCGCCACGGTCTCCACCGCCCCGCCGAGCGCCGCCGCCAGCGGCCGGAAGGACGAGGCGGCGCCGCCCGCGTGCGGGAAGCAGACCAGCAGCGGCGCCCCCGCGGTCGGCCCGGGCGCCGCCCGCAGCCGCCGCAGCCACGCCTCCGGGTCGGCCCGCCCCGGCTCCGCGGCCCCTGCCGCTCCCGACGGTGTCGTCGCTGCGTGACTCATGGCGCGGTACCTGCCTCTCGGTCGGTGCGGTGCGGACGCCTGCCGCCCGGGGGGCGTCCGTACGCGCGGGCTGCGCCGCCCGCGCGGTGGGCGGGGCGCCCCGGGACGGCCGGGGCGCCGCGGAGGGCCGCCTCAGGCTGCTGCTCCCCCCGACGGCCGGGGAAAGTATCCCTCCTCGACGACGCACTCCACGTGCTGCCAAAACGGCTCCCTGGCAGCTCGTTCAGTGTGCTGTGCCGGCTCCGGCGTGCGGGCATCGTGCCCCGGGAGGCGTTCGGCGAGCGGCCGGTCCTGCGGCGTCCGTGAGGGGTGGCGCCGTCGCGCGCGCTTCATCCGGATGTGCGACGCCTTCCCCATCCCCGTGCTCTCTTTCGTGGACGTCCCCGGGCCCCTGCCGAGCGCCGAGCATCGAGCGCCCCCGCCCGGTCGCCCGTGCGCGCGGGCTGCGCGCACCGCTGCCGCCGCGCGGCCCCGGCGCCTGGCGGGCCGCCGCCTGGCGCTGACAGGCAG
Source organism: Streptomyces sp. NPDC047002 (assembly GCF_040704505.1). Lineage (NCBI taxonomy): Bacteria > Bacillati > Actinomycetota > Actinomycetes > Kitasatosporales > Streptomycetaceae > Streptomyces > Streptomyces sp. NPDC047002. The sequence goes on from NZ_JBEYWC010000024.1 coordinate 109,252, forward strand.
CACACCTGCGGTGGTCCCCTTACGGCCCCCGGCCCGGTACCGTGCTGCCGTCCACTGCGCGCCCGCGCCGGAGGAGGCCCCGCGCCCCGCGGCCGGGACGGCCCGGCGGGAGCCGCCGGTACGCCGATAACGTTGTGTGACGACTCCGTGACCGAAAAGTGGCGCAAAGGAGAGGACCGCCCCGGCGGCGGCCGGTGTTCTGATAGATGTGAGGCCTTGAACAAAGGCACTTGAGGAGATACGGGACCACGGTGATGAGCGCCCCGACATCGGCAGCAGGCGACGGCGGGCCCGCGGCCGGCTACTACCCCGATCCGTCCATCCCGGGCTACGTCCGGTACTGGAACGGCGCTGCCTGGGTGCCCGGCACCAGCAGGCCCGCGCCCGCGGGGAGCGAGGCCGCCGACCCCCGCGCGCAGGCCGCACCGCAGGCCCCCGCCCCCGACGCGGCGCCGCAGGCCGCCGAGGAGACGGGGCCCGTCTTCTTCGACGAGGACCCCTCGGCCGGCGTCGCCGACGGACCGGACGCCGCGCCCGCCCCGCAGGAGCCCGCATCCGCCTGGCAGGCCGACACGGCGCGGCAGTCGGGCTTCGGGAGCGAGGTGGACCACCGGGTCGCGTGGGGCGCGCCCGCCGACCCGCGGGCCGCTTCGCCCGCCGACCCCTCGGAACTCTCCGCAGCCCCGCCCACCGGCCTGACCGCCGTGCCGCAGGCGCGCACCGCCCAGGACGCCGCGGCCCCTGCGCCCGAGCCGCTGCCCTCGCGCGCGGTGGACGACGCGGGCCGGCACGTGGGGCCGCCCCGCTCCGCCAAGCCGGTCGACTCGGGCGCGGCGATGCGGGCACTCGCCGCCGCGCGCCGCGCCAAGGGGGCAGGGGCGCCCGAAGAAGGGGCGGGCGCGCCCGCAGCCGGGGCAGCGCGGGGGGGGGGGGCCGCGCCCCCCCCCCCCCCCCCCCCCCCGCGCGGCGGGGGGGCCGCGGCGGGGGCGCG